>NZ_JBFRFC010000010.1:0-150073 GCF_052114625.1 Stenotrophomonas sp. 2YAF26 | reverse complement strand
ATACACCTTCATCCACGCATGGCGTGGAGAACCAACCGTCACCGGAAATCTGTCGGGGGTGGGGCGGTGTGGGTGGGCAGGACCGTTGGCGCCATGGATGGYGCCATCGAGCCCCCAGGGATGGGTTTACGGCGTGTCCTGCCCACCCATACCGCCCCGCCCAACCAGCAATAACCCAGAGCCGCCTTGGCTTCGGCCCTTGCCTTTGCCTGAAAAAAGCGGTGCAGCCGCAGGCTGCAAAACACCCTCAATCCTGATCCTGCGCGCGTGCTGCCTCCGCCTGGGTCTCTTCCTGCGCTGCCATCTCGCGTGCGATCCACGCATCGATCATGCGTCGCTGGCGCTGCGCCTGCCGCCGCTCCCGCGTGTACTCCTGGTCCAGGACCCGGTACAGCGACACCATCACCAGCACCATCAGCAGCGCGAACGGCAACGCGGCAATCGTGATCATGCCCTGCAGCGCATCCAGCCCGCCCGCCAGCAGCAATGCCGCCGCAATCAACGCTACCGCGATGCCCCAGGCCAGCTTGCGCTTCAGCGGCGGATCCCCGGCTTCGTCGGTGGACATGCTGGCCAGTACCAGAACCGCCGAATCGGCCGAGGTCACGAAGAAGATCATCAACAGCACCAACGCCACTGCCGACAGCATCAGCGACGCCGGCAGGCTGTCGAACAGGGTGAACAGCACCGTCTCATAGCCATTGCCCAGCGCCTGCACAAGGTCGGCGTGGCCGAAGATCTGCGCCCACAATGCCGTTCCCCCAAACACGGCGAACCAGAAGAAGCCCAGCAGGGTCGGTGCCAACACCACGCCGATCACGAACTCGCGCACGCTGCGGCCGCGCGAGATGCGCGCGATGAAGGAACCCACGAACGGGGCCCACGAAATCCACCAGGCCCAGTAGAAGATCGTCCAGTCGGCCACCCACGTGCTGCCGGAGAACGGTGACATGCGCAGGCTCATGGTCACCAACTGGTTGAGGTAGGAACCCAGCGTGGTGGTGAACGTATCGAAGATGAAGCCAGTCGGCCCCAGCACAAGTACGGTCGCGGCCAGCAATGCAGCCAGTGCCAGGTTGAAGTTGGACAGCCACTTCACGCCGCGCTCCACACCGCTGGCGGTCGAGGCCATGTACAGCACGAAGGCAATGGCGATGATGGTCATCTGCACCGGTACAGTCGCCTGCAGGCCAAATACGCGCTCCACGCCTGCAGCGATCTGGATGGTGCCGAAGCCGAGCGTCGTCGCCACGCCGATCGCCGTGGCGACCACCGCCGCGATGTTGACGACACGGCCGATCCAGCCGCGATGGTGGCGGCCGATGATCGGCTGCAGCATATCGCTGACCAGCCCGCGCCCATTGCGGTTGAACTGGAACCAGGCCATCGCCAGGCCGATCAGTGCATAGATCGCCCACGGATGCAGGCCCCAGTGGAAGAACGCATAGCGCATCGATGCACGCGCGGCATCCATGCTCTGCGGTTCAATTCCTTCCGGTGGCTTGGTGAAGTGTGAGATCGGCTCGGCCGCGCCCCAGAACACCAGGCCGATGCCCATGCCGGCAGCGAACAGCATCGACATCCAGCTGGCGCGCGAGAACTCGGGCTCGGCGTCTTCGCCACCGATGCGCAGGTTGCCGAAGCGGCCGAAGGCCAGGTACATCAGGAACACCAGCGCCAGGAATACCACCAGCAGGTACAGCCAACCGACGCTGCGGATAACATCACCCAGCGCCGCCTGCACGACGGTATTGAAGGGGCCGGGCGCGAGGCCGGCGAGCAGCACCAGGGCAAGCACCAGTGCGATGGAAATGCGAAACACCATGAAGGAGCTTCTCCGATCAAGGGATTGAGGGGAGCGAGCGAAAGCTTGCAGGGAGTGGGCCGGCGAAAGTGTGCGCACCGGACAGGTACCGCTATGGCGGCAGGGAAAGCGCCGCGTGCAATGGTGCGGCGCGCGTGCACGTTACTGAATGCGACGTCACGGTTCTGTTAACGCAGGCGCGGTAGATCCGCGCCCTGCGTGGGCGATCGGCCAGGAGACCGAGTGGTTTCTATGCTCTAATGCCCACCAAGAAGCGGGGGTACCGCGGCCTTGTGGCCACGGTTGAGATAGTCCCTTGGAACCTGATCCGGCTCATACCGGCGTAGGGAAGCTTTGCAATGCAGCCGTACCCGGAACCTGCCCAAGGAGCGCTTTGGTGCCGTCCGGGCGCGGGGGCAGTGCGCCGCCGCTTCGTCCCTGACCTTCCTGGACGATGCCCGATGAACGCACAGCTCTCCGCCCTGCAGCAACAGGCCCAGCAACTCTCCGAGTCCGTGACCCGGCCCATACCCGGCTCGCGCAAGATCCACGTGCCCGGCTCGCGCCCGGATCTGCAGGTGCCGATGCGTGAGATCGCGCTGACCCGCACGCCCACCGTGTTCGGTGGCGAAGAGAACGCACCGGTCACCGTCTACGACACCTCCGGCCCGTACACCGATCCGGACGTGCGCATCGATCTGTCTGCGGGCCTGCCGGCATTGCGGCGTGGCTGGGTGGAGGAGCGCAACGACACCGAACAGCTCGACGGCCTCAGCTCCTCGTTTGGCCGCGCGCGCGAACATGATCCGAAGCTGGACCCGGTGCGCTTCCCCGCGCGCAGCCTGCCACGTCGCGCGCGGGCCGGCGCCAACGTCACCCAGATGCACTATGCGCGCCGCGGCATCATCACCCCGGAAATGGAATTCGTGGCAATCCGCGAAAACCAGCGGCTGGAAGCCATCCGCGATGCCGCACTGCTGCAGCAGCATCCTGGCGAGGCATTCGGTGCGTCGATCCAGCAGATCATCACCCCGGAATTCGTGCGCGAGGAAATCGCCCGCGGCCGTGCGGTGCTGCCCAACAACATCAATCACCCGGAAAGCGAGCCGATGATCATCGGCCGCAACTTCCTGACCAAGATCAACGCCAACATCGGCAACAGCGCGGTGTCCTCGGGCATTGCCGAGGAAGTGGAAAAGCTGGTGTGGGCGATCCGCTGGGGCGGCGACACGGTGATGGACCTGTCCACCGGCAAGCACATCCATGAAACGCGCGAATGGATCATCCGCAATTCGCCGGTGGCGATCGGTACGGTGCCGATCTACCAGGCGCTGGAGAAGGTCGACGGCCGCGCCGAAGCGCTGACCTGGGAGATCTTCCGCGACACCCTGATCGAACAGGCAGAGCAGGGCGTGGACTACTTCACCATCCATGCCGGGGTACTGCTGCGCTATGTGCCACTCACCGCCAGGCGTGTTACCGGCATCGTCAGCCGCGGCGGTTCGATCATGGCCAAGTGGTGCCTGGCCCACCACAAGGAAAACTTCCTCTACACCCATTTCGAAGACATCTGCGAAATCATGAAGGCCTACGACGTGACCTTCTCGCTGGGTGATGGCCTGCGTCCTGGCTGCATTGCCGATGCCAACGATGCGGCGCAGTTCGGCGAGCTGGAGACGCTGGGTGAGTTGACGAAGATTGCGTGGAAGCACGACGTGCAGACCATGATCGAAGGCCCCGGCCATGTGCCGATGCAGCTGATCAAGGAGAACATGGACAAGCAGCTGCGCGAGTGCGGCGAGGCGCCGTTCTACACGCTTGGCCCGCTGACCACCGACATCGCACCGGGGTACGACCACATCACCAGCGCGATCGGTGCGGCGATGATCGGTTGGTTCGGCACTGCCATGCTCTGCTACGTCACGCCGAAGGAGCATCTGGGCCTGCCCAACCGACAGGACGTGCGCGACGGCATCATGGCCTATCGCATCGCCGCCCATGCTGCTGACCTGGCCAAGGGGCATCCGGGGGCGCAGGTGCGTGACAACGCGCTGAGCAAGGCACGCTTCGAGTTCCGCTGGGAAGACCAGTTCCACCTCGGCCTGGACCCGGAGAAGGCCAAGGAATTCCACGACGAGACCCTGCCCAAGGACGCGCACAAGCTGGCCCACTTCTGTTCGATGTGCGGCCCGCATTTCTGCTCGATGAAGATCACCCAGGACGTGCGCGAGTACGCAGAGAAGGGCATGCAGGAGAAGTCCGAACAGTTCCGTGCAGCCGGCGCCGAGGTGTACCAGCAGGGCTGATCGCAGAGGGGCAGTGCCGGGTCATGCCCGGCACCGTCCAGTCCCCCATCTCACAGCCTTGCCGTTATCCTCGCCCCAACGTTCCCTGGGGATAAGGAACCATGCCCATTGCCGTAACTACCCGCTGGCTGGCCATCGCCCGCCGTCACCCCTCTGCCTGGCTGCTCGGGGCACAGCTGCTGTCGGTACTGCTGTACCCGGCGTTGGACGAAACTGCTGCCGGGCGCGCGGCAGTAGGCATATTCGGCATGGCCGTGCTCGGCCTGGCCCTGTGGGTGGTGCAGCGCAGCCCGCTGGGGACATGGCTGGCGTTGGTGCTGGCCATCCCGGCGGTGGTGTTTTCCCTTTCGGCGGCCCTGCTCGACCGGCCTGCACTGGGCATCACCGCGCAGCTGCTGGAAAGCCTGCTGTATTTCTACACCGCCGGAGCGCTGATCGCTTACATGCTGCAGGACCACAAAGTGACGCGCGACGAGCTGTTCGCCGCCGGTGCCACGTTCACTCTGCTGGCATGGGCATTCGCTTTTACCTTTGCCGTATGTCAGCAGTGGTATCCGGGCAGTTTCCAGGGCGCCAGTGGCGGCGCGCAGCGCACATGGATGGAGCTGCTTTATCTGAGCTTCAGCTTATTGTCCGGGGTAGGTCTCAGCGACGTCGTGCCACTGCATCCGCAGGCCCGCGCGCTGGTAATGCTGGAGCAGTTTTCCGGCGTCATGTACGTAGCGCTGGTGGTTTCGCGGCTGGTTGGCCTGACCATGCTGAAACGCTTCTGAAAATGAACGCCAGATAAAAATATCGCGCCCAAAAGGGCGCGAATGATGATGCGTATTATGTGAATGCGTCGGCGAGAGAGAGCCTGATGTCGACCACGCGATAGGCGAGGTAACCCGCATAGGCTAATATCCGGAGGCTTCGTTTTTTTTGCGGTATGCGCCGATGCTTTGTGCGGAATCTGGCTTCTTGCTGTGCCAAGGATGGGAAGGGATCGATGGTGAACAGTGTTTGCGGCCTGTTTCAGCCCCATAGCAACGAATGATCAACAGCGAAATCCAGTCGCCTGAATCCGACCGCGTCCGCGTCGGTGAGTGCATCGTTACTTTGTCCTCGCGTGAGGTCGAAGTCGCCGGTGCCCGCCGTACACGCCGTTTGACGCCCAAGTCGCTGGGCGTGCTGCGCATGTTGATGCGGCAGCCGGGGCGGGTGGTGACCCGTGACGAGCTGTTCGCCGAAGTGTGGCCGGACACGCTGCCGACCAACGATGTGCTGACCCAGGCTGTTACCCAGCTGCGCAAGGCGTTCAGCGTCGACGACGACAATGGCCAGGCGTACATCGAGACCATTGCCAAGACCGGCTACCGCCTGCTGGTGCCGGTGCAGCCGTTGCCGGACCACGAGACCGATGCGATGGCTGTTGCAGAGGAATCGTCCGCACCGCAGTCGCCTGCGCCGAACGCCGTGGCCCCCGCAGCCGCGCCCGTGGTTGAACGCGGGAGCCGCCGCTGGCGCCGTCTGCGCCGTCGCCTGCTGCTGGCGCTGGGCGTGGTGATGCTGCTTGCGCTGGTGGTGTTGAGCGTACTGCTGCTGCGCCGCCCGGCGCCGGTGAATTCTCCGGTGGATGCGGCAGTGGAGAACGGCACGCGGGTGATCGGAAGCCCTGAGCGGCCGTATCGATTGATTACCGCGACGGCCGGTTTTGAGACCTATCCCACACTTTCTCCTGATGGATCGCAGGTCGCCTACGAAGGCGCCAACGACGATGGCACCGGCGGCAACGCCATCAAGGTGCAGACCTCCGGCAATGCGCCCGCGCGCCAGCTGCTTTCGCCACCGGCAGGTGCCAGCGACCGCTTCCCGAACTGGTCGCCCGATGGCCGCGAAATCGCCTTCGCCCGCTTTGGTGCCGATGCCAGCTGCCAGGTGCTGATCGCCAGCGCCACCGGCGGCGCCGTGCGCAAGGCCACACGCTGCGACGGCACCGAGCTGCTCAGTTTCGACTGGACGCCCGATGGCCGTGGCCTGGTCTTCGGCAGCATGGTCGGTCGCTATGCCCATCGCGGCATCCGCGTGCTCGATCTGGCCACCGGCCAATGGCGTGCGCTGGAGTACGCTGTCGACGAGGATGATTTCGACTACGCCCCGCGCTATTCCCCGGATGGCCGATGGCTGGTGTTTGTCCGCAACCCTCAGCTGGGCGATCTGTGGCGGATGCCTGCCAGCGGCGGCACGCCCGAGCAGTTGACCACCGAATCGGCCGAACTGCGTGGATGGGCGTGGCTGGGCGACGGTCGGCATATCGTGTTCGGTCGCCGCGTGGACAGCGAAGCACGCCTGTACTACCTCGACGTCGAGCGCCGCACATTGCGCGACGCTGGGCTCGACGATGCGCAGTGGCCGGCAGTGTCCCGCCGCGGCGACATGCTGGCGTTCGTGCATCGGCGCGCGCAGTTCGGGGTGTTCAGGATGCCCGCGCAGGGCGGTGCCGGTGAGCGCCTGTTCGCCTCCAGTGGCCGCGACGGGCAACCGATGGTGGCACCGGATGGGCGGCAACTGGTGTTCAGTTCCGATCGTTCCGGCAGCTTCGCCCTGTGGTGGGCCGACATGCAGCGGCCGGAGTCGCTGCGGCCGATCGAGGGGCTGAAGCCCGAGGCACGGCAGGCGCCCGACTGGTCGGCCGACAGCCGGCATCTGCTGGTGGTGGGCCGCGATGAGCATGGCGAAGCGGTTGTCTACGAGATCGCACCGCGCGATGAACAACTGCATCGCCTTCCGGTTCCCGCCGAGCAGCCATTGCAGGCGTTGTACGGCGCAGACGCGGAGCAGCTGCTGGTGGTTGAACGTGATGCCGACCAGCACACCCGCTTGAGCCTGTTCGACCGCAGCGCGCAGCCGTGGCGGCGGTTGGCCAGCCTGGAAGGCGTATCGCAGGCGCGTTTCGACCGCAGTAGCGGGCGGGTGCTGTTCACCCGGCTGGCAGCCGGTGGACTGTGGTCGGTGGACGCGGCGTTGACGCCTGCCAGCGTGCAGCAGGTCAGTGAGGACCGGCCCAGCCGTTGGCGCTACCGGACCTGGACGGTGGCCGGCAACGGCAGCATCGACTACCTCGGCAGCAGTGCCAGCTGTGGCACGACCCTGGTCCGTATCCAGTCCGGACGCGAAGAAGCGGAGCGTTGCCTGGACGCGCAGCGGCTGAGCGCGGGCAATGGACTCAGCGCCAGTGCCGACGGAAACAGCCTGTACCTGGCCCTGGCCATCAGCGATGGTGCCGACATCGGTGTGATGCGATTGCCCGAACAACCGCCCGCACTGTTCCCGGCATTCTCCAAATTATTGATCTTGAACGAGAAAGGGCCTTCGTAATTTCTTCGTGACGATCTCGCCGCGAATTCGTGGCGATCTCGGCAGTCTTTCCTGACGCGCTGTCACCTCATTTGGCAAAACGGAGGCCTGTACTTGGCAAATCCGTGGTGCCCCTATGCGTCAACTCTCGCTGGCTGATCGTGGCCAAACCGTATCCCTGGACAAGGCGATCGACGATGTCGCGCCGACCTGCATGGGGGTTGCCCGCCTCGGCAGCCTGCAGACCGCCGGCACCAGTTTCAGCGTCTGGATGCAGGTGCGCGGCACCTCGTGGGTGGAAGCCAAGGAAGGGCGGTTCCGGCTGCGCCAGGGCGAGTGGATCGCGTTCGAGAAGGAGTCCAGGCCACTGGTCCAGGCCGGACGCAACGGCTTGTGCGTGGGCATGAACCTGAACGTGGAAGCGCTGCGCGTGCTGACCGAAATGGCCGACTGCGGCCTGTACGCCGGTCGTGGCCAGATGAACCGCGCTGATGCGCGGGTGGCATTGCGCCTGTGGCGGGACGCCCTCGCCAGCGGGCAGCCGGCGCAGGCACTACGTCCGTTGCTGCTGCATCTGGCCGGTCTGCAGCGCAGCCTGGCCGACAACGTACAGCGTTGCCCCGGCCGCTCGCGCAGCCGCAAGCGCCAGGTGTTCGGTCGCATGCAGCGTGCGCGCCTGTATCTGGAAGGCAACAGCCACCGTGTGGTGCGCATCGGCGAACTGGCCGAGCTGACCAACTTCTCCAGCTGGTATCTCTCCAAGACGTTCCAGAGCCTGTACGAGGAAAGCCCGCAGTCGCTTTCGGCACGGTTGCGTCTCGAGCGCGCAGCCGATCTGCTGCGCGACACCGACATGATGGTCGGCGAGGTCGCTGCCGCCAGCGGTTTCGACAACTGCTGCAGCTTCGCGCGCGCCTTCCGCGCCCGCTACGGCCAGTCCGCCTCGCGCTTCCGCGAGAACGACGGACAGCTTCCGCCACACTCCGCAAAGTCTCCGGTTGTGTCGCGCAAATACAGCGCTGCAACGCAATCGTAACGTGCTACGGCGTTTTAACACGCTACTAACACGTACCTTGGAGAGATTGATGAACGTTCGTATTCCCGCAGTGCGGCTCGGCTTGCTGCCGGCCGGCATTGCGCTTGCCTTGGCACCGTCCTTCGCTTCGGCGCAGGACGCAGCTGCCGGCGGCACGACCGACCTGGACCGCATTTCGGTCACCGGTTCGCGCATCCGCCAGGCGAGCATGGAAACCGCGCAGCCGGTGATCGCGCTGCAGCGCGCCGACATTGAAAAGCAGGGCTTCACCAGCGTTGCCGACATCGTGCAGAACCTGTCGGCAACCGGTTCGCCGGCAATCAGCCGCGCCGATGCCCTGACCTCGGGCGAAGAAGTCGGCGGCCAGTACGTCGACCTGCGCAACCTCGGCCCGGAGCGCACCCTGGTGCTGCTGGACGGCAAGCGCATGGGCACCAGCACCGGCGGCTACACCGACCTGGCCTCGATCCCGACCTCGGTCGTGGAACGCATCGAAGTGCTGACCGACGGTGCATCGGCCATCTATGGTTCCGACGCCATCGCCGGCGTGGTCAACATCATCACCCGCAAGAACTTCGACGGCCTGGAAGCCAGCGTCTACGGTGGCCAGTACGGCCAGGGCGACGGCCAGAAGCAGGTCTACAACTTCGTCTACGGCCAGACCGGTGAGCGCGGTTCGATCACCTTCGGCGCCGAGTACAGCAAGGAAGACGAGGTCCAGGCCAAGGATCGCTCCTTCAGCCGCTACCCGAACGGTCGCTTCCATCCGAACCCGACCGCGGACGATGCCAATGGCTGGTCGCCGGCTTCCAACCATGGCGTGCTGATCGACGACATGGGTACCCCGAAGGACGCCAACGACGATATCTGGTACACCCGTGCCAATACCGGTGCCGGCAACGGCATGGGCGACTTCCGTGAGTTCGGCACCGCCGACTACACCAATGCCAGCCAGGAAATGTGGCTGCAGAACAAGCTGACCCGTCGCTCGGTCTTTGCCAACGGCAACTACGACCTGACCGACAACATCCGCGCCACCGCGAACGTGCTGTACACCAAGCGCACCGCGACCTCGCAGATTGCCGGCTACCCGTACCAGTCCGAGGTCTACGGCACCCCGCTGTCGGCCGACAGCATCTACAACCCGCTGGGCAAGGACGCGAACTTCATCCGTCGCACCTCCGAATTCCCGCGCCAGACCGAATCCGAGCAGGAAACCTTCCGCTTCTCGGCCGGCCTGGAGGGTTCGTTCGAGTTCGCTGACAAGTTCTGGGATTGGGACGTGGGCTACGTCTACAACCAGAACAAGGGCGTCAAGACCGGCACCGGCAACCTGTTCATCCCGAACGTGCAGAACGCCGTCGGTCCGTCCTTCATGGACGGCGACGTTGCCCGTTGCGGCACCCCGGGCAAGGTGATCGCTGGTTGCACCCCGTGGAACCCGCTCGCACCGTACGGCTCCACCGGCAACGGTTCGCTGGCTGACCCGGCACTGCAGGCCTACCTGTTCCTGCCGAGCCACGACACCTACACCAACACCACCAAGGCTTACAGCGCCAACATCTCCGGCTCGCTGTTCACGCTGCCGGCCGGTGACCTGGCCATCGCCGCCGGTTACGAGCACCGCCAGGAAAGCGGTGAGTACAACCCGGATGCACTGCTGCAGTCGGGCCTGAGCACCGACCTGGCCGGCGCGCCGACCAAGGGCAGCTACAAGCTCGACGAGTTCTACGTCGAACTGAACGTGCCGGTGCTGGCCGACATGCCGTTCGCCAAGGAACTGTCGCTCGACATGGCTGGTCGCTACTCGGACTACAACACCTTCGGCGACACCATCAACAGCAAGTTCGGCCTGAAGTGGAAGCCGATCGACGACCTGCTGGTGCGTGCGACCTATTCGACGGGCTTCCGCGCGCCGAACATCGCCAACATGTACGGCGGCACCTCGCAGACCTTCGACGCCTACACCGATCCGTGCGACAGCAGCTTCGGTTCGGCTTCGCGCAACCCGTCGGTTGCCGCGGCCTGCGGCGCACGTGGCGTTCCGGCGAACTTCCGCCAGATCACCTCCGGTGGCGCACAGTCGACCGGCCCGGGCACCCAGTCCTACAGCGCCTTCGAATCCGGTTCCAACCCGGAACTGCAGCCGGAAACCTCCAAGACCTGGACCGCTGGCCTGGTCTACAGCCCGAACTTCGTGCAGGGCCTGGACGTCAGCCTGGACTGGTGGAAGATCCGCATCGACAACGTGATCGCCGCCGAGTCGGTGACCTCGATCCTCAACCAGTGCTACGTGCTGGGCGTGGCGTCGGCGTGTGACCGCTTCAGCCGCGGTACCGAAGGCCGCACCGTCAACCAGGTGGTCGACGTTACCCGTACCCTGATCAACGGTGGTTACCAGGAAACCGCAGGTTACGACCTGGGCATCAAGTACCGCCTGCCGGAGTTCTCCTTCGGCAAGATCGTGGTTGACTGGAAGACCACCTACGTCGATTACCTCGAGTACAAGCGCGACAACGAAGCCGAGACTCCGGTCGAGCAGCACACCAGCTGGGCAACCGGCGACTGGGGTGCGAACTTCCGCGTCCGTTCGAACCTGAATGTCGATTGGAGCCTGGGCAACCTGGGCGTGAACTGGGCCGTGCGTTACTACTCGAGCATGAAGGAGCCGTGCTCCTACGACACCGAGTGCAACCTGCCTGACTTCAGCTCGGCCTACACCCTGGGCCAGCCGACCCGCAAGGTCGGTTCGAACACCTTCCACGATGTGCAGGTGCGTTACACCCTGCCGTGGCAGGCCACGGTCTCGGTCGGTGCCAACAACGTGTTCAACCACGAAGGCCCGGTCATGTACAGCCAGCCGAACTCGAGCTTCTCGTACTACGGTGGCTTCGACATCGGTCGCTACTACTACATGAAGTACACCCAGCGCTTCTGATCCATCGAAGCGTGACAGCAGAATGAGGAGGGCGGGCCGCAAGGTCCGCCCTTCTTGTTTGTGGATGCGAAGACGGTGGATACATGGGGCCAGAGTACGCTTGGGCGGCACAGCATCGGGAGGGATAATCCGGTCTGCTGCCGCCGACGCAATTGACTCTATAAAAGATGCTCCGTGCGCTGCTATCTTCGATGTATCACGCGCCACATCACTGGCAGGCGCAACATCGTTCATCCGGCAACGCGGGTCGAGCAGAATGCAGACAGGAAGCAGGTTCAAAGGCGTGGTTCTGATGGCCATGTGTGCAGCGGCGATGGCCCCCGCATCGGCCGCAGACATCATCCGTCATTCATCCGGAGTCGTTCCCGTCGCCTACGCCGTGGAGGTGCCCCCCGGGCGCACGACGGTGTACCTCAGTGGCAAGCTGCCGGAACCGACCGGCGCTGGCTCCCCGCTGGTCTATGGCGATACCAGAACGCAGACGATCAGCGTCCTGCGGCAGATCCGCCAGCAACTGGCAAGCATGGGATTGCGAATGGAAGACGTGGTGAAACTGCAGGTCTACCTCGTCGGCGGTGACGAAACCGATGGCAGGATGGATCTGCCAGGGTTTGCTGCGGGTTACTCGCAGTTCTTCGGCACCGCAAAGAACCAAGCTCTGCCAGCACGCTCGACCTTCCAGGTGGCGGGCTTGGCCCATCCTGCCCACAGGGTGGAGATCGAGGCGATCGCGGTCCGCCCCCTGAGTGATAGCAGCCCCCGCCCGACCACCGTTGTATCTGACCTCCCCGCTATGTGACCCTCAGGCGTCGCTCGGCACCAGCCCCATCAGGCTGTTGGCGTGCTCGCGCCACTGCGGCAGCTTGTTCAGTACACCGGCCCGCTGCAGATACTCTTCATCCACCGGATCGCCGTTGACCAGTGCCAGTGCCACGTGCACCGCACCGGTCACCCAGAAGCTGCGGGTATTCGCGCGTTGCGGCTGCAGATGGAACGCCACGGCCTCGATGATCGGCATCGGCAGCCCCCACAGGCCCAGCAGATAGGCGCCGGCTTCGGCATGCCCGGGGCGATCATCATCGGCCGGCTCCGGTTCGCTGCGCTCGTTGCGTACGCCCGGCAGCAGCAGGCCGATGTCGGCCAGCAGGGCGGCGGTGGCACCGAGTTCGGCGCTGGAGTCGGGCAGCAGGCGTGCGGCCAATCGCGAGGCCATCAAGGCACGCTGCTGCAGCGAGTTGCGCTCGGCGCCGGACAAGGTCGGTGCGGAGAACACCTCGCTGGCCAGCACCAGGTCGCGCAGCGTGGCCAGGCCCAGCCGGGTCACGGCGGTGCGCAGGTCGGCGATGGTGCGGCCCTGGCTGAAGAAGGCCGAATTGGAAAGCTGCAGCACCTTGGCCGCGATCGCCGGATCGGCGGCGACCAGCTTGGCAACATCGGCGCTGTCGGCGTCGTCGTCATGTTCCAGTGCCTGGGTCAGGCTCAGGTACAGGTGCGGCGGCGAGGGCAGCTTCTCGATGCGGCCGATGGCGTCGCGCAGGCGTGGGCTGTCCAGCACTTCGCGCAGCTCTTCCAGGCTGGTCAATGCTTCCAGCAGCACTTCCGGTGCCAACGGCAATGGCAGGAAGCGATGGGCGACCCCGATCAGGCGTGCCGGCGGCGGCCGGTTGCCATGCTGTGCATCGACCAGTGCGATGCGGATGGTCTCCGGGCGCAAGGTGCGGATCTGTCCCAGCAACGTGGTCGCGTTGAGATCGGGCAACTGCGGGCAGACGATCACCGCGTCCACGCCCTGGGTGGCGACCGCGGTCATCGCGGCATGGCCATCGGTGGCGGTCAACGGCTGCCAGTCTTCCCCAAGATCGGCAATGAATTCGGTCAGCTCAGCCGGCAGGCTGGCTGTATCCCCAACAAGCAGAATACGCACGACACATTCCCCTGGCTGTCTCGACGGTCGATGTCGAAGACGTGTGAAGTGACGCAATTTACCTAATACGGCGGCAAAGGTGATGTGCCGCCGTCATGAAACGTGACCCGCATCGCTCCGACGCCGTGCGCCGGAGCAATGCTGTTCAGTCTCAGGCCTTGCTGTCGAGGTGGCGCTGGTGCGCCTCGATCAGGATCTGCTTGGCCTCGGCCGCGCCGCCCCAACCGTCCAGCTTGACCCACTTGCCCTTCTCCAGGTCCTTGTAGTGCTCGAAGAAGTGACCGATGCGCTCCAGCCAGTGGCTGGACACCTGCTCGATGTCTTCCACGTGCGCGTAGCCGCCGAACACCTTGGTGACCGGCACGGCCAGGATCTTCTCGTCGCTGCCTGCCTCATCGCTCATCTTCAGCACGCCGACCGGACGGCAACGCACCACCGAACCCGGGACCAGCGGCAGCGGCAGCACCACCAGCACGTCGGCCGGATCGCCGTCGCCGCACAGGGTGCTCGGCACGTAGCCGTAGTTGCAGGGGTAGCGCATCGGGGTGGAAAGGATGCGGTCGACGAAGATCGCGCCGGTTTCCTTGTCCACTTCGTACTTCACCGGCTCGGAATCCTTCGGGATCTCGATGATGACGTTGATTTCTTCCGGCGGGTTCTTGCCGGGCGAGACGAGTTCCAGACCCATGGTGTGCTCCAGGTGGGGGATGTAGACGGATAGCTCTCCATTTTATGCCTTTGCCGGTCGCTGTGCAGGGTGGGGGGCTGACGGCACGGCGCGGCAGGGGCCCACGCCGTCGGCCGGGGTTCACCGATGGGGGCGGCGCGTCCAGCCCGGCAGGCTGGACGCACCTTCCCGAGGAGTCCCCGCATGAACGTGTTCGCCCTGCCATTTGGCCTGTTCTGTGCGTTGCTGGCCGCGCCTTCGGCCCAGGCCTTCCCCTACGTCGATCTGATCGACTACCCGCATAAGGAAGCCAACTGGGACCGCTTCTTTGCCCTGGAGGGCCGTCTGCAGCATGGCTTCGACGCGATCTGCGGCGACACCTTCTGCGAGGGCGAGTACAGCGATATCCGTGCCCTGCGCCTTCGCTGTTCGGTGGATGCGGTACGCGGCACCGTCCACGAATGCCTGTGGGCGTTTGCCGCCAGCGATCTGGACGTCTCCCGGAATGACGGCACAGTGGAGGCCCGGCAGCCGACCTGGTTGTGCCGCCTTCCGCTGGAGCCGAGTACTCCGGTGGAGGCCTTCCACACCGCGCTCGCCGCCCGCAACCCGCTGCATGACCCGCTGCCCGGTACCTCGCGGAGTACCTATGATGGCCTGACCGAATGCATTCATTGATGAGAACGTGACTGATTCTCATTAACGGAGTAGCATCCGCGGCGCCTTCCGTCTGTCGTCCCGGTTCCGCGCATGTCCTCCAATGCCGCCTCTCTCACCGAACTGCTGATCCGCGAGCGGCCGGCACTGCTGCGCCGGGTGCAACGCATCCTCGGCGGCGACAATGGTGCCGAGGATGTGATCCAGGCGGTGTGGTTCAAGGCCCGCGGGGTCGACGACAGTCAGGCCATCGACAACCCGCGTGCCTACCTGTTTCGGCTGGCGACCAATCTGGCCACGGACCACGGCCGCGAGTCGACCCGGCGCAACCGTCTGCTGGCCGATCACTACCTGTGGGGGCCGGACGAGGTGATTTCGACCGAGGAACAAGCGATGGCACAGGACGAACTGCAGCGCGTGCTTGACGCGGCGGGGCACCTGCCGGAGCCGACCCGCACCATCTTCCATCTCAATCGCCTGCAGGGCCTGACCCAGGCCGAGATCGCGCGCCGCCTTGGCGTATCGATAACCACGGTCGAGAACCATGTGCGTGGCGCGCTGCAACGCCTGGCTTGGGCGCGCACTGGTCGATGATCGCCCGGACTTGGGGATGAGCTTCGCTGAAACGTCTTGATTACTGGACCGCGGATGCGGTCTAGTTCCCCCGCCCGCGCTTGAATGCGCCTGTCTGCCAGCCAATGAGCCCGCCGAACATGCTGCCCGCCGCCAATGACGATGCCCTGGCCGAACAGGCTCAGGGCTGGATCGCATGGCTGGCATCAGGTGATATCTGCGATGCGCGCATGCACGAGTTCGAGCACTGGCTGCAACTGCCGGGACACCGTCGGGCCTTCGAGCACGAGCGCGCGCTGTGGCGCAGCGTGGGCCCACGCCCGCAGGCTGCGACCGTCGAGCGACGCAGACCACATCGCCTGCGCTGGGCAATGGCGGCCACGGCCGCGCTGGTGATGCTGGTGGCCTGGCCGGAAGCGTGGTTGCGCCTGCAGGCCGATCACCGCAGCACGCATGTCGTGCAGAGCGTGCAGCTGCCTGATGGCAGCCGTGCCGTGCTGGATGCGGACAGTGCAATCGCCGTGCGCTTCGATGCGGAGGCACGCCAGATCGAGCTGCTGCGCGGGCGTGCCTGGTTCGAGGTCAGTCCGGATGCGCAGCGACGCTTCAGCGTGCACGCGGGCAATGGCGTGATCGAGGACATCTCGACCGCGTTCACCGTCGCGCGCGGCGATGACCGGGTGGAAACGCAGGTCGGGCAGGGCAGGGTACGCGTGGCCAGCCCGGCTGACGGCGGCTGGACGTACCTGCAGGTGGGCCAGCGTGCGGCCTATGGCGAGCACAGCGGTGTGATGCGTCTGGAGGACGTGCCGGCCGACAGCGTGGGTGCATGGCGGCAGGGCGAACTGCTGCTGGACCAGGCCAGCGTCGCCGATGCCGTGCACTGGGTGGGGCGATATCGCGCCGGTCCGACCTTCGTGCGTGGCGATCTGTCGCGGCTGCCGGCGGTGAGCGCGGCGCTGCGCATCGATCGCCCGGAACAGGCGCTGGACGCGCTGGCCGCAACAGCAGGGTTGCAGGTTACCCGTCTTCCGTTCGGCGTCGCCATCGTGCAGTAGATCCACGCCGCCATCGTGCAGTAGATCCACGCCATGCGTGGATGATCAGCGCGAATCATCCCAGTGTGCCGACCAACGGTCGGCACCCACCGCTGCAACCGGCCGACCAACGGTCGGCAGCCACCGCGACCGCAAATCCCTCTTGGGGTTGTCGCGCGCCCATCCGTCTTACCCCGCGAACGTACTCGCCGCCGCCACGTACGTCGCCGTGTCCGCCTGTGTTGCGGATGACGCCGCGTTCGCGGCACCGATTACCTGACAGGTTCCCCCATGTTCGACTCCCACCGCCCGGGCCGCATGCTGCGCCCGTCCCGCCTGTGCATCGCATTGCTGGCTGCCGGCCTGGCCAGTGCCGCACCCTCCGTACTGGCGCAGAGCGTCAGCGGCGACCACGCTGCCGTTCAGCGCTTCGACATTCCGGCGCAGCCCCTGGACGAAGCGTTGCGCAGCTACATGCGCCAGTCCGGCGTGCAGGTGGTGTACCCCGCATCGCTGGCGCAGGGTGCAACCTCGCGCGCGGTCAGTGGCAGCCTGTCGGCCAGCGAGGCGCTGCAGCACCTGCTGCAGGGCACGGGCCTGGCAATGCGCAGGGTCAGCGCCGATGCGGTCACCCTGGAAGCGGCAACGCCGGTGCAGGCCGGCAGCGGTGTGATCGTCACCGACACGCTCAGTGTGGCCGGCGACCGTGTTGACAGTGGCGCCACCAGCGACGAAGCGCGCCTGCTCGACAGCTATCGCAGTGTCGGCTCCACCACCACGCTCAACCGCGCGCACCTGGAGCGCTTCCGCGGTACCTCCAACGGCGATATCGTCAAAGGTGTGGCCGGCGTCACTGCGGGAGACCCACGCGTGGGCAACGGCTTCGACGTCAACATCCGCGGCATCCAGGGCCAGGGCCGCGTACCGGTGATCATCGACGGTGGCCAGTCCAGCATGGACACCTATCGGGGCTATGCCGGCCAGTCGCAGCGCACCTATCTCGACCCGGATCTGATCTCCAACCTGACCATCACCAAGGGCCCGAGCCTGCAGGCCAATGCCTCCGGTGGCATCGGTGGCGTGGTCGAAATGGAGACGCTGAAGATCGGCGACGTTCTGCGCGAGGGCCGCGACTTCGGCGTGCGCGTACGGGGCGGCCTGGCCAACGCCAGTGCCAACAACCTGCCGGCCTACAGTGCCGCGCCGCGTACCGATCGCAGCGCCACCGGCAGCCAGTTCTTCAACGTGGCTGCGGGAGGTCACTGGGACCGCTTCGATCTGGTCGCGGCCTATGCGTATCGCGACAACGGCAACTACTTCTCCGGCAAGCATGGCTACGACGACTTCCCGCAGACCCGGCGGACGCTGGCGCCACTGAATCCGCCACGTACCGAGGTGTTCAATACTTCTTCGCGCTCGAAGTCAGCGCTGCTCAAGGGCACTTGGCGCATTGATGACGCGCAGACGCTGGAAGCCGGCTATCGCCGCTACGAAGGCACCGCCGGCGAGATCATGGCCTCGCAGATCATCCGCGTCGAACGTGACCGCATCCCGCAATGGGATCCAGGCCACGTCGACATGGACAGCTACAGCCTGCGCTACCGCTTCAACCCGGACAGCGACCTGGTCGACCTGCGCGTCAACGCTTCGTACACCGACACTGACAGCGTGATGTACAACAGCCTGACCGGCATCACGCCGTGGTACTTCGACCGCCGCACCGAGTGGTACGACGCACCCAGCTTCAGCGGCGACCCCGGCTACAAGGATGCCTACCGCAACCCGCTGCGGCAGAAGCGCTTCAACCTGGACGCCAGCAATACCTCGACGTTCGACACCCGCGCCGGTGCGTTCACCCTCGACTACGGCCTGTCCTACAGTGACGAAGACATCGCCCCGGGCAGCTCCGGCCCGATCATGCACGACGACCTGGTCAACAACCGCTTCCTGCGCAATGCCGAGCGCAAGGAATACAGTGCCGTGGCGTCGTTGAAGTGGCAGCCCGACGAACACTGGGAGCTGTTGGCCGGTGGCCGCTGGAACCGGGTGGATGTGCACGACCGCAACCGCCTGGCCACGCCTGACGCCTACGAGGTGCAGGGCCAGTACCGCTACACCGAGCTGCTCAACGGCAACCCCAAGCTGCCGTCGTGGCGCGCAAAGCGCATCGCGCTGCTGAACTGGTATCCGGATGCGAACGGCAATTTCACCCAGGAATCGCTGCTGGCCTCTCCGTACAAGAAGGGCACGGTCGGCGACATCGGTGGTTGGAACTTCTACGACGCCGGCAAGGCGCAGGATCTGGAAGTGCCGGTCAGCTGGACCTGGTCGCAGCCGATCCGCCGTCGCGACACCGCGTTCTCGCCGACCGCCAGCGTGGCCTATCGCTTCAGCGAAGACACCATGGTCTACGTGAAGTACGCCGAAGGCACCAAGCTGCCGAGCCTGTTCGAGACCACGCTGGGCCTGTTCACCGCCGCCAAGCCGGTGGGCGAACTGAAGCCGGAACGTGCGCGCAGCTGGGAGATCGGTGCCAGTACCATCCGCTACGACCTGTTCACCAACGGTGACCGCCTGGCGCTGAAGCTGGCCTATTTCGATACCCGCATCGACGACCTGATCACCCGTGACTACCGCACGTTGTCGGCCGGCCTGATCCGCAACGTCGACCAGTTCAAGGTCTCGGGCATGGAGTTCCAGTCCAGCTATGACAGCGGCAAGGTGTTTGCCGACCTGTCCGCGCACTACTACTTCAAGGCCAAGACCTGCGCGCCGGACATCGCCGCAGAGCGTCGCGCCTACGGCGGACAGCGGAAGAATGACGAGCTGGTCAACACGCCCAACTGCGTGGATGGTGGCTTCGAGGGTTCTTACACCAACACGCAGAACCCGCCGCGCTACATGGTCAACCTGACCCTGGGGTCGCGCCTGTTCGACGAGCGGCTGACCTTCGGTACCCGCGTGGTTCACAACGCTGGTCCGATCAGCAAGCTGGACAAGGACTGGAACGTAGGCCTGTCGGCGATCCAGCAGTTGTACCGACCGACCACGCTGGTGGATCTGTTCGCGAGTTGGAGCTTCAACGCCCAGTTGTCGGTGGAGGCGGGCGTGGACAACCTGACCGACCGCTACTACCTCGATCCACTTGCCCTGGGCGTGATGCCGGCGCCGGGCCGGACCGCGCGATTGGCGTTGACCTGGAAGTACTGATCGACGGGGTCAGAGCCCTTTCCTGTGATCGACGGGGTCGGATCCCTTTCCTGCGGAAAGGGCTCTGACCCCATCGGGTAATGAAGCGGTAGTGCCGGTCCATGCCCGGCGTCTGCTTACAGCCCGGTCGCTGCCTTCACCGCCTCTTCGTGCAGCGCCTCGTTCAGTTCGTCCACCACGGTGCTCCACGCCGCGTCGGCCTGCAGCGATTCGGACAGGAACTGGCGCTGGGCATCGTTCCAGTAGGGTGCCTTGGCCACTTCCACATCGGTGGCCAGCTGGTGCTCGCGGATGAAGCGGGCGATCCCCTCGGCGCTGGCATCCAGGCCCAGCTGCAGGAACAGGTTGGTCATGCGCGGTTCGGTGGTGATCATCGTCGGTTCCGGGTGGAAGAAGGGGATGGCCCATTATCGGTGCACACGAGCTTGGGGAAAGCCCCGCGGTGAACGTCTACAGCAAGACGACCCTCCTGGCATTCCCCCATGAACGCACACATCGCTCCCGAAGACAGCCGCAGCCTGCGGCTCAAGGCCGCCACCCGCGACAGCCACGGCGCGCTGGACAAGCGCATCATGGCCGGCGACATCTTCGCCGACCGCAGCAACTTTGCCCGCTTCCTGCGCGTGCAGTACCGCTTTCACCGCAGCATCGATGCGCTGTATGCCAACCCCGCGCTGGACGCACTGCTGCCTGATCTCGATGAACGCCGCCGCCTGACACAGGTCGCGCGTGACCTGCAGGATCTGGAACAGACCCTGCCGGATGCCGACATCCCCGCACTGCCGTTGCATCTGGCGCTGCCGGCAGCGCTGGGCTGGCTGTACGTGGCCGAAGGCTCCAACCTGGGCGGCACCGTGCTGTACAAAATGGCTGCCAAGCTCGGCCTGGACCGCGACTTCGGCGCCCGTCACCTGGCGGCGCATCCAGACGGTGCCGCGCGCCACTGGCGTGAGTTCACTGCTGCGCTGGACGCGGTACCGCTGAGTGCCGAGCAGGAGCAGCAGGTGATCGATGCGGCCGATGCCGCGTTCCGCAGCGTGCACGGCCACGTCGAAGTGGAATTCTCCTGATGAACGCCGACCGCGTGCAGGCGCAGGGTTGATGCGCTGGCTCTGGTTTGCGCTGGGCTGGGTGATGGTCGGCCTCGGCGTGATCGGCGCGCTGTTGCCAGTGATGCCGACCACCATCTTCCTGATCCTGGCGGTGGGCTGCTTTGCGCGCAGCTCGCCGAAGTTCGAGCAGCGCCTGCTGGCGCATCCGCGCTATGGCCCCTCGTTGCGGTTGTGGCGTGAGCAGGGCGCGGTGTCGCGCAAGGGCAAGGCGTTCGCCAGCGCCGGCATGGCGGTGGGGTTCGCGATGTTCTGCTGGGGCGCCCATCCCTCATGGCGTCTGCTGCTGGGCGTGGGCCTGTGCTTCGCGGTCAGCGCCGGCTATGTGCTCAGTCGACCAGCACCACGTATGGAACCCACGCCGCTGGTGGAAGTGGACGACGCTCATGATCCGCGCACGGCTCGCCGCCGTGCCGTGTCCCCTGATTCTGATGGAACCCGAGATGATGCTGCCTGCTGACCTGGCTCCTGTGGCCGCCCCCGCACTGACCCCGTGGGGCATGTACCTGGCTGCCGATGTGGTGGTGAAAGCGGTGATGATCGCGCTCGCCTTGGCGTCGCTGGCCACCTGGACCGTGCTGCTGGCCAAGGGCTGGGAGCTGGGCCGGCAAGCGCGGCAGCTGCGAGCGGCGCGCGCGCTGTTGCTGCAGGCGGCGAGCCTGCCTAACGAACACGCCGATGCCTGCGTGCAGCAGGGTACCGCGCGGGTGATGCTGGATGCCGCGCGGACCGAACTGCACCTGTCGCAGGATCTGGATGGCCGCGAGGGCATCAAGGAGCGTGTTGCCTCACGCCTGGACCGGATCGAACTGGAAACCGCGCGCGTGCAGCGGCGTGGCATTGGTGTCCTGGCCAGCATCGGCGCGGTGGCCCCGTTCGTCGGCCTGTTCGGCACGGTGTGGGGCATCATGAACAGCTTCATCGGCATCGCACACAGCAACACCACCAACCTGGCGGTGGTTGCGCCGGGCATCGCCGAGGCCCTGCTGGCGACCGCGCTCGGCCTGGTGGCGGCGATTCCCGCAGTACTGGTCTACAACCACTTCAGCCGCGTACTGGCCGGCCTGCGCGGCCTGCTCGGCGATCTGTCGGCGGCGGTGCAGCAACTGGTCTCGCGTGATCTCGACCGCGCCGCTCCACGTGCAGCAGCCGCGCCGCTGCGCGCGGTGCACTGAGGGGCGACGATGGCGATCAGGACCGCGTCCGACCGCGACGACACGCCGGAAGAAGCCCACGAGATCAACGTCACGCCCTTCATCGACGTGATGCTGGTGCTGTTGATCATCTTCATGGTGGCCGCACCGCTGGCTACCGTGTCGGTGCCGGTACAGCTGCCGGCCAGCAGCGCCAGTGCCACGCCGTCGGAACAGGCGCCGGTGTATGTGACCGTGCAGGCCGATCTGTCTCTGCGCGTCGGCGAGCAGGCGGTGGCGCGTGATGGACTGGCGGCTGCGTTGCAGGCAGCTACCCACGATGACACCGCGCAGCGCATCTTCCTGCGTGCCGATACCCAGGTGCCTTACGGCGAATTGATGGCGACACTGGATGCACTGCGTGCGGCAGGGTACCTGAAGGTAGCGCTGGTCGGCCTGGAGCAGGGCGCGCGATGAAAGGACTGCGGCGCTGGGCGACCAGCCTGGCGATCGTGCTGCTGGTGCATGCGCTGCTGATCGGCACGGCCTGCTGGTGGGCGGCACGTACCCCGGCTCTGGCGGCCGCTGCGCCGCCCGCAGCGCTGATGCTGGAACTGGCACCGATGGCACGGGCACCATCGGTGCCGCCACGCGAGGTCGCCACGGGGCCGCTGCAGCAGCAACAGCAGCGGCAGGCGCCGAAACCCGCCCCGCGCGAGCAACCCAAGGCGCCGTTGCAGCCGCAGGGGGACCTGCCACCGCCGCGTACACCGGAACTGGTGCCCTCGCCGGACGCCGCCGAAGCCAACGTCGCACAGACCAGCGCACCACCACAGGTGGCCGCCGATGCGGCCACGCGCTACACGGCACCTCAGACCACGTCCGGTGAGCGCAGCCGTGCCGAGGCGACCTGGGAAGGACGCCTGCTCGGGCACCTGCAGAAGCATCGGCGCTATCCACGCCAGGCCGAACGACTGCGCCAGCAGGGAGTGGTCTACGTGCGCTTCGCGGTGGCCCGTGATGGAGCAATCTCCGGCGTGAGGCTGGGCCGCAGCAGCGGCTTCGCACTGCTCGACCAGGAGGCGCTGGACACCGTGCAGCGCGCCAGCCCGGTACCGGCGCCGCCGGCCGAAGTGGCCGGCGACCCGGTGGACGTGATGGTGCCGGTGTCGTTCTTCCTGCGTGGGCGCTGACCGTCGGCAGGGTCTGCAGCGGGGTCGGATCCCTTTCCGCAGGAAAGGGCTCTGACCCCATCGGAGCCGACATCCACGCATGGCGTGGATCTACAGCAACGGCACCAGCAGCAGCGCCACGATGTTGATGATCTTGATCAGCGGGTTGATCGCCGGGCCGGCGGTGTCCTTGTACGGATCACCCACGGTGTCACCGGTCACCGCTGCCTTGTGCGCCTCGCTGCCCTTGCCACCGAAGTGACCATCCTCGATGTACTTTTTGGCGTTGTCCCAGGCGCCGCCGCCGGTGGTCATCGAAATGGCCACGAACAGCCCGGTGACGATCGTACCGATCAGCAGCCCGCCCAGCGCACGTGGCCCCAGCAGCAGGCCGACCACCACCGGCACCGCCACCGGCAGCAGCGACGGTACGATCATTTCGCGGATCGCCGAGCGGGTCAGCATGTCCACCGCCTTGTCGTACTGCGGCTTGGCGGTGCCCTGCATGATGCCGGGAATCTCGCGGAACTGCCGCCGCACTTCCTCCACGACCGCGCCGGCCGCGCGACCGACGGCTTCCATCGCCATCGCACCGAACAGGTAGGGAATCAGGCCACCGATCAGCAGGCCGATGATCACCGTGTGGTCGCTGAGGTCGAAGCGGAACTCCTGGCCGGGATTGGCCGCCTGCAGGTTGTGCGTGTAGTCGGCGAACAACACCAGTGCGGCCAGTGCCGCCGAGCCGATGGCATAGCCCTTGGTGACCGCCTTGGTGGTGTTGCCCACTGCATCGAGCGGATCGGTGATGTCGCGGATCTCCGAGGGCAGCTCGGCCATCTCGGCGATGCCACCGGCGTTGTCGGTGATCGGCCCGTAGGCATCGAGTGCGACAATCATGCCCGCCATCGACAGCATTGCAGTGGCGGCGATGGCGATGCCGTACAACCCGGCCAGTGCGTGCGCGCCCCAGATCGCCGCGCAGACGGCGATCACAGGTAGCGCGGTGGACTTCATCGAGATGCCGAGGCCGGCAATGATGTTGGTGCCGTGGCCGGTGGTCGAGGCCTGCGCAACATGCTGCACCGGCTTGTACTGGGTGCCGGTGTAGTACTCGGTGATCCACACGATCAGGCCGGTCAATACCAGGCCGATCAGCGCACAGCCATACAGCGCCATCGGCCCGTGCACGTTGTCACTCATCAGTCCGGTGGTGATGGGGTAGAACGCGATCGCTGCCAACACACCGGAGACGATCACCCCCTTGTACAGCGCTCCCATGATCGAACCACCGGGCTTCACCTTCACAAACAGCGCGCCGATGATCGAAGCGATGATCGAAACACCACCCAGCACCAGCGGATACAGCACCGCATTGGCACCAGCTTCGGCCAGCATCAGGCTGCCCAGCAACATGGTGGCGATCACGGTGACGGCATAGGTTTCAAACAGATCGGCGGCCATGCCCGCGCAGTCGCCCACGTTGTCGCCGACGTTGTCGGCGATCACCGCCGGGTTGCGCGGGTCGTCCTCGGGAATGCCTGCTTCGACCTTGCCGACCAGATCGGCGCCGACATCGGCACCCTTGGTGAAGATGCCGCCGCCCAAGCGCGCGAAGATCGAGATCAGCGATGAACCAAAGGCCAGGCCGACCAGCGCATGCAGTGCCTGTTCCATCGGTAGGCCCAGCCGCAGCAGCAGCGCGTAGTAGCCGGCCACGCCGAGCAGGCCCAGGCCGACCACCAGCATGCCGGTGATCGCGCCGCCGCGGAAGGCCACGTCCATTGCCGCGCTGATGCCGTGGCGCGCGGCCTCTGCGGTGCGTACGTTGGCGCGCACCGACACGTTCATGCCGATGTAGCCCGCAGCACCGGACAGCACCGCACCGACCGCGAAGCCGATCGCGGTGTACCAGCTCAGGAAGACGCCGACCAGCACGAACAGCACGACGCCGGCGATGCCGATGGTCAGGTACTGGCGGTTGAGGTAGGCGCGCGCACCTTCCTGGATGGCCGTGGCGATGGCGACCATGCGTTCATTGCCGGTGGGTTGGCGCAGGATCCAGCGCGCCGAGACGATTCCGTACAGGATCGCGAGAATGGCGCAGCCCAGCGCCAATGACAGCCCGTGACGTTCCAGCATTAGACCCCTCCGCAGAATGGATGGACAAGCATCCAGTGGCGATGAACGGCACCACGAGGGGGACGACGGGCTGCAGCCTGGAACCAACCCGTACCGACCTTGGTGGTCGTCCGACGTATGGCGGTGTTCAGCATTCCCTGGTGTCCGCAGTATGCGTGCCACCACCTGTGGAGTCGAGCGGCGCTCGGCAGGGTCTTCTTTGCACCCCGTTAAGCCAGCCTCTGCAAGCCTGCGCGCAGTCCCGTCGGAGATTCCCCATGCGCCTGTCCCTGTTGATGCTTGCCGTTCTGGCCCCGGCCATGCCTGCCTTCGCGGCGGAAGCACCGGAACTGCAGCGAGCGGTGGGTGCACCACAAGCGGTCGGCGCCGTGCATACGCTGCGGCAGATTCCCGAAGCCTGTGCCCGCCTGGAAGGCGCGTTCACCGGCCAGGCCGCCGAGCCCTATCGTTTCTCGGCGGTGCGTACCAGCGAGCAGTGCCAGCCGCGTGCCCGGTTTGTCGACTACAGCAAGGCGCAACCAAGCGCGGACAAGGGCTGGAAACTCAATGATGTGATCCGTGTTCCGAATGCCGCCTGTCCGGCACAGCAGGCGGTGGTGCGCGTATGGCGCCTTCCGGTGAACAACGCGCAGGCGCTGGATGGGCAGGGACAGTCGCGCATCTATCTGGAAGAAGCCAAGAAGCAGGCCGCCGCCGGCAAGATCCCGCAGGTGACGATGTTCGCCGCGCAGCTGCAGATGGAAGGCAAGGCCTGCAATTGAGGCTGAGCATCCACGCATGGCGTGGATCTACTGGGAGGGAGACCTGGGCAAGGCCTGCAATTGAGGCCAGGCATCCACGCATGGCGTGGATCTACTGGGAGGGAGACCCGGGTAGTGCCGGCCGCTGGCCGGCAACCCCGCGATCAATCCGCAAGCCTCGCTCCACGCGCCACCAGCAGCTCGCGCAGTGCCGATCTGTGGCACTGCGCCTCGTCCTCGCAATAGCAGCCCACCGCGATATCGCTGTGCTGCGATAGTGCGGCCAGCAGATCCAGCGCATGCGCCGCATCAGGCGCCTTCATCTCGGCTTTGTAGTGGCGGAAGAACGCATTCCAATCGGCAGCGGTCTTCGCCTCATGCGCCTGCTTCACCAGCTCGGCGCTGGGTGACAGTGTCGGGAACCACACGTCGTACCAGTCCTGATCCGCGAACTTGCTGCGCGGCACACCGCGCGGCGGGCGCCGCACAGTGCCGATGCGCAGGCCTTCACCGGGCGCACGCGGAGAGCCAAGTCGAACAACACGCAACGCCATGGCATTCCTCGCAAAAAGGGGGCGGAGGGGATTAAGTCGTATCCGACCCGCTGCTGACACTGGTGGAGGTGACGGAAGGGCGTATACGACTTAATCCCCTCCGTCCCCTTTACGGCTTCAGCCTTCGAACGCTGGCAGCTTCTGCTTCACCGCCACGTTCTTCAGCGTCACGTACTTCGGCAGGCCGTCGGCACCATACGGAAGCGGCGCTTCGCCCTTGATCAGCGGCGACAGGTAGGCGCGTGCCTTGGCCGTGATGCCGAATCCATCGCGACGGATGAAGCTGGCCGGCATCTTCTTCTCGTGGTTGGCAATCTTCGACAGCGGTGCGGCTTCGATCTTCCAGCGATACGGTGCATCGCTGCTGCGCACGATCACCGGCATCACCCCGTTCTGACCCTTCAGCGCCAGCTGCACCGCAGCCTTGCCGACCGCCTGGGCCTGTTCCCAGTCGGTTTTGCTGGCCAGGTGGCGGGCTGAGCGCTGCAGGTAGTCGGGCAGGGCCCAGTGCACCTTCAGCCCCAGCTGGTCCTTGACCCGCCCGGCCAGATGCGCGGCCACGCCGCCCAGCTGCGAATGGCCGAACGAATCCTTGCCGCCACCGGCGTCGGCGACGAAGCGGCCATCGGCGGTAGCTATGCCTTCCGAGGCCACCACCACGCAGTAGCCGACGCGGTCGACCACGGCCTTGACCTTGGCCAGGAACACCGCCTCGTCATAGGCGCGTTCGGGCAGCAGGATGATGTGCGGTGCTTCGTCATCGCCGTTGCCGGCCAGGCCAGCGGCCGCAGCCAGCCAGCCAGCGTGGCGGCCCATTGCCTCGTAGATGAAGACCCGGGTGGAGGTCTCGGCCATCGCCGCCACGTCCAGCGCCGCTTCGCGCACCGACACGGCGGTGTACTTGGCCGCCGAGCCGAAGCCGGGGCAGGTGTCAGTCACCGCCAGGTCGTTGTCGATGGTCTTGGGCACACCGATGCAGGTCAGGTCGTAGCCAGAGGCCTTGGCCAGCTGCGAGACCTTCAGCGCGGTATCGGCCGAGTCGTTGCCACCGTTGTAGAGGAACCAGCGCACGTCGTGTGCGCGCAGCACCTCCAGCAGGCGGTCGTAGCGGGCGCGGTCGGCGTCCAGCGATTTCAGCTTGACCCGGCATGAGCCGAAGGCGCCGCCCGGGGTATGGGCCAGCGCGCGGATGGCCGCGGCGCTCTCCTTGCTGGTGTCGATCAGCTCCTCGCGCAGGGCACCGAGGATGCCGTTGCGGGCAGCCAGGACCTTGATGCCCTTGGCCCGGGCCTGCTCGATCACCGCTGCGGCTGTGGCATTGATGACCGCGGTGACACCGCCGGACTGGGCATAAAGGAGAGTACCGTTGCGCATGCTTCTACCTGCTCGGGGGAGGGGACATTGCAGGGACATTACCCGTATGCGGTAAAGTGGCGCTATTGCGGTGCAGCGATACCGGACCGTCCGGGACGCGAACCTTCTTAATTTTCAACACGTTGGAGTCAGGTCAATGCGATTGGTTCTGTTGGGACCGCCCGGTTCGGGCAAGGGGACACAGGCGACGCGCCTGAAGGAAAAGCTGGGTATCGCCCACATTTCGACCGGTGACATGCTGCGCGCGGAAATCGCTGCCGGCTCCGAGCTGGGCAAGCAGGCCAAGGCGGTGATGGACGCCGGCAACCTGGTCTCGGACGACATCCTGCTGGGCATGCTGGAGTCGCGCCTGACCCAGGCCGATGTCGCCAAGGGCTTCATCCTGGATGGCTACCCG
This sequence comes from Stenotrophomonas sp. 2YAF26, assembly GCF_052114625.1. Lineage (NCBI taxonomy): Bacteria > Pseudomonadati > Pseudomonadota > Gammaproteobacteria > Lysobacterales > Lysobacteraceae > Stenotrophomonas > Stenotrophomonas sp. 2YAF26. The sequence continues at coordinate 121,967 of NZ_JBFRFC010000010.1, read as the reverse complement.
CGCAATGTGGCCCAGGCCAATGCGATGGACGGCCTGCTGGCCAAGATCGGCCAGCCGCTGGACGCGGTGGTGCAGCTGGACGTGGCCACCGAGCTGCTGGTCGACCGCATCGCCGGTCGTGCCAAGGAGCAGGGCCGCGCCGATGACAGTCCGGAAGCGGTGCGTCAGCGCCTGCAGGTCTACAACGACCAGACCGCCCCGGTGGTCGACTTCTACGCTGCCCGTGGCACCCTGGCCCGCGTCGACGGCGTCGGTGAGCTGGACGAGATCGAAGCCCGCATCCTGGCGGCGATCAAGCGCTGACCCTCGTGGCCGGTTGATGCCGGCGACTGAAGGCGCAAAAAAACAGGCCTGATCCGCGAGGATCAGGCCTGTTTTGTTTCATAGGTGCCAGCAAAGGGCTTGCTCAGGGCCCCCACAGCATGAGCTCCCTTGGGGATGGCCTCTTGGGGAGTAGGACCGGTTCGGGTACTGCGGCTGGCATCCTGAATTGTGTCCGGGTTCACAGAACATCGCTATCGGGAATTCCCTGACATGCGGTTGGAGTTTTCTCACAGTGGCTGTAGGGGTTCTCTTACCCTGTTGCCGGCAATGGCCCTATACAGCCGTGATCGGTCACAATCCACGGTCATGAGCAGCGTACATATCCTTGCAATCGCCGGCACCTTCATGGGTGGCGTGGCCGCCTTGGCGCGGGAACTGGGCCATACGGTCAGTGGCAGCGACCAGGCCATCTATCCGCCGATGTCGACCCAGCTCGAGCAGCTGGGCATCACCCTGGACCAGGGCTACCGCGCCGACAGCGTGCCGGAGGGCACCGGGCAGGTGGTGATCGGCAACGCGCTGTCGCGCGGCAATCCTGCCGTCGAAGCCGTCCTGGATGCCGGCCAGCGCTACATTTCCGGCGCCCAGTGGCTGTCCGAGCAGGTCCTGCCGGGCCGTGACACCCTGGCTGTGGCCGGTACCCATGGCAAGACCACCACCACCACCATCCTGACCTGGCTGCTGGAGAATGCCGGTCGCTCCCCCGGCTTCCTGATCGGCGGCGTGGCCGAGGACTTCGGCGTGTCCGCCCGCTTGGGCCAGGGCCGCGAGTTCGTTGTCGAAGCCGACGAGTACGACACCGCGTTCTTCGACAAGCGCAGCAAGTTCGTGCACTACCGGCCGCTGGTGGCGATCCTCAACAACCTTGAATACGACCACGCCGACATCTTCCCCGACGTGGCGGCGATCCAGCGCCAGTTCCACCACCTGGTGCGCACCGTGCCGGCGCGCGGCCGCCTGATCGTCAATGGCGAAGACGCGCACCTTGCCGAAGTGCTGGCGATGGGCTGCTGGACCCCGGTCGAACGCTTCGGCTTCGACCCCGCGCTGGAATGGCATGCCGAGCTGCTGGCCGCCGATGGCAGCGCGTTCCGCGTCCATCATCGCGGGCAGGCGCTGGGCGATGTGCACTGGTCGCTGCTGGGCCGGCACAATGTGCTCAATGGCCTGGCTGCACTGGCCGCTGCGCACGCAGTGGGTGTTGCGCCGGCCGAGGTGATCCCGGCGTTGGCGCGCTTCCGCAGCGTCAAGCGGCGCATGGAAGTGATCGGCAACCACGATGGCATTACCGTCTACGACGACTTCGCCCATCACCCGACCGCGATTGCGACCACGCTCGAAGGCCTGCGTGCCAGGGTCGGTGATGCCCGCATCGTGGTGGCGATGGAGCCGCGCAGCAATTCGATGCGGTTGGGCGCTCACGCACAAGCACTGGCACCGTCCTTGGCACTCGCCGATGAGGTGGTGTTCCTGCACCGCCCGGAGCTGGCCTGGAATGCGGCAGCGGTGATCGCGGCGGTGCGCGGACAGGCGCATGCCGTGGCCGACACCGATGCGCTGTTGGCGCAGCTGCAGGCCGACGTGCGCAGCGGCGACCATGTGGTGTTCATGTCCAACGGCGGCTTCGACGGCGCGCCGCGCCGCTTCCTTGCAGGGCTGCAGGCACGATGAGCAGTGAGGGTTCGCTGCCGCTGTTCCCGCTGCATACGACGCTGCTGCCGGGCGCGGCCATCGGCTTGCGTGTCTTCGAGCCACGCTACCTGGATCTGGTGCGCGAAACCGGCCGCAGCGGTGAAGGTTTCGGTGTCTGCCTGATCCTGGAAGGAAACGAAGTGGGAGCGCCGGCAACGCCGGCCGCCTTCGGCGTGCAGGTGAAGATCGAGGATTTCGATGTCGGCGCCGATGGCGTGCTGCAGCTGCGATTGCGCGGCACCCGTCGTTTCCACGTCGAGCGCACGCGCGTGCGCGACAACGGGCTGGTGGTTGCCGATGTGCGCTGGTGCGATGAGGATCCCGATGACGAACTGCGTCCGCAGCATGCGCTGCTGGCGACGGTACTGGACCACATCATCGAGCAGGCGGGCACGGCGTTCGCACCGGCTACGCCGGCATTGATGGATCAGGCCAGCTGGGTCAGCTGGCGGCTGGCCGAGCTGCTGCCGCTGAGCGAGCAGCAGCGCCTGCAGCTTCTGCAGCTGGACGACCCGCACCAGCGCCTGCAGCAGCTGCTGGGTTGGATGCCGTAAAAACCGGCCGTCGTGCTCGCCGGGCATGGCCCGGCGGCTTCGGTAGATGCCAACCTTGGTTGGCAGCCTTTCCCGAAAGCGCCAACCAAGGTTGGCGACTACCAGGCGGAGCAGTCGCGCCGGGCCATGCCCGGCGGCTTCGTTACGGCGTGGCGGTCTTCAACCGCAGCACTGGCAGGCCGGTCTCCGGGTGCACGGCTTCCTGCTGAGGCAGCGTCTGCACCGCTTCCTTCACGGCGTTCAACGCCGGATCGATCCCACGCACGGGGTGCCACATGCCGATCCACTGGAAGTGACGCTCGTAGCGCAGGGTCTGCGCGCTGCCCAGCCACAACGGCGTGTCACCCGGCTGCAGCTGCGCCGGCGCCTGCCACAATCGCAGCACGTAGCGCTCATCGGCCTGCGCGCCCTGGCGCACCATCAGCAGTGCTTCGACGCGCGTATCCAGCGTCGCCGGCAGCACCGGCAGTTCATCGGCGCCGGTGTTCTTGTCCAGCATCAGCAGTGCTTCCTGCCAGCCGGCCTGGGCCTGCACCTGCCAGCCGCGCGCTTCCAGCTGCGCCTGCAGCGGCGCCAATGGACCGGCCACCTGCACGTCCAGYGGCCAGCGCTGGTCATCGTCGAATTCGTTGCGGCGTGCCGGCAGCTTCGCCCAGTCATGCTGCCACCAGGCCTGCGCGTCCATCGCCAGCGGCGCCGGAAGGGTCGGCTCGAAGCGTTCCAGCTTGATGGCGATGTTGCGCGGTGCGTACCACATTGCCGCCACCGCGAAGACGCCGTAGAACAGCCATGCCACCGGTTTGACCCAGAACGAGCGGTTGAAGCGGCGGCGGTAGGCGATGCCCAGCACCAGCAGCCAGAAGGTGCCGAACAACATGCCGCCGATGACGTCGCTCAGCCAGTGCGCGCCCAGGTACAAGCGCGAGAAGCCGATCAGGCTGACCACGATGCCCGATACCAGGTACGGCCAGACGCGGGTGCGGCCGGGCATTTCGCGGGCGATCAGCACCGCGAAGAAGCCGAAGGTGATGGTGGCCATGGTCACCGACACCGACGGGAAGCCGAAGCCGCTGCTGGCATCGATCGGGCGCACCACATCGACGGTGGCGCCGAGCAGTTTGGTCAGGGCCAGGCCGAAGGCCAATGCGGCCAGCCAATGTGCAGCCGCCATCCAGCGCCGGCGCCAGACCAGGTAGCCCATCGCTGCAGCGGTTGCCGGCAGCAGCACCTGCCATGCGCCCAGCGATGCCAACGCGGCCATCGGGTAATCGGCCAGCGGATTGCGCAGGGCCAGCATTGCCTGGTGCACCAGCAGATCCACCGCCAGGGGTTCGCCGTGGGCGACCACTACGGTCAACAGCGCGAACCAGCCCCAGCCCAACAGCAGCAGCATCAGCGCCAGCATCGCCAGCGGTACCGACTCGCGGCGCTTCGGATCAAGCACGCCGACGGTGTAGCGGCCGAGTGTCGGGTGGCGGTTGGACCAGTCGAGCAGGCGGGCCAGCCAGTTGTCCATGCGTGCGGCCGACCAGCGATAGCCGTACAGCACGATGGCCCAGACCAGGCTGAGGATCACCGCCAGCAGGCCCGCCACCACGACCAGCCGGCCGGCAACCGCAGCGACGGTGTCATAGGCCTCGCCGAGGATCCAGCCAGGGGCCAGGAACAGTACGGCCCAGGAAATACTGGCGATGCCACTGGCCTGTACATAACGGCTGGCGGGCATTTTCATCATGCCGGCGATGGCGGGCACGAATGGCCGGATGGCACCGACATAGCGGGCGATCAGGATGCTCTTGAACGCATTGCGGCGGAACAGGTTCTCGCCCCGGTCAAGCAGCTGCGGGTAGCGGCTGAACGGCCAGACGCCACGCAGGCGGTCGCCCCAGCGCCGGCCTATCCAGTAGCTGATGCCATCACCGGCGAACGCACCCAGCGCTGCGGCTGCAACCGCATACGGCCCGGAGATCTGGCCCAGGCCGATGAACACGCCGACGGCGAACAGCAACGGCAGCGCCGGCACGATGGCGCCAAGAATGATGACCGCATCGCAGAAGGCGATCAGAAAGATGACCGCACCCGCCAACACGGGATGAGCGGCAATCCACGCGAGGGTGGCGTCGATCCATGAAGAGTCCATTTCCCGATTATAGGGGCGTGAAGGTGACTGGTTCCCAGCCGCTTGGTGACCGTTTGCAACCGGCGCCATCGCCTAGAATGTCGCCATGCCTGTATCCAACGACGCGCCAACGCATGCACTGAAGGCCGACAGCTTTGGCCGGATCCTCCTCGTGCAGGGCCCAGAAGGCCCCTTCGTGCGCCGCGATCTGGGTGCCACGCCGCTGTGGCTGCGGTTGCCTGCATGGTGGTTGGCGCGGCGCGAAGCGCGCGCGCTGAAGCACATCCACGGCATGGCCGACGTGCCGCAACTGCTGGACTGGAATGGTCGTCATCTCGACCGCAGCTTCATGGCTGGCGATGCGATGTACCAGCGCCCGCCGCGCGGCGACGTGGCCTGGTTCCGTGCCGCGCGTCGCCTGCTGCAGCAGCTGCATCGTCGCGGTGTGGCCCACAACGACCTGGCCAAGGAAGCCAACTGGCTGGTGACCGAGGATGGTCGCCCGGCCCTGATCGACTTCCAGCTGGCGGTGATCGGCGACCCGCGCTCGCGCTGGATGCGCTTGCTGGCGCGCGAAGACCTGCGCCACCTGCTCAAGCACAAGCGCATGTACTGCCGGGAGTCGCTGACACCGGTGGAGAAGCGCGTGCTCAAGCGCACCTCGTGGGTACGTGATCTCTGGTTCGCCACCGGCAAGCCGGTCTACCGCTTCGTCACCCGCCGCATCCTGCATTGGGAAGACAACGAAGGGCAGGGCCCCAAGCCATGAGCGCACTTCTGAGCGAAGGCAGCGTGCTGCGTTCGCAACTGCCGGGCGCCGATTTCGTCCATGCCTGCCAGGCGGCGGCGCCACGCAACGGACGCTCGGCACTGCAGGCCTACCGCGATATGGCAGCGACGGTGCCCGGCTGGTTCGATGGACTGATGGCGCTGCGCAACAGGGGCATGCGGCTGCTGGGCATGAAGGATCTCGGCTCGCTGCGCGTGGTGCAGCAGACCGCTGATCCGCAGCCCGGACAACGCCTCGGCATCTTCACCCTGCAGGCGCTGGACGAGGATGCCATCGTGCTGGAAGACAACGACCGCCATCTGCGCGTGCAGCTGGCGCTGCAATGGCACGACGACGCGTTGGAAGTGGCGACGGTGGTGCATACCCACAACGCGTTCGGCCGTCTGTACATGCTGCCGGTGGCACCGGTGCATCGATGGATCGCGCCGCACCTGCTGAGCAAGCAGGTGCGCGGATATCAGTAGATCCGCGCCATGCGTGGATGCGCGTTGCCGCATGGCGCGGCAAACCTCTACGGCGTCACCGGCACCGCCTGCTGGCCGATGAAGTTGCGCTTGCCATCGAAGTCATAGCCGATCTGCAGCTGGCCCACGTCCGGGCACGCATGGCAGTCGCGCAGCGGCGTGCGGTACAGCAGGCGGATGCCGCCCCCGTCCAGCGCTGCGGTACCCGCGGCCTGCGCCGGCGCGAACGGCGTGGCCTGCGGATGCACCTTGAGCACCTCCTGCACGCCGGGATCGGCGCGCAGCGTGTCGTCCAGCTGCACCGCATCCACGTCGATACGCTTGCCTGCGGCATCGACCAGGCGCGTGCCTTCATTGGTATTGGCGCGGAACGGATATTCGACGGTGGCCACGCCCAGGCCGTCGTGCTCATGCCAGGCAGTCACGTAGGCCAGTTCGCCACCGGTGGACAGCTGCTCGGCCGCGGTGACCGCATCAGCACTGGCCCCACCGGACCGCATCGCATCGCGCAGGCAATCGCGGGTGGCCGCGCTGTCGCCCTGGCGGCAGGCGTTGAGGTCACCATCCCAGACAACGGCCTCGCTCCAGCGCAGCTTGCCATCGCCGGCCGCCTTGTCGACGCTGGCGGCGTCATCCTTGGCCGGCGCGCTGCCGGGTTCGGGCGAGCGGCCCTGGCAGGCGGTGAGCAGGGCCAGGCCCAGGGCAGGCAACAACAGGCGGGAACAGCGCATGGCATGGACCTCGTGCAGTGACCGGGGCACCAGTATCRTCAACGTGCGGTGAACTCCGCGTCGGCGCGGCATACTAGCGGCTCATTGCATACGCTGGAGTGTGGAACGTGGGCAGTCTGCAGGGCAAAACCCTTTTCATCACCGGTGCCTCGCGTGGCATCGGCCTGGCGATCGCATTGCGCGCCGCGCGCGATGGCGCCAACGTCGCCATTGCTGCCAAGTCGTCGGTGCCCAATCCCAAGTTGCCGGGCACCATCCACAGTGCCGCCGAGGCGGTGACTGCAGCGGGTGGCCAGGGCCTGGCCCTGAAATGCGACATCCGCGAAGAAGACCAGGTGCAGGCAGCCGTTGCTGCCGCCGTGGACACGTTCGGTGGCATCGACATCCTGGTCAACAACGCCAGCGCCATCTGGTTGCGCGGCACCCTGGACACGCCGATGAAGCGCTTCGACCTGATGCAGCAGGTCAATTCGCGCGGTAGCTTCCTGTGCGCGCAGGCCTGCCTGCCGTACCTGCTGCAGGCCCCGAACCCGCACATCCTTACCCTCGCGCCGCCGCCGAGCCTCGATCCCAAGTGGTGGGGCGCACACACCGGCTACACGCTGGCGAAGATGGGCATGAGCTTTGTCACCCTCGGCCTGGCCGCCGAGTTCGGCCCGCAGGGCGTGGCCGTCAATGCGTTGTGGCCGCGCACGGTCATTGCAACCGATGCGATCAACATGATTCCGGGCGTGGACGTCGGCGGGTGCCGTACGCCGCAGATCATGGCCGATGCTGCACACGCGGTGCTGGTGCGCGAAGCGGCCGGCTTCCACGGCCGTTTCCTGATCGATGATGAGGTGCTGGCCGAAGCCGGCGTGACCGATCTTTCCGGATATGCGGTGGATGCGTCGCGTCCGTTGCTGCCGGATCTGTTCCTGGATTGAGCCAGGAGCATCCACGCATGGCGTGGATCTACTGTGCTGGCTTCGGTGGGGCTTCATCCACGCATGGCGTGGATCTACTGTGCCTACGGTGGTACCGGCCGTCGGCCGGGCTCACCCTCAGTGGCTGAACGTATCCGGCAACGGTCCGCCACACTTGCGGCAGTGCCGTGCATCCGGCTCGTGGCCTTCCAGCCCGCAATGCGGGCAGCCACGGGCATCGCGGCGCGCAGCCAGCTCGGCATCGCGCATGGTGCTGGCCAGTTCGGCGGTGTAGATGCCGGTGGGCACGGCGATGATGCTGTAACCGATCAGGATCAGCACCGAGGTGACGAAGCGGCCGAGCACGGTCTGCGGCACGATGTCGCCAAAGCCGACCGTGGCCATCGTTACCACCGCCCAGTACATGCTGCTGGGAATGCTGGTGAAGCCGTGGTTCGGTCCCTCGATCACGTACATCAGCGTGCCGGCGATGATCGTGATGGTGACCACCGTGAACAAGAACAGCAGGATCTTGCGCCGACTGCGCCACAGCGACTGCATCAGCACGCCGCTTTCTTCGATGTAGCGGGTCAGCTTGAGGATGCGGAACACGCGCAGGATGCGCAGTGCGCGCACCACCAGCAGGCTCTGCGCACCGGGAATGAACAGCGACAGGTAGGTCGGCAGGATCGAGGCCAGGTCGATGATGCCCCAGATGCTCACCGCGTAGCGCAGCGGGCGCTTGACCACCAGCAGCCGCAGCACGTATTCGGCGGTGAACAGGATGGTGAAGCCCCATTCCAGCACGTACAGCCAGTCGGCATGGGCGATGTGGAAGCGCTGCACGCTGTCGAACATCACCACCAGCACGCTGGCGATGATCGCGTACACCAGCAGCAGGTCGAAATTGCGCGAGGGCCGGCTGTCGTGGCGGTAGATGATGTCGAACCACCGGCGGCGCCAGCCGGTCTCGGTGGCGGGGTTCAGCTGGGGGGCGGAAAACGGTCGCATGCGTGCATTGTGCCGCACGGGTTCCAGCGCGAGAATGGGCATTCCTGAACCCTGCTGACCGCCATGACCGCCGCTACCGATCCGCTGATCTCCCTGTCGCACTACTACCTGCCGGTGTACAAGCCCCGCCAGGTGGTGCTGGAGCGAGGCCAGGGCGCCCGCGTGTGGGACAGCCAGGGCCGTGAGTTCATCGATCTGGCCGCCGGCATTGCCGTGTGTGGCCTGGGCCACAACGACCCGGATCTGGTCGCCGCGCTGGTCGAACAGGCCGGCAAGCTGTGGCACACCAGCAACGTGTTCTACAGCGCGCCACCGCTGCACCTGGCCGAGGAACTGGTGAAGGCCAGCCGCTTCGCCGAGCGCGTGTTCCTGTGCAACTCCGGCGCCGAAGCCAACGAAGTGGCGATCAAGATGGTCCGCAAATGGGCCTCCAGCCAGGGCCGCCCGGCCGACAAGCGCGTGATCATCACCTTCCGCGGCAGCTTCCACGGCCGCACCATGGGCGCGGTGACCGCTACCGCGCAGCCGAAGTACCAGGAAGGCTACGAGCCGCTGCCGGGTGGGTTCCGCTACATCGACTTCAACGATGAAGTGCAGCTGGAAACGGCGATGGCCGCCGGCGACGTGGCGGCGGTGATGCTGGAGCCGATCCAGGGCGAGGGCGGGGTGATGCCGGCCAAGTCCGGTTTCCTCAAGCGCGTGCGTGAACTGTGCGACCAGCACAACGCACTGCTGGTGCTGGATGAGATCCAGGCCGGCATGGGCCGTACCGGTACCTTGTTCGCGCATTGGCAGGATGACGTGGTGCCGGACATGGTGACCCTGGCCAAGGCGCTGGGTGGTGGTTTCCCGATCGGCGCGATGCTGGCCGGCCCGAAGGTGGCCGAGACCATGCAGTTCGGTGCCCACGGCACCACCTTCGGCGGCAATCCGCTGGCCGCGGCCGTCGCCCGCGTGGCGCTGCGCAAGCTGGCCTCGGCCGAGATCGCGGCCAATGTCAGCCGCCAGTCGAAGGCGCTGCGCGATGGGTTCGCCCGCATCAACGACGAGTTCAAGGTGTTCAGCGAAGTCCGCGGTCGCGGCCTGATGCTGGGTGCGGTGCTGAGCAAGGAGTTCGCTGGACAGGCCGGTGCCATCCTCGACCACGCCGCCGAACAGGGCCTGTTGACCCTGCAGGCCGGCMCGGACGTGTTGCGCTTCGTGCCGTCGCTGAACATCACCGACGAAGAAGTGGCGGAAGGCCTGAAGCGCCTGCGCGCGGCGATTGCCGCGTTCGTCGCCGCGCGCTGAATTCCCGACGCCGGGGTCGGACCCCTCTCCTGTGGAGAGGGCGCTGACCCCGTTGCTGCCGCTGCGCTAGTCGGGCATGGCCCGGCGCTACCGCACCCTGTAGCGCTTCAGCACCTTCCCCAGTCCGCGTCCGTCCTGCACGGTTTCCGCGTGCAGGCCCGCTGCGCGTGCACCGCGCACGTTGACGAACAGGTCATCGACGAACAACGTGTGCGCCGGTGCCACGTCGAGGGCTGCGAGCGTGCGCAGGAACACCTCCGGCGCAGGCTTGCGCAGGCCGAAGTCCGCGCTGCAGAACACCCGGCCGTGCAGCATGGGATACAGCTCCGGCAGCAGCGTCGGCAGCGCCTGCGTCATCAAGGCACCATTGTTGGTCAGCACCGCCATCGGCACCTGCAGGGCGTTCAGCCGTTGCAGCACGGCGTGTTGCGGGTGGCTGGCCGCGTGCCGTGCGGCGATCCAGGTGTGCAACGTTACCGTTGTGCCGAGCCGTTCGCCAAGCTGGGCCAGATAGCGCTCGCGATCCAGCGCACCGCTGTCGTGTGCCGCTTCGAGTCCGCTGTCGTACAGCGCGGCCTGCACGTGCGCGGCCGGCACTTCCAGCGCCTGCGCCAGATGCAGCACGCGCTGGGCGCGCTGGTAGTGCACCAGTACGCCATCGACATCGAGCAGGAGAAGGTCGATCCGCATCGGTCGAGCATGCCATTGCCGTATCCCCGCGCAAACCCTGGAGCACGACTGCGACACACGGTCGCAGCCAGGCGGACAGGCCGCTGCCTAGAATGGCCATTGAACCTGCAGGAGACGCGATGATGAAGGCTTGGATGGTAGCGGTGGGACTGGGCGCGTTGATGCTGGCGCCGTCGGCGATGGCGCGCGTATGTGCGGTGAGCATCGACAGCACCGACCAGATGAGTTTCAGCAGCCGCGAGATCAAGGTGGCCGCCGATTGCAGCGAAGTTGACCTGACCCTGCGCCACACCGGCAGGCTGGCCGCCACCGCGATGGGCCACAACTGGGTGCTGACCCGCACCGCCGACTACCAGCCGGTGGCGATGGCGGGCATGCGCATGACCCTGGCCGACAGTTACCTGCCGAAGGCCGACAAGCGCGTGCTGGCCCACACCAAGGTGATCGGTGGTGGCGAGACCGCCCGCGTGCGTTTTTCCACGAAGGGCATGCAGAAGGGCGGCGATTACACCTTCTTCTGCTCGTTCCCCGGCCACTTCGCGATGATGAAGGGCAAGTTCGTCTTCGGTTGAGTGCGCAGCAGCCACGCATGGCGTGGCTCTACTCTTGCGACACAGCGCAGTAGATCCACGCCATGCGTGGATGAGGGCAGGCAGTGCCGACCAAGGTCGGCACCTACCAAGCCGGGGTTCAGCCCTTGGCCGCCTTGAACGCCACGCGTGCCGCTGCCAGCGTGGCCTCGATCACGTCATCGTCGTGTGCGCTGGACAGGAAGCCGGCCTCGTACGCCGACGGTGCCAGGAACACACCCTGGTCCAGCATCGCGTGGAAGAAGCGGTTGAACGCCGGGATGTCGCAGGCGGTGGCCTGGGCATAGGTCTCCACCTTCTCAGTGGTGAAGAACAGCCCGAACATCGCGCCCACCTGGGTGGTGGTCACCGCCACGCCGGCGTCGGCTGCTGCTGCTTCCAGGCCCGCGCACAGGCGTGCGGCGCGCGCGCTCAGATCGTCGTGGAAACCCGGCTGCTGGATCAGCTCCAGCATGGCCAGGCCGGCGGCCATCGCCACCGGGTTGCCGCTGAGCGTGCCGGCCTGGTAGATCGGGCCGGCCGGTGCGATCTGCTGCATCAGCTCGCGGCGGCCGCCGTAGGCGCCCACCGGCATGCCGCCACCGATGATCTTGCCGAAGGTGGTCAGGTCCGGAGTGATGCCGTAGTGCGCCTGCGCACCGCCGAGGGCAACGCGGAAACCGGTCATCACTTCGTCGAAGATCAGCAGGGTGCCGTGCTGCGTGCACAGCGCACGCAGGTGCTGCAGGTAGCCTTCGCGGGGCGGAATGCAGTTGGCGTTGCCCACCACCGGCTCGATGATCAGGCCGGCGATCTCGCTGCCACGTGCCTCGAACAGGGCGGTGGCCGCCTCGAAGTCGTTATAGGGCAGGGTCAGGGTCAGTTCGCTCAGGCCGGCCGGCACGCCGGGCGAGGTCGGCACGCCCAGGGTCAGCATGCCGCTGCCGGCCTTGACCAGGAACGAGTCGCCGTGGCCGTGGTAGCAGCCTTCGAACTTGACGATGCAGCTGCGGCCGGTGGCACCGCGCGCCAGGCGGATCGCCGACAGGGTGGCTTCGGTACCGGAGTTGACCATGCGCACCATCTCGCACGACGGCACCAGCCGGGTGATGGTCTCGGCCATGGTCACTTCCGCTGCGCACGGCGCACCGAAGGACAGGCCGTTGTCGATCGCCTTCTTCACCGCCTGGCGTACGGCGGTGTGGTTGTGGCCGACGATCATCGGGCCCCACGATCCCACGTAGTCGATGTAGCGGTTGCCGTCGACGTCGTACAGGTAGGCGCCGTCAGCGCGCTCGACGAAGAAGGGTTCGCCGCCGACCGACTTGAACGCGCGCACCGGTGAGTTGACGCCGCCAGGCAGCAATTCCTGGGCGCGGGAGAACAGGGCGTGGGACTGGTCGTGGTTCATGGGGTTTCCTGGGGGTTACTGCTGCGTATCGAATCGGGCGAGGTAGGCGCGCTGGGTCGCGACCGGGTCCTGCGCGGCGTAGATGCCGCTGACCACGGCCAGCAGATCGGCGCCGGCATCGATGATGGGACCGACATTGTCCGGGCTCAGGCCACCAATCGCCACCCGCGGCACGCCCAGTGCGGCGCTTTGCCGCAGCAGGTCGGGGTGGGCGCGGCTGCTGGTGACCTTGGTGGTGGTGGGGAAGAAGGCGCCGAAGGCCACGTAGCTGGCGCCGGCTGCCACGGCGCGCTCGGCGTTGGCCAGCTGGTCGTAGCAGGAGGCGCCGATGATGGCGTCCGGTCCGAGCAGGCTGCGTGCGGCGCCGATGTCACCGTCGGTGCCGCCCAGGTGCACGCCGGCCGCGCCGATGGCCTGGGCAAGCGCCGGGTCGTCGTTGACGATCAGTGGCACGCCGTGGGCGGCGCACAAGGCCTGCAGCGCCGTGGCCTGTTCCCGCCGCAGGGCATCGCTGGCGGTCTTGTTGCGGTACTGCAGCCAGGTGGCGCCGGCGGCGAGCAGCGGCGCGGTACGCGCCAGCAGGCGGGCGGTATCGGGTTCATCCGGGGTGATCAGGTAGACGCCGCGGGGCGCCGGGGAAGCAGAAGTCATCGATGGCTACCGGTGAGTGGACCGCGATGGGACAATGGCGGCCCGTGAATCCAGCCCTGATTATCCGATGAGCGAAGCCACCCCCACCACCCTGCGTACCTGGATGTGCGTGGTCTGCGGATTCCTGTACCGCGAAGCGGATGGGCTGCCGGAAGAGGGCATCGCCCCGGGCACGCGCTGGGAAGACATCCCCGAGACCTGGACCTGCCCGGATTGCGGTGTGACCAAGGACGATTTCGAGATGGTCGAGATCGATTGATCGGACCTGTCTGTGGGTGCAGACCTTCCTGTGGGTGCGGACCGTTGGTCCRCACACCGGACAACCTCAATGCAGCCGCGGTACCGGTCCGCCCAGGTCGATCAGCTTCTCGCGCAGCCATTGCGCGTCGCTGGCTTCGGGATTGCGCTTCAGGTACAGGCCCAGGTCGTTGCGCGCGCCGGCCAGGTAGTCCAGCTGCAGATAGGCCAGGCCGCGATCGCGCAGGGCATCGTCCTGTTCGGGGGCCAGCTTGAGCAGGCGGTCGGCACTGCGCGCGGCACGGTCCCACTCGCTGGCCTCGGCATAGACCCCATGCAGGTTGCGCAGCATGCGGATCAGGATCGCGCGGCTCGGTGCAGGGTCGAGGATCTGCGCCAGCACCTGGTCGTCGGGCATCTGCCCGCCCAGGTGCGACTTGGCGCGTTCGCGCAGTTCGTCCACGTCCAGTGGGCGGCCCCCATTGAACGGGTCCATCACCAGCACGCCATCGTCAACCGGCAGGCGCACCAGGAAATGACCGGGGAATGACACACCGTCCAACGGAATGCCCAGCCGTCGCGCCACCTCCATCTGCACCAGCGCCAGCGAGATCGGATTGCCCAGACGGCGCTCGAAGACCTGGTTGAGGTAGCTGTTGCGCGGGTCGTAGTACTCCTGGTGGTCGCCGCTGTAGCCCAGCTCATCGAACAGATGCCGGTTGATGGCCGCCATCTTCAGGGGGCTGTGCTCGATGCTGTCCACCTCGGCACGCAGGTGCTCGACGTGGCTCTGCACCAGCGCATCGTAGGTTGAAGGCTGCAGATCGGGATATTCATCGCGCGCGATCAGCAGCGCGGTCGGCAGCAGTGGCAGCGCCTCGTCGTCGAAGTCGGCCAGTGCATCCCAGTCGGGGAGTGTGATCCGGTCCTGCATGTCCACAGACTGGCGGCAATCGCAGGCGGTTTCAAGCAGTGCGGCGTGAATTCATCATCCCTACGTGTCCCCCATCCACGCATGGCGTGGATCTACCGTGTCGACCAAGGTCGACACCTACCAACAGCAGCAGGAAGCTGTCGAAGGCGGGGTGGGTCCGGTTGCGGGGGTGTCCGCGGCATGGATGCCGCGGCCAAGCCCCCAGGGACGGGTTTACGGCGTCCCCCGCAACCGGACCCACCCCGCCAACCCAAGGAATGCACGCTTTTGCTGTTGCTCTGGCCTTGGCTTCGGCGGGTGCCGGGCGCAGCCCGGCCGTACCTTACTTCTCGATGCCCGGGCCGAAGATCAGCTCGGTGCCATCCTTCAGCTTGAGCTTCTCCGCCTGGCCGGCATTGAGTTCCAGCACGAAGCGTGCCGGGCCACCGCTGGGGTAGGGCGGGCACATGTCACCGGCCGAGCACGGCGGCACGTCGCGCTGCTGGCTCACCAGCCGCCGCTCGCTGTCGAAGTACAGGATGTCCAGCGCGATCTTGGTGTTCTTCATCCAGTACGCCTGCATTTCCTCGCGGTCATGCACGAACAGCATGCCGTGGTCCTCGGCCATCTGGTCGCGGAACATCAACCCGCGCGCACGGGTTTCATCGTTGGTGGCCAGTTCAACGTCATAGCGCGCACCATCAAGTTCCACCCAGTGGCGGGCAGCATCGGTGGCGCAGCCGGTCAGGGCCAGCAGCGGGAGCATCAGCAGTGAGCGCAGCAACGACATCGTCAGGGTCCTTCGAAAGGGTCAGAGCACGATCGGCGGCTCGCCGCCGACGATCACCACATCGGCACGGCGCCGTGCGAACAGGCCGACGCAGACCACGCCCGGCAGCTGGTTGAGCTCACGCTCGAGCTTTTCCGGATCGGTGATCTGCAGGTTGTGGATGTCCAGGATCTGGTTGCCGTTGTCGGTCACCACGCCCTCGCGCCAGGTCGGCTGGCCCCCGGTCATGTCGCGGATCTGGCGGGCGACCAGGCTGCGTGCCATCGGGATCACTTCCACCGGCAGCGGGAACCTGCCCAGCACCGGTACCTGCTTGCTCGGGTCGACGATGCAGACGAAGCGCTCGCTGGCCTCGGCGATGATCTTCTCGCGGGTCAGCGCAGCGCCGCCGCCCTTTATCAGGCACTTGTTGGCATCGCACTCGTCGGCGCCATCCACGTACAGCGACAGGGTGCCGGTGTGGTTCAGCTCGATCACCTCGATGCCATGCTGCTTCAGGCGCGCGGTGCTCTGTTCGGAACTGGACACCGCACCCTTGATGCGATGCTGGATGCGGGCCAGCGCATCAATGAAATAGGCGACGGTGGAACCGGTACCGACACCGACGATCATGCCGTCTTCGACGTACTCGATGGCCTTTTCGGCGGCCAGGCGCTTGGCTTCAGACATTGCGGAGAGCTCTCAGGCAGGGAATCAGGATTTCTTTTCCAGCGACAGCAGCAGCTTCCACTGCGCAGCGGTCACCGGGAACACCGACAGGCGGTTGCCCTTGGCAACCAGCGGGAAGCCTTCGCCGAGTTCCTCGGCATGCAGCTTGATCTCGTCCAGCGCGATCACCTGCTTGAGCTTGCGGTCGAAGGCCACGTCCACCAGCATCCAGCGCGGGTTCTCGCGCGTGCTCTTGGGATCGTGGTAGTCGGATTTCGGGTCGAACTGGGTGTCGTCCGGATAGGCCGCGCTGGCCACCGTGGCCAGGCCGACGATGCCTGGCACCTTGGTATTGGAGTGGTAGAACAGGATGCCGTCACCGACCTGCATGCCATCGCGCATGAAATTGCGCGCCTGGTAGTTGCGCACGCCGTTCCAGGGTTCAACCTTGACCTTGGCCAGGTCATCGATGGAAAAAGCGTCCGGTTCGGACTTCATCAGCCAGTAGCGCTTGCGGGCGGTCATGCGTTCACGGGGGCAGCGGAAGGGAGCAGGGTGCCGGCTTCAGTGCAGATCGCATCCACCGGCACGTCCCAGGACGCTACCGGCAAGGACTCGACCTGCTGCACCGAGAATGCCGCGCCAACCAGCCAGGGTGGCGCCGGCCGATCATGGCGGAAGGCGAAGCTGCGATCATACCAGCCGCCTCCCATGCCCAGCCGTCGGCACTGTGCGTCGAAGCCCACCAGCGGCGTCACCACCAGGGCCATCTGTGCCGGTTCCAGCGTGTCTTCGATGGCAAGGTCCGGTTCGGGGATGCCGTAGCGGTTGCTGGTCAAGGGTTGGCCGGGGCGCCAGGGCGCGAAGCGCAGCACGTCGCCGTGCAGTACCGGCAGGCAGTAGGTCAAGCGATCGGGCAGCTGCAATTGCCAGCGATGCAGGGCGATTTCGCCATCCAGCGCCCA
The DNA here is from genome assembly GCF_052114625.1 of Stenotrophomonas sp. 2YAF26. Lineage (NCBI taxonomy): Bacteria > Pseudomonadati > Pseudomonadota > Gammaproteobacteria > Lysobacterales > Lysobacteraceae > Stenotrophomonas > Stenotrophomonas sp. 2YAF26. The sequence goes on along the minus strand of NZ_JBFRFC010000010.1, from coordinate 105,213 downwards.
GTAGCCGGCCACGGCCCCTTCGCGCGGGGCGAACGGCAGTGCCAGCAGCGCATCGGCCAGCGATTCGGCAGCGGCGATACGGGCGGGGGCGGAAAGGTCGCGGCGGCGTTGCCGCAGGTCGTGGCGCAGGGCCTGTCGCGGGTCGTTCATGGCAGCGTGCGGCAAGGATCAGCCGTCATTGTGCCGGAAAGAACAAGGGCGACGCCCGAAGACGCCGCCCTTGCTGGAATATTGCATTCTCCGCAATGTCGATGCATGCGAAACGACCTTGAACCCGGGGGCTCAAGTGGGAACGCTGGAGAACCATCGGGCTTCCCGCTGCAAGGCGGACCTGCACTCCCGGCGCTGTCGCGCTCCCGGTGTCGTTCTTAAGGGACAAGGCGAATGTTTGCACATGCCGTCGAGTACCGCAGAGAACGCGTGGCCATTATAGCTACCGCGCGTGATCTGGATAGGCCGTTCGTCGGCAACAGTGCGTGCCAATTCAGAAAAGAGAATGCGCATTCCGCGCCTTTCTCACGTGCTGCTGTCGATTGCACGGTCCAGGCGCCGGTTCAGGTCGGCCAGGGTCTGTTGCAGGGCAACCGCCTGGCGGGCGTTCTCGTCGCGCAGCAGCTGCAGCTCGTGCGCCAGGTTGAGTGCCGCCAGCACCGCGATGCGGTCCACCGCGGCCATCCGGTTGCTGCCACGGATCTCGCGCATGCGCGCATCCAGCAGGCGGGCGGCCGCCATCAGGCTGTCGCGTTCATCGCCACCGACGCCGACTGTGTATTCACGGTCGAGGATACGGACGCTGACCGGTTCGGCACTCATGTGTGCTGCTCCAGGGATTTGAGCCGGGTGATCATCGCTTCCACCCGCGAACGCGCCTGCTCGTTCTTGGCCAGCAGCGTCGAGCGCTCGGCCACCAGCTGTTCCTGCTGGTGGCGCAGGCTGCGGTTCTCCTCGGCCAGCCGCTGGTTGCGGTCGAGCAACGCCTCCACACGGGCGGCGAAGGCCTGCAGCTGGGCAAGGGGATCGGCGGGTTCCATGCCCGCACGATAGGCAAGCCGGGTCAGGGCGGTCAAGCACTGCCGCAGCAGGGCCCGGCGGCTACGGAGAGCAGGCGGACAGATTGCTACACTACCCGGCTCACGGGCGCGCGCGTGCGCGCTCCGCAGTTTCCCTTCCGAACGAGCCGCACGATGACCGAACTTCCCTCCGTCGACGACGTTACCCGCGCCAGCCAGGAACTGGGCCTGGGCGCCACTGCTGCCGAGCTGCATGGCGGGCTGTGCGGCTGGCTGGCCGCTGGCGGTGCCCCTGGCAACGATTGGCCGGCGCGCGTGCTGGCCGACGACAATCTGCCGCAGGTGGCTGCCGACAGTGCGCTGGCGCAGTTGCTGGAGGCCACCATCAAGCAGCTGGAAGACCGAGACTTCGCCTTCGAGCTGCTGTTGACCGACAGCAGCGACGTGGCCGCGCAGGCAGATTCCATGTTCAGCTGGACCCGCTCCTTCCTGGGCGGCTTCGGCCTGGGCAGCGGCGGCCACCGGCCGACCCTGTCCGAAGAAGGCGAGGAGGCACTGAACGACCTGGCCAGCCTGGCCCGTGCCTCGAGCGAGGACTTCGAAGCCGGCGGTGACGATGATGACGAAGCCCTGTCGGAGATCGAAGAGTTCATCCGGGTGGCGGTGCTGCTGCTGCACGGTGATGTGGTGCTGGCCGCGCGCCATCGGCAGCGCCTGAACTGATGGATATCAAGCAGCGCACCGGCATCGCTGCCGGCGAGTACAAGCGTCGTCGCCGGCAGCTGATGGACATGGCGGGCGAAGACGCGATCCTGGTGCTGCCGGCGGCATCGGAGAAGGTGCGCAGCCTCGATACCCATTATCCGTACCGGCAGGATTCGGATTTCCAGTATCTGTGCGGCTTCCCGGAGCCGGAAGCGGTGCTGGTACTGATTCCTGGTCGTCGCCACGGCGAAGCCATCCTGTTCTGCCGTGAGCGCGATCCCGAGCGTGAAGCCTGGGATGGCGGTCGCGCCGGCCAGGAAGGCGCCGTGGCGCAGTTCGCGATGGACGATGCGTACCCGATCACCGACCTGGACGACATCCTGCCGGGCCTGCTGGAAGGGCGGTCGCGGGTGTACTACCACTTCGGCCGCGATGCGGACTTCGACCTGAAGCTGATCGGCTGGGTGAACCGCGTGCGTTCGCAGGTGCGCCACGGTGCGCAGCCACCGCATGAGTTCCTGGAACTGGGCCACCTGCTGCACGAGCAGCGGTTGTTCAAGTCCGGTGCCGAGGTGGCGTTGATGCAGCGCGCGGCCGATATCAGCGTGCTGGCGCATCGTGCGGCCATGCAGAGTGCGAAGGCGGGCATCCACGAGTACGAACTGCAGGCCGAGCTGGAGCGGGTGTTCCGTGCCAGCGACGCGGTGCCTGCGTACTGCAGCATCGTCGGTGCCGGCCGCAACGCCTGCATCCTGCATTACCGCGACAACAACGCACGCTCGCGCGACGGTGAACTGGTGTTGATCGATGCCGGCGCCGAGTACCGCGGCTACGCCAGTGACATCACCCGTACGTTCCCGGTCAATGGTCGTTTCAGCGCCGAGCAGCGTGCGCTGCATGATCTGGTGGGTGCGGCGCAGGCGGCGGCGCTTGCCCAGGCCAAACCGGGCGTGGCGTACGAAATGGGCCATCTGGCGGCGGTGCAGACCCTCACCGAGGGGTTGCTGCAGCTGGGCCTGTTGAAGGGCACGCTGGAAAAGAATCTCACCGAAGGCTTGTACCAGCGCTTCTACCGGCACAAGACAGGGCACTGGATCGGGCTGGATGTGCACGACGTAGGTGACTACCGCCTGGCCGGCGATTCGCGCCTGCTGGAGCCGGGCATGGCCTTCACCATCGAGCCGGGGCTGTATATCGGCGTGGAAGACACGACAGTGGAACCGCGCTGGCGCGGTATCGGCATCCGTACCGAAGATGACGTGCTGATCACCGACGACGGCCATCGGGTGTTGACCGAAGGGCTGGAACGCAGCGCCGACGAGATCGAAGCGTTGATGGCGGGGTAAGAGGGGTTTCGGCAGGGCTTGCAGCCCTGCACCCGCTACAGGCCAGGGCAACAGCAACAGCAACAGCGGCATTCCGTGGGATGGCGGGGTACTGTGGGTTTGCGGGGACGCCGTGAACCCATCCCTGGGGGCTTGGTCGCGGCATCCATGCCGCTCACACCCCGCAAACCCACAGTACCCCGCCTTCGACAGTTTCCCGCGGCTGTTGGTAACGGCGGTTGTCGGCACGCGGGACTATTGGTAGGTGTCGACCTTGGTCGACACGGAGCGAGCGCAGCGAGCGACCCGCTTTTGCTTTTCTTTCTTTCTTCCGTGGCTGGACGCACACGGAAACTGTCAGAGGTGGGGCGGGGTGGGTTGGCGGGGGTGTCCGCGGCATGGATGCCGCGGCCAAGCCCCCAGGGATGGGTTCACGGCGTCCCCCGCCAACCCACCCCGCCCCGCCAAGCGCGGCTTTTGCTCCAAGCGACCAGCCACGAGGGGCTCAGCCGTTCGCCGCCGCAAACACCGGCCGCGTCAGGTTGTCCGCCTCGCCATCAGTGCACAGCACTTCGTCTTCAATGCGGATGCCGCCGTACGGACGGAAGAAGTCCACCCGCTCCCAGTTGATCGCATCGCCATGACCGGCGTCCTTCACTTCGTTCAACAGCATGTCGATGAAGTACAGGCCCGGCTCGATCGTCACCACCATGCCCGGCTCCAGCACGCGGGTCAGGCGCAGGTACGGATGACCCGTCGGACGCTCGATGCGGCCGCCTTCATCGCTGGCCGCGAAACCGGCCACGTCATGCACCTGCAGGCCGATCAGGTGGCCGATGCCATGCGGGAAGAACGCGGCGCTGACGCCGGTTTCCAGCGCGGTCTGCGGCGACACCTTGATCACGCCAAAGTCCTTCAGCACGCCCATCAGCGACAGGTGCGCATCCACGTGCAGCTGCTTGTAGTCGAAGCCCGGGCGTACGGCCGCGCACATCGCCTGCTGCGCGGCATCGACCGCTTCGATCATCGCCGCGAACTCGTCATGGCCGGCGGCGGCGTAGGTACGTGTGATGTCGCTGGCATAACCGTGCGCGCTGGCGCCGGCGTCGATCAGGAAGCTGCGCAGCGGCTGCGGTGCCTTGCGGCCCAGTTCGGTGTAATGCAGCACCGCCGCATGCTCGTTCAAGGCCACGATGTTGCCGTACGGCAGCTCGGTGGCGTCCTGGCCCACGGCCTGGCAGTACGCCATGTGGATGCTGAATTCGTCGGCGCCGTTGCGGAACGCCGCTTCGGCTGCCCGATGGCCGCGCACACCCAGCACCTGCGCCTGGCGCATCAGGGCGATTTCATACGGCGTCTTGCTGCCACGATGCCATTCCAGGTAGTTCACCACCGGCGCTGGATTGTTCGGCACATACGCGCCCAGCGCGCTCTGCGGTTCACCCAGGATCGCGCAGCGCGCCGGGTCGGGCGGCAGCAGTGCCAGCGCTTCGTCCGGCGTGCGGATGATGTGGATGTCGAAGTGCTCGACCCACCAGCCGCTCGGTGCATCCGGCACCACATGCCAGTAGTCGAACGGCTGGTGGAAGATCACCGCCGGACGCTTGCCCGGGGTGAACACGATCCAGCTGTTGGGTACACGGGTCAGCGGCAGCCAGGCCTTGAACTGCGGGTTTACCGCATACGGGTAGTCACGGTCGTCGAAGACCTGGTAGTGCAGGGTGCCGCTGGGCACCACCAGGTGGTCGAAGCCGCCGCGTGCCAGCGCCTGCTCGGCGCGTCGGCACAGCACGGCCAGGTGGTCGGGATACAGGGCGCCGGGGTCTTGCTGGATCATTGCGGTGGCTCGACACGGAAAACGGCCCTAGATTCTGCCGGATACCGACGCAATCCGCTGTGCCGGAACCGGCACTCAGCCCGTCGAAACCGGTGTCTCGTCGTTGTCTTCGCCGATCCACCGGCGCAGCAGCTGCCGATGCTCGCGTGACAGGGTCAGGAAGCGGAAGCCTGCCCAGCTCTGGCCGGGTGCATGCGCCGGTTCGCTCCACAGCAGGTGTACGCCGACGTCGATCCACTCGCTGCGGCCATCGGCCGATGGCAGCGGGAAGCGCAACTGATACAGCGCATCGTCGCGCAGCGTGGCGCTGGCCAGCATCAGCATGCCGGTCTCGGACACATTGCCAAGCCGGCCGACCACGCTGTCGCGCATCTGGTCGGTCACCGGTACCAGATCGGAGACCTGCCGGCGCGGCGCACGGCGGGTATCAACGGGCGGTTGCGTGCTCATGCGTTGGGCTCCTGCGGTCGACGTCCGGCGAGCGCGCGCAGTGCGCTCAGGCTCGCCTGCCAGGCGCGGTCGACCAGCCGGCCCTTTTCTTCGGTGACCAGTTGCGCGCGTCCGGCACTCATCTGCCGGGCCAGCGTATCCAGGGTGGTTTCGCCGATCTTCTGCCCACGCGCGTTGACGAACAGCACATGGCCGGTCAGCAGGCTGTACCAGGACAGGCGCTGGCGGCGCAGTGTGCCTTCGCCATCGTCGATATCGAACCAGCTGCCGAAGGGCAGCGTGCATAGTTGCTGATAGCTGGCCTCCTCGGCCTCGCTGCGCGGCGCGGCCTCATTTGCCTGGGTCTGCGCGCCTGCGTGTTCGCCTAGCCGCGCATGGGCCTTCAGGCGCGCACTGAGTTCGGTGCGCGAGGTGCTTTCGTCTTCGCCACCCGGCGTGGACAGGCGGCGCGCGACCGCCGCGGCTTCCTCTGCGTGGTAGCCGACCTGCAGCAGGGCCGATTCAACCTCGGCGGCCAGCGGAGCGTCAGTCGCGCTGCTTTCGCTGGCAGCCTCGGCAGTGATCGTCGCGATGCGTTCGGTCTGCTGCAGGCGCTCCTGCCATTGCGGCGAATCATCACCGTGGCGCAGACGGGTCAGCGTCAATGCGTCCGCCCAGGCCTGGCGCAGCAGTGTCTGCACGAAGCGTGGCGGTTCCTGCGTGTCGCAGCACTGGTCGATCTGCGCATTGGCCTGGCGGCGCGCAAGCTCCAGCCGTTCCTTGCCGCGTGCCGCTTCCACGTGACGGCGCTCTGCCAGTTCAGCGCGGTGCGCGGCGGCACGCTGATGCTGCTGTATCTCTTCGTTGGCGGCGGCAAAGGCCTCGGGCGTGCGCGCATCCTTGCCCAGCAGTCCCTGCACGCTCTGCGCCAGCCGTTGCAGCAGCTGCGGATCGACGTCGTCATCGCCGAGCCAGCTGGCGCCGGCTTCAGCGACATGGTTGAGCAGTTCGCGCGCCGGGTGTTCGTCGCGCACGAAAAACCCCGGGTCAGCCATCGCTGCGCGCGCCAGAGGAACCTGCAGGCGCGCGAGCAGGGCGGCCGGCACCGGGTCCGGCCGTTGCTGCTGCTGAACCTGCTGCAGCAGCAGGCGCAGCAGATCGAGATTGTCGCGGTCGTGGCTGCCAAGGCTTGCCTGCGCGCCATGTTCGCTGCGCAGCTGGGCCACCACGGCCGCCTGCAGATCGGTCATGGCGCTGGCGGCGCTGGCCTGCCCCTGCAGGCGTGCCAGCACGGCATCAACCGCTGCACTGGGCAGGGCCGCCGGATTCGCCGCTGGCTGCGGGGTCTGCCGCGCCTGTTGCAGCATCTCGTGCAGCACGCTGCTGGCCGGTACCGTCATGCCGGCCGACGCACCGGGCGCATCCGCATCGGCGAAGGCGTCCTGCATCAACGTCGACCATGAGCCGGCCGGTGCCGACCCACCCCAGCCGGTCATCGGGGTGGGCACGCGCGGTGACGGGCGTCCACTGCGGCCGCTGCCGACCGACTGGGTGATGATCCGGCGGGTGCTTGAGGAACGGGCCAGGTACGGGGTGTAGACCAGGCCTGGCAGGATCCCGTGCTGCGCCAGCAGCGCATTGGCACGGTCGAGCACATCGCCCAGCCGCTCCAGCACCTGCCGCTCGAAGCTGCGGTACAGCGCCATCTGCACGTCGGCGCTGAGGGCATCCTGTTCGGCCAGCTTGCGCACCATCGCGCACAGGGCCTGCGGTGCCAAGGGCAGGGTGTCGGCTTCAAAGGCTGGTGCGCCGGCAACAACACCCAGACGCTGGCCCAGCAGGTTCAAGGCGTTGGCCGAGCGCAGGGTTTCCCGGCGCACCATTTCGGTCAGCAGCAGGTCGCGGTCGACTTCATGCTCGGCCACCAGGGTCAACCCCAGCATGCCGGGCAAGGGCGGTGGTGTGGCGGCAGCCACGACCGGGGTGATCGGTTCACGCAGCCGCACAAGCGCATCGGCCAGCGCATCGAGCATACGATCGCTGAAGTGGCCGGCGAACGCATGCAGCTGGCCGCGTTGGCCCAGCAGATCGGCTTGCTGTTGCGGGTTGCGGGCATGGTCGGCGTCATGCAGCAGGGTCTGCTCCAGCGCTTCCACGGTCAGGATCAACGGCGCCGTCAGGGCCTGACGGCACAGGCCGATCAACGCGCCCAGCAACTCGCGCACACGCGGCGGCAGGTCGGCCGCGGCCAGGCGGGCAGTGTCGGCACTGGAAAGAGAGAAGACAGCTGACATCGGCGAGGGGGTCCGGATTCCCGCGGATCGATCTTGGAATCTACCGTGTCGGCCGGTGAAGGCGCTACTTTAGCGATGGATTCATTCAGGGCAGCCTTCCATGGCTGCGCCGCAGGCGGATCATTCTTCCAGGAACAGGCTGACCACATCGTTGGTGAAGCGCCGGCCGAGCTCGGTCGGCTGCACGTACCCGTCCGCCACGACCAGCCAGCCGCGCTGCACTGCTTCGGCCAATGGGACATCCAGCACGTTGCGGGGCAGGCCGGTCCGCGATTCGAAGTCGCGCAGGCTGAAACCTTCGTGCAGGCGCAGCAGGTTGAGCATGTACTCGAACGGCAGGCGCTCGGCGGCAATCACCTCATCGCCACCGAACGATGCGGCCGTGCCGGCGGTATCCATGAACGTCTGCGGGTGCTTGTGCTTCCAGCGTCGCAGCACATGTTCTTCGGCGCCGGAACTGATCTTGCCGTGCGCGCCGGCGCCGATGCCCAGGTAGTCACCGAAACGCCAGTAATTCAGGTTGTGCGCACTCTGCCGGCCGGGGCGGGCGTAGGCGCTCACCTCGTACTGGCCGAAACCGGCCTGCGCCAGCAGCGCCTGGCAGTGTTCCTGCATGTCCCAGGCATGGTCTTCATCGGGGATGCCCTGCGGCGGCCGCGCGAAGAACACGGTGTTCGGTTCCAGGGTCAGCTGGTAGTGCGAGATGTGGGTCGGCTGCAACGCGAACGCGCGCTCCAGATCGGCCTCGGCACCGGCCAGGGTCTGTTCCGGCAGTGCGTACATCAGGTCGATGTTGAAATTGTCGTAGCCCGCGTCCTGCGCCATCTTCACCGCGCGCTCGGCCTCGCCACTGTCGTGGATGCGGCCCAGTCTTTTCAGCGCGGCATCATCAAAACTCTGGATGCCGAAGCTCAGGCGGTTGACCCCGGCCGCGCGGTAACGATCAAAGCGACCGTGCTCGGCGGTGCCCGGGTTGGTTTCCAGGGTGATCTCCGCATTCGGCGCGAAGCGCAGGCGGGCGCTGGCCTGCTGCAGGAAGCGGTCGATCGCCTCGGGCGGGAACAGGCTGGGCGTGCCGCCACCGAAGAACACGCTGCTGACCACCCGGCCCCAGACCAGCGGCAGGTCCTGGTCGAGGTCGCGCACCAGCGCATCGATGTAGGCGTCGAAGGGCAGTTCGCCCTTGGCCTGGTGCGAGTTGAAGTCGCAGTATGGGCACTTGCGCACGCACCATGGCAGATGCACGTACAGCGCCAGCGGCGGTGGGACCAGACGTGGTGGGGCGTCGTGGTCGCAGGACTCGCCGGGCAGGTGGTTGCAGTGGTCGTGGTCGTGGGCGTGCGGCATGGCTGGCGTGATGCGGACGTGGGGGAGCGGCAGATCAGTCCGCCGCTCGCAGAAGGGGGTCGACCAGGGAGCGCGGCTGCGCGCGAAGCACGGCAGCGGCAATCTGGCGGAAGAAGGGCGAGGGCCCTTTGTAGCTGCCTATAGCGTTGTCCATCAAACGGTGGCGCGCCGGACTGCAGCCATTGCGCATGCACAGATGGAGACCGGAGACCATGGCCTTGCGCTTGTCGGCAAAACTGTCAATCCGTACTTCCAGCACGTCCACCAACGCTACATGGCGCCACCGATGCAGGCTGCCGATGTTGTGATAGCGCATGTGGCCGGCAGCAGCGTCCAGTTCGACGCGCTGCCACATGATGGGCGCGCCGATGAGCGTGATGACGGTCATGCCGACCAGCGCAACCACCGGTACCGCCCACCAGGATTCCTTCCCTGTCCACGCCAACATGCCGCCAAGGATCGCACCACTGATCAGCCCCAGTACGGCAGGCAGTTGCACCAGTTCCATTCCGGTGCGGTAGCGCTTCACGGTCATCCTTGAGTCTCCTGTCGAATGCTGGTTCAGTCCGCGAACTGCTGCTTGAGCTGCTGCTTGAGCTGCTGCAGGGCGATGGCGCGATGGCTGATGGCGTTCTTCAACGCAGGTTCCATTTCCGCAGCGGTCAGGCCGTGGGTGGTATCCAGGAACACCGGGTTGTAGCCGAAGCCGTTGCTGCCGCGCAGTTCGCGGATGATCTGTCCTTCCCAGCGGCCTTCGCAGATCAGCGGCTGCGGGTCGGTGGCGTGCCGCAGCAGCACGATCACCGCATAGAAGCGGGCGCTGCGCTGGCCATCGGCGATATCGGCCATTGCTTCCAGCAGCTTGGCGTTGTTGGCCGCTGCATTGGTCGGATGGCCCGCATAGCGGGCGCTGTACAGCCCCGGCGCACCACCGAGGGCATCGACGATCAGCCCCGAATCATCGGCCAGCGCCGGCAGGCCGGTCGCTTCGCAGGCGGCGCGCGCCTTCAGCAGCGCGTTCTCAACGAAGGTCAGGCCGGTCTCTTCCACATCGCCCAGGCCCAGTTCGGCGGCCGAAGTGATCTGCAGCGGCAGATCGGCGAGGATTTCCTGCATTTCCACCAGCTTGCCAGCGTTGTGGCTGGCCAGGACAAGCTTCTTCATCAGCGGGGCTCCAACAGGTCCCAGGTATTGCCGTACAGGTCGCGGAACACCGCGACCGTGGCGTAGGGTTCTTCGCGCGGTTCTTCCAGAAACTGGACACCGGCAGCCAGCATCGCCGCGTGGTCGCGGCGGAAGTCATCGGTGTTGAGGAAGAAGCCGACACGACCACCCGTCTGGTTGCCGATACGGCTGCGCTGCTCGTCGTCGCTGGCGCGGGCCAGCAGCAGGGCGGCGGCGCTGCCATCGGTCGGGCCGACCACTACCCAGCGCTTGCTGCCCTGGTCGATGTCGTCCAGCAGCTGGAAGCCGAGCTTGCCGGTGTACCAGGCAATGGCTTCGTCGTAGTCGGCCACCACCAGGGTGGTCAGGGCGATGCGCCGGTTCATGCCGACAGCGCTGCCTGCTGCGCGGCCAGCAGCTCGGTCACGCCCTTCTCGGCCAGGCCCAGCAGCGCATCGAGTTCGTCACGACGGAAGGCATGGCCTTCAGCGGTGCCCTGCAGTTCGATGAAACCGCCGCCGTCGTTCATCACCACGTTCATGTCGGTGTCGCAGTCGCTGTCTTCGGGGTAATCCAGGTCCAGCACCGGGGTGCCGCGGTAGACGCCGACCGACACCGCCGCCACCGCGCCGAGGATCGGGTTGCGCTTGATGTCACCGCGCTTCATCAGCACGTTCACTGCATCGACCAGGGCCACATAGGCGCCGGTGATGGCAGCAGTACGGGTGCCACCGTCGGCCTGAAGCACGTCACAGTCCAGGGTGATGGTGCGTTCGCCCAGTGCGTTGCGGTCCACGCAGGCGCGCAGGCTGCGGCCGATCAGGCGCTGGATCTCCAGCGTGCGGCCGCCCTGCTTGCCGCGTGCGGCCTCGCGGTCGCTGCGGGTGTGGGTAGCGCGCGGCAGCATGCCGTACTCGGCGGTCACCCAGCCTTCGCCCTTGCCACGCAGGAAGCCCGGCACCCGGTTCTCGATGCTGGCCGTGCACAGCACGCGGGTTTCACCGAAGCAGACCAGCACCGAACCTTCGGCGTGGCGGGTGAAACCGCGCTGGATGACGACCGGGCGCAGCTGATCGGGCTGACGGCCACTGGGGCGGAAATCGGACATGGGGCAGGTTCCGTAGGGAAAGGGAGTACGCCACCATCCCCGCGGCCTTCACGGGGCGGGGAAAGGGGCTCAAAAGAGACCGCTAGGGTACCATTCCCCCTTTGCAAGCACCGGATACATCCATGATTCGAAGCATGACGGCCTATGCCGGCGGCGAGCGCTCCACCCCGTGGGGAACGCTGGGCTGCGAGCTGCGCTCGGTCAACCACCGCTTCCTGGAAGTGGGCACGCGCCTGCCCGAGGAACTGCGCGCATTGGAACCGCAGCTGCGCGAACGCATTTCCGCGCGCCTGAGCCGTGGCAAGCTGGATCTGGTGATGCGCCTGCGCGCGCCGGAATCGGCTGCCAGCCTGCAGGTCAACGAGGTGCTGCTGGGCCAGCTGGGCCAGCTGGCGCACCGCCTGACCTCCGATTTCCCCAACCTGCAGGTCAGCTTCACCGACCTGCTGCAGCTGCCGGGTGTCACCCAGGGCGAGGCCACCGATGCGGCAGCCCTGCAGATTGAAGCACTGGCGCTGCTGGACCAGGTGCTGGAGGGCTTCATCGCCGCCCGCGAGCGTGAAGGCAATACGCTGGCCACCGCCGTCGCCGAGCGCGTGGATGCCATCGAGCGCATCGCCGCCGAGGTGCGCACGCTGATTCCGGCCATTCGCGACGGCCAGCGCACCAAGCTCGCCGCCCGCCTGGCCGACCTGCCGCATCCGGTTGATCCGGGCCGCGCCGAGCAGGAACTGGTGATGTGGCTGCAGAAGCTGGACGTGGACGAGGAGCTGGATCGCCTGTCCAGCCATATCGTCGAGATCCGCCGCGTGCTCAAGCAGCGTGAACCGGTCGGCCGCCGCCTGGACTTCCTGCTGCAGGAGTTCAACCGCGAGGCCAACACGCTGGGCTCCAAGTCGGTGGACAGCCGCACGTCCAACGCCGCCGTCGAGCTGAAGGTGCTGATCGACCAGATCCGCGAGCAGGTGCAGAACATCGAATGAGCATTTCCACGCCCCCGGCCGCGATCGCACGCGGCACGCTGTACATCGTTGCCGCGCCCTCCGGCGCCGGCAAGAGCAGCATCGTCAACGCCACCCTGGCGCGCGACCCGCAGATCGCGCTATCGATCTCGTTCACCTCGCGGGCCATGCGCCCGGGTGAAGTGAACGGCCAGCACTACCACTTCGTCAGCGCGGAGAAGTTCGAGGAGATGATCGCTGCCGGCGACTTCTTCGAACACGCCTGGGTGCATGGTGACTGGAAGGGCACCGCCCGCCAGTCGGTGGAGCCGCAGCTGAACGCCGGCCAGGACGTGCTGCTGGAAATCGACTGGCAGGGCGCGCAGCAGGTGCGCCAGCTGGTGCCGGGCACGGTGACGGTGTTCATCCTGCCGCCGTCCAAGCAGGCCCTGCAGGACCGCATGCGCAAGCGTGGCCAGGACAGCGAGGCGGTCATCGCCCAGCGCTTGGGCGCCGCCCGCGATGAAATGCTGCACTTCAACGAATTCGACTACGTCATCGTCAATGAAGTGTTCGACACCGCCGTGGACGAACTGTGCGCGATCTTCACCGCCAGCCGCCTGCGCCGGGACGCCCAGAAGGTCCGGCACGCCGGCCTGATCCAGGCGCTATTGACCCCGGATGCGAGTTCAACTGATTGATTCCTAAAGGGTCCGGTGGGGGTTGGCTTGATTTTGTCCAGCCCCTGCCAGTACACTCCGTCCCCTTTCCCTCATTCGACTGAGCGGCCGACCGGTCGCCGGGAGCCCGTATGGCCCGCATTACCGTAGAAGATTGCCTGGAAGTCGTTAACAACCGTTTCGAGCTGGTGATGATGGCTTCCAAGCGCGCCCGTCAGCTCGCCAATGGCGTGCAGGCCACGCTGGACAACAGCGAGACCGAGGACAAGCCGACCGTGCTGGCACTGCGCGAGATCGCTGCCCGCAAGATCGACAACGCGCTGATCGACGAAGTCGAGAAGGCCGAGCGTGAGCGCGCCGAGCGCGAAGCGCTGGAGTGGGCCGCCGCTGAAGTGGTCGCCGACGAAGACATGTCCAAGAACGACGATTGATCGCATCGATCAACGTCATTGCTGGATACGCCGAACAGCCCGCCCCGTGCGGGCTGTTTCGCATTCAGGGTTTGCCGTAAACGTCGCGCTGGCATAGGCTTTGGCCATGAACCCAGGCCCCACTGCCAAGGTCGCCGCAGTCCCCGCTGCCGCCGTACCCGATTACGTCCTCCAGCTCGAACGCGCCGCCCACTATCTGCCGCCCGAGCAGCTGCCGCTGCTGCGCCGTGCGTGGGAAGTCGGCGCCTCCGCGCACGCTGGGCAGACGCGCAAGTCGGGCGAGCCCTACATCACCCATCCGGTGGCCGTGGCCCAGGTGCTGGCCGAGCTCGGCCTGGACGTGGAAGCGCTGATCGCCGCGATTCTGCACGACACCATCGAAGACACCCCGCTGACCCGCGAGGCCCTGTCCGCCGAGTTCGGCGAAGCCGTGGCCGAACTGGTGGACGGCGTCACCAAGCTGGACAAGCTGAAGTTCCGCGACCGCCAGGAAGCGGCCGCCGAAAGCTTTCGCAAGATGCTGCTGGCGATGTCGCGCGACCTGCGCGTGATCATGATCAAGCTGGCCGACCGCCTGCACAACATGCGCACGCTGGGCGCGCAGAGCCGCGAAGCGCGCGGCCGCATCGCCCGCGAGACGCTTGAGATCTACGCCCCGATCGCGCAGCGGCTGGGCATGAGCCTGGTCAAGAGCGAACTGCAGAACCTCGGCTTCAAGGCGCTGTACCCGTGGCGCCACGCGATCCTGGAAAAGCACATCCGCAGCCAGCCGGTCGTGCGCCGCGAGGCGCTGGCGCAGGTGGAAGTGCAGCTGTCGCAGCGCTTGGCCAAGGAGGGCATCGAGCACCGCCTGGTCAGCCGCATCAAGACCCCGTGGAGCATCTACAACAAGATGCGCGACGAGAACAAATCCTTCGACCAGGTGATGGATGTGTTCGGCTTCCGCCTGGTGGTGCGCGGCGTACCGCAGTGCTACCACTCGCTGGGCGCGGTGCATGCCGCGTTCAAGCCGCTGGATGGGCGCTTCCGCGATTTCATCGCCATTCCCAAGGCCAACGGCTACCAGTCGCTGCACACGGTGCTGTTCGGCCCGTATGGTTCGCCGATCGAGGTGCAGATCCGCACCGAGGAAATGGACCTGATCGCCGAGCGCGGCGTGGCTGCGCACTGGACCTACAAGTTCGGCGGTGATTCGCCCAACAGCGCGCAGAGCCGCGCCCACGCCTGGATCGTCGAACTGATCGATTCGCAGCGGGCCGCCGGTTCGTCGCTGGAGTTCCTCGACAACGTCAAGGTCGACCTGTTCCCGGACGAGGTCTACCTGTTCACCCCCAAGGGCAAGATCCTGGCCCTGCCGCGCAATTCCACCGCGCTCGACTTCGCCTACGCCGTGCATACCGACGTCGGCAACATGGCCGTGGCCTCGCGCGTGGACAAGAAACTGGTGCCGCTGCGTACCAAGCTGGTGTCGGGGCAGTCGGTGGAGATCATCACCGCGCGCTCGGCCACGCCCAAGCCGCAGTGGCTCGAATTCGTGGTCACCAGCAAGGCGCGCACCGCCATCCGTCACCAGCTCAAGCAGCTGGAGCACGAAGACGCCGTGCAGCTGGGCCACCGTATGCTCGATCGTGCGCTGGAAGCGATGGACAGCTCGCTGGAACGCCTGCCCAAGGGCCGCCTGGATGCCTTCCTGGCCGAGCACCGGTTCCCGCGTCTGGAAGCCCTGCTGGCTGAAGTCGCGCTGGGCAACTGGATGCCGACCCAGGCCGCGCAGGCACTGATGGCCTACGCCGAACTGCGCGGCGGCGTGCATTCGCGCCACAGTTCGCAGGAAAAGATTCTGATCAACGGCAGCGAGCGTGGCGTGGTCACCTTCGCCGGCTGCTGCCAGCCCATTCCGGGCGACGACATCATGGGCTACCACACGGCCGGCAAGGGCATCGTGGTGCACCGCATGGATTGCCCGAACCTGGCCGAACTGCGCAAGTCGCCCGAGCGTTGGGTGCTGATCGGCTGGGATACCACCGTATCCGGCGACTACGACACCTCGCTGGTGGTGGAAGTGGAGAACGGTACCGGCGTGCTTGCACAGCTGGCCGCGGCGATCGCGCAGAGCCATTCCAACATCGAGCGCGTGGATTACCTGGACCGCGATTTCAACGCCGCAGTGCTGGCGTTCAACATGGATCCGTTTCCCGCCGGGAAACGGATCCGACCCCAGCCGACATTGCCCCCACCCGGTACAATCACCGCTCTGTTTTCCCCCAACGCACCGGAGCGACCCATGTCCCGCCAGATCATCAACACCGAAAAGGCCCCGGCCGCCATCGGCCCGTACTCGCAGGCCGTGCGCGCCGGCAACACCGTGTATTTCTCCGGCCAGATTCCGCTCGACCCGGCCACCGGCGACATCGTCGGCGTCGGTGACGTCGAAGCGCAGGCCCGTCGTGCCTTCGACAACCTCAAGGCCGTGGCCGAAGCCGCTGGCGGTTCGCTGGACAAGGTCGTGCGCCTGGGCCTGTACCTGACCGACTTGGCCGAATTCGCCAAGGTCAACGCGGTGATGCAGGACTACTTCCAGGCCCCGTTCCCGGCCCGTTCCACCATCGAAGTCTCCGGCCTGCCGAAGGGCGCCAACTTCGAGGTCGACGCGGTGATGGTCATCGACTGACCGCCACGTGGCACGCAAGGCGGCGGTCACCCCGGCACTGGCACCGTCCGGTGAAGCATCGCTTGCGATGCTCGCCGGCGTCGGGCCGGCCGTGGCCGCCAAGCTGCAGGCGCGTGGCCTGGCCACCCTGCAGGATCTCTGGCTGCACCTGCCGCTGCGCTATGAAGACCGTACCCGGCTGACCCGCATCGAAGACCTGCGCAACGGCATTCCGGCGCAGGTGGAAGTGCGGGTGGTCGCCGTCGAGCGCGGCATGCGCTACCGGCCGATGCTGAAAGTAGCGGTGGAGGATGAAGGGCAGGGCACGCTGGTGCTGCGCTTCTTCCATTTCCGCCAGCAGCAGGTCGGCCAGTTCGCGGTCGGCAACCGCCTGCGCTGCTTTGGTACGCCCAAACCGGGGCACCTCGGGTTGGAGATTGTCCATCCCAGCTACCAGGTACTGGGCCGCAACGACGATCCCGATCTCGGCGACCGCCTCGACCCGGTGTATCCCACCGTCGAAGGTGTCGGCCCGATGACGATGCGCAAGCTGATCGGCCAGGCGCTTGATCGCCTGCCGGAAGAAAGCACGCTGGAACTGCTGCCGACCGGCTGGCTCGAGGGCCTCGGCCTGCCATCGCTGCGCAGTGCGCTGCTGACCGTGCATCAACCACCGCCGGATGCAGACCTGGCCGCACTTGCCGCCGGTACCCATCCAGCGCAGCGCCGGCTGGCAATGGAAGAACTGCTGGCGCACCACCTCAGCCTGCGTCGCCAGCGCATTGCGTTGCAGGCGCATCACGCGCCGCCGCTGGCCGGTCCCGGCAAGCTGGCCAAGGCGTTGTTGAAGCAGCTGCCGTTCGCCTTGACCGGCGCGCAGGCACGTGTGTTCAAGCAGATCCGCGAAGACCTTGCGCGCCCCAGCCCGATGTTGCGGCTGGTGCAGGGCGATGTCGGCTCGGGCAAGACCGTGGTGGCGGCATTGGCAGCGATGCTGGCGGTGGAACAGGGCAAGCAGGTCGCACTGGCCGCCCCCACCGAACTGCTGGCCGAACAGCATCTCAACAACCTGCGCGGCTGGCTGGAGCCGCTGGGCGTGCGCATCGCCTGGCTGGCCGGAAAGGTCACCGGCAAGGCGCGCGCAAAGGTGATGGAACAGGTCGCCAACGGCGAAGCGCAGGTGGTCGTGGGTACCCACGCGCTGATGCAGGAGGCGGTGGTATTCCACGATCTGGCGCTGGCCATCGTCGATGAGCAGCACCGCTTCGGCGTGCACCAGCGCCTGGCGCTGCGCGACAAGGGCAAGGGCGGCAACAACGTGCCGCACCAGCTGGTGATGACCGCCACGCCGATTCCGCGCACGCTGGCGATGTCCGAATACGCCGATCTGGATGTATCGGCCATCGACGAACTGCCGCCGGGCCGCACGCCGGTGCAGACCGTGGCACTGAACAACGATCGCCGCCCCGAGCTGATCGAGCGTATCGCCCTGGCCTGCCGCGAAGGGCGGCAGGTGTACTGGGTGTGCACGCTCATCGAAGAAAGCGAAGAACTGGATGCCACCCCGGCACAGGCCACCTACGAATCGCTGCAGGCGCTGCTGCCGGGCGTGCGCGTGGGGCTGGTGCATGGCCGGCTGAAAGCGGCCGAGAAGCTGGCGACGATGGTCGCGTTCAAGGCCGGCGACATAGACCTGCTGGTGGCCACCACCGTGATCGAAGTCGGCGTCGACGTGCCCAATGCCTCGCTGATGGTGATCGAGAACGCCGAGCGCCTGGGTCTGGCCCAGCTGCACCAGCTGCGTGGCCGCGTCGGCCGTGGTTCGGCGGTGTCGCGCTGCGTGCTGCTGTACCAGGCACCGCTTTCGCAGATGGCGCGCGAGCGCCTGCAGACCATGCGCGAAACCAACGACGGTTTCGTCATCGCCGAGAAGGATCTGGAACTGCGCGGTCCCGGCGAACTGCTGGGCACCCGCCAGACCGGCCTGGCCGGTTTCCGCATCGCCGATCTTGCGCGCGATGCGGGCCTGCTGCCAGGTGTGCATGAACTAGCCGAACGGTTGCTGGCGCAGCAACCGGCGCTGGCAGATCGCGTGGTGCAGCGCTGGATCGGCACCGCCGTGCGGTACGCCTCGGCGTAAGCTGTGTGGTCGGATCCCTTTGCATGGCAAAGGGCTCTGACCCCATGCCCTGGCGCTCATCCACGCATGGCGTGGATCTACTGCGCGCTGCGCGCGTGAGTCGAGCACGGCTCGACTCTACAGACAGCCTTCTCGACCATCTCGTGGATGTGTCGACCAAGGTCGACACCTACCAGTACAGGACGCTGTTCCGACAGGCCGCGGAAATCTGTCGAAGGCGGGGTGGATCCGGTTGCGGGGGTGTCCGCGGCATGGATGCCGCGGCCAAGCCTCCATGGATGGATTCACGGCGTCCCCCGCCACCGGGCCCACCCCGCCATCCCCCGGAACCGAGCTTTTGACGTTGACGTAGACGTTGATTCTGCGGGTGCCGGGCGCAGCCCGGCCGATACTTGCAACGGTCATCTTCCCGGTCCACACTTCGTTGCCGATCTGAAGACGGCAACGATGACCAAGAAGATCCCGCTGTTGATCGATACCGACCCCGGTGTCGACGACGCACTGGCCCTGCTGATGGCCTTCGCCGATGAACGGCATGACGTGGTCGCGCTGACCATCGCCGCCGGCAACGTAGGCCTGCAGTACACCGTCCGCAACGCCCTCAAGCTCTGCGACATCGTCGGCCGCACCGACGTGCCGGTGTTCGCCGGCAGTCCCGATCCGCTGCTGCATCCGTCCGTTGACGCCGCCCACGTGCATGGCCGTGATGGCTACGGCGACGTGGACCTGCCGCCGCCCAGTCGCCAGGCCGACGCCGAGCACGCCGCATTGGCGATCCTGCGTTTGTCGCACGAACATGCCGGCGAACTGATGCTGGTGATGCTCGGCCCGCTGACCAACCTGGCGCTGGCGCTGAAGCTCGATCCGACCCTGCCCCAGCGCATCAAGCGCATCGTGGTGATGGGCGGCGCAGTCACCTGCCACGGCAACATCACCCCCGCCGCCGAATTCAACATCGCCTTCGATCCGGAGGCGGCGCATGTGGTGTTCACCGCGTTCCCGCACCTGCTGGTGTCGGACTGGGAAGCCACCGTTGCCCACGGCCTGCCGCTGACCGAAGCCGAACAGTGGCTGGGCGCCGATTCCGATCGCGCGCGCTTCTACGAGCTGATCTCGCGCAAGACCCGTGGCCTGTCCGAAGACAGCAAGGGCGGCCGTTGGTACACCGCCGATGCGCTGGCCATGGCCTGGGCGTTGAACCCGGAAGGGCAGCTGCAGGTCGAGTCGCGGCCGCTGAATGTGGAACTGAACGGCACGTTCAGCCGTGGCGCCACCATCGTCGACTGGAACCGGCAGACCGGCCAGCCCGACAACTGTGATCTGCTGATGGCCTACGACCAGGGGCGTTTCGAGGCCCTGGTACGCCAGGCCCTGGGCGCGGACTGAGATTCGCCCCCCGCACTGGTTGCCCCGGGCGGCAACCAGTGCTTATAATGCCGCTCTTGACCACCAGCCCATTTACGGTGTGAGCCCATGAAGGCCGATATCCATCCGAACTACCGCGACGTCGTCTTCCATGACGTCACCTCCGATTTCAAGATCCTGACCCGCTCGACCATGGCGACGAAGGAAACCATCAAGTGGGAAGACGGCAACGACTACCCGCTGGTGAAGGTTGAAATTTCCTCGGCTTCGCATCCGTTCTACACGGGCAAGCACAAGGTCATCGACACCTCGGGCCGTATCGACAAGTTCCAGAAGCGCTACGCGCGCTGATACGTCGTACCCGGTTCGAACCGACGGCCGCGCTCTGCGCGGCCGTTTGTTTTTGTCCAGCGCCTACCCAACGGGCGTTTGGATGGACGGAACACTGCGTCCTTGTGACAACGCGTTTGCCGATCCCGGCCGCTCGCTGGCAGGGTGCCGGCTGCCTGTCGTCTACGACTTCTGTCTAGCGCCCGGCAAATGCTGCTGTGCGATAATGACCTGATCCCCGGCACAGGCCGAGGACGTCATTCACGTGCCTGACCAATGCGCTTGGGCAGGCGCCTTCCCATGAAGGAGCGCACACAGTGTCCGATCT
Source organism: Stenotrophomonas sp. 2YAF26 (assembly GCF_052114625.1). Classification (NCBI taxonomy): domain Bacteria; kingdom Pseudomonadati; phylum Pseudomonadota; class Gammaproteobacteria; order Lysobacterales; family Lysobacteraceae; genus Stenotrophomonas; species Stenotrophomonas sp. 2YAF26. The sequence goes on along the minus strand of NZ_JBFRFC010000010.1, from coordinate 85,129 downwards.
TGATCAGGTCACGCTCAACGCCGGCGATAAGTCGGTCGTTCTGCCCGTCATCAAACCCACCCTCGGCAACGACTGCGTCGACATCGCGAAGCTGACCAAGGAAACGGGGTATTTCACCTACGATTCCGGTTTCACCGCGACGGCCAGCTGCAAGTCCGCCATCACCTACATCGACGGCGACAAGGGCGTGCTGCTGTATCGCGGCTACCCGATCGAGCAGCTGTCGGAGAAGTCGAGCTACGTCGAAGTGGCCTACCTGCTGATCAACGGCGAGCGCCCGAGCGCCGAGCAGCTGAAGGCCTTCACCGACGAGCTGGCAGCCGAAGCCAACGTCGATGCGTCGATCAACACCCTGATCGGCAGCTTCGCCAAGGATGCCCATCCGATGGCCATCCTGACCGCCGCCATCGCGCAGCTGTCGGGCATCTACCACGCCTCGCTGGACCTGTCCGACGCCGAACAGCGCCGCCAGGCCGCCGTGCGCCTGATCGCCAAGGTGCCGACCCTGTCGGCGCTGATCTACCGCCACGGCAAGGGCCTGCCGGCCAACAAGCCGGACACCTCGCTGGACTACGTTAGCCGCTTCCTGAAGCAGACCTTCGAGTCGGCCGACGGCAAGTACGAACTGAACCAGGACGTGGTCAAGGCGCTGGACCTGCTGTTCATCCTGCACGCCGACCACGAGCAGAACGCGTCGACCTCGACCGTGCGTCTGGTCGGTTCGACCGGTGCCAACCCGTACGCGTCGGTCGCCGCTGGCGTCACCGCGCTGTGGGGTCCGGCCCACGGCGGTGCCAACGAAGCCGTGCTGAAGATGCTGGAAGAGATCGGTTCGGCCGACAACGTCGAATCGGCCGTGCTCAAGGCCAAGGACAAGACCTCCGGCTTCCGCCTGATGGGCTTCGGCCACCGCGTGTACAAGAACTTCGATCCGCGCGCGAAGGTCATCGGTGAGATGACCGGCAAGGTGCTCAAGCAGCTGGGCGTGCAGGATCCGCTGCTGGACGTGGCCGTGAAGCTGGAACAGGCCGCGCTGCAGGACGAGTACTTCGTCGCCCGCAAGCTGTACCCGAACGTCGATTTCTACAGCGGCATCATCTACAAGGCGCTGCAGATCCCGACCGAGATGTTCACCGTCATGTTTGCCCTGGGCCGCACCTCCGGCTGGGTCTCGCATTGGCTGGAACAGCAGGTCGACCCGGAAATGAAGATCGGCCGTCCGCGCCAGGTCTACACCGGTCACGACGTGCGCGACTACCAGGGCTGATCGCTCTGCGTAGTTTGTGCTGAAGGCGCCCCGCATCCGCGGGGCGTTTTTTTTTGCTTCGCTTCGGTAGATGCCAACCTTGGTTGGCACGCTTCGGCATCCGCCAAAAAAACATCCACGCATGGCCTGGATCTACTGCGGCCCTCTGTTTTGGTTGGCACGCTGTTCGCCGCGCCAAGACCGCGTGATTCAAGGGTCTCACCAGCTTCACAAGCGCTCGCGCAGCCTCAGGACGCCAGCTGCACCCGCAGCACCTGATACGGAGCGTTCGACCCCATGAGTACCCGATTCGACCCGCCTGAGCGCGGCCCGCTTGGTCCCGACGTCGTCACTGTCGTCACCCCTCCCATCGTGCCGCCCACCAGCGAAAGCGCCGTGTCCTGGGGCGCGATCCTGGCCGGCGCCGTTGCCGCCGCCGCACTGTCTCTCATCCTGCTCATCCTGGGGGTCGGCCTGGGTCTGTCCTCGGTCTCGCCGTGGTCGTTCGAGGGCGTTTCCAAGGAAACCTTCGGCTGGACCAGCGTCGTGTGGCTCACCTTCACCGCGCTGGCCGCTTCCGGTCTTGGCGGCTATCTGGCCGGTCGCCTGCGCACCAAATGGACGCAGCTGCACGGCGATGAAACCTACTTCCGCGACACCGCGCACGGCTTTGTGTCGTGGGCCGTGGCCACGCTGCTCACTGCCGGTCTGCTGACCTCGGCCATCGGCGGCGTGCTGGGCGCCGGCGCAAAGGTGGCTGGGGCCACCGCAGGCGCCGCAGTCTCCACCGCAGGTGTTGCTGCTGCCGGTGTCGGCACCGCGGCTGCCGGCGGTCAGGAAGGCGACCTCAACTACTGGGTGGATTCGCTGTTCCGCAATGCCACCACTCCGGGCCCGGACGCAGCCGGTGCACCTCCAGTTCCGCCGGCACCGGGCGCAGCGCCGGGCAACGGCCCGATGGACCCTGCCGCACCACCGCCGCCCCCGGCCGCCGCCAGCGTTGGCCCACGTGATGCCCGCATGGCCCCGCCGCCGCGCCCGATGCCGGGCAATGGCCCGATGGGTGACCGTCGCGAAGTGCGTGCCGAAGTGAACCGCATCATCATCAACAGTCTGCAGGGAGATGGCCTGGACCCGGCCGATACCCAGTACCTGTCGCAGCTGATCGCGCGCGAGACGGGCATGAGCCCCGCCGAAGCGCAGGCCCGCGTGACCGATGTGCAGACCCGCATGCGTGCCGCGCTGGAAAAGGCCAAGACCACCGCCAAGCAGGCTGCTGATGACGCCCGCAAGGCCACGGCCTACGCCGCGCTGTGGCTGTTCATCACCCTGCTGATCGGCGCGTTCTTCGCCAGCCTCAGCGCCACCTGGGGCGGCCGTCGCCGCGACCTGTAACCCGCATCTGATGCAAGGAGACCTGCCATGAAGACGCTTCTGCTCTGGTTCTTGGGCGTACCGATTCCGCTGCTGATCCTGTACGCGATCTTCTTCTGAGATCGTGTCGTTGAGTGAGACCCATCAGGCCGCCGCAAGGCGGCCTGATGTCATCCAGGTGCGCATGAGCATCTGTAGCGTCGAGCCACGCTTGACTCACGTGCACAGCACGCACGGCAGCCAGACGCGGGCCCGGTACTACGCCTCCGCGTACCGGCTCGGCGAACACCCTAGTACACGCCGGAAGGCCGCAGAAAACGCACTCGGGCTGGCATACCCCAGGTCCATGGCGATACGGGTCACGGCCTGTCCCTGTGCCAAACGCTCGATGGCCGACAGCAGGCACACCTGCTGCCGCCACTCGGCAAAACCCACCCCGGTATCTGCGCGGAACATGCGCGTGAACGTGCGCCGGCTCATGCCTGCGTCGGCGGCAACGTCATCGAGGCGCGCTGCCAGCGAGGGAGTATCGAACAGGGCGCGGCAGACACGTGCAAGGCGCGCATCGACAGGCAGCGGTGCATGCAGGGAAAGCATCGGCATCGATGCGATTTCCGCAGCCAGCAACTGCATCAGCTTGCCCTCACGCCCGTTCTCGTCGTACAGCGCAGGCAGATCCACTGCGGCCTCCAGCAACTGCCGCAACAACGGCGATACCGCATACACGCGGCACTGCATTGGCAACGCCACCGCCGTCGCCGTCCCGGCAGACAGGAAGGCGTTGAGCATCGTCACCGGCCCCCGCATGGTCATCTCATGCGCCAGGCCTGCAGGCACCCAGCAGGCGCGCCGTGGGGGAACCAGCCAGCGCCCCTGCGGCGTGGCGACACTGATGGTGCCGCGCGCAGCGAACGCGAACTGCCCGCGCCGGTGGGCATGGCGGGGAAAGGTCGATTCCGCTGCGTAGTCGTTCGAGGTGACCACGACATCGCGTGGCAGGTCTTCGTAGGGATCAAGCAGCGAATTGCGCATGGCCCGGATTCTATAGCGATTGACCCGTCATCGACGGCGCCACTGAGGCGCGCTGCCTAGGATCGGGGATTCCCCCAACTGCACTGGAACCCTATGGCCAATACTTTTCATCGCGTGGGGCACGGATCGCACCCTGTCCTGGTCCTGCATGGCTGGTTCGGCGACGCGCACGCGTTCGAGCCCATCGAGCCATGGCTGTCGCGCAACGACTTCAGCTACATCTTCATGGACTGCCGGGGCTACGGCGGCATGCGTGACGCGCCCGGCGCGTACACCATCGACGAGATTGCATCCGATGCATTGGATCTGATGACCGCCCTCGGCCACGAGCGTTTCAGCGTCGCCGGTCATTCGATGGGCGGCATGGCCATAGAACGCATGGCGGTGCTTGCGCCGGAACGGGTGCGCGGCATGGTGGCCATCGCGCCGGTGCCCTGCGGTGGTATTGCCTACGACGCCGCGACGCGAAGCCTGCTTGAAGCGGCAGCCGGGGACGTCGGCATCCGTCGGACCATCATCGATCGCAGTACCGGCGGACGGCTGCCTGCGCAATGGCTCGACTGGAAGGCCGCGTACTCGGCGGCACATGCTTCACCTGCAGCATTTGCTGCCTATCTTCCAGCCTGGGCGGATACCGATTTCAGCAATGAGATCGTCGGCAATCATCGGTTGAAGGTGCTGGTGGGTGGTCACGATCCCACCTTCAACCGTGCACTGATGGAGCGCACCTATCTGCGCCGCTACCGGCAGGCCACGATGGAGGTCCTGCAGGATGCCGGGCATTACCCGATGAACGAGACGCCGCTGGCCCTGGTGGCGGCCATGGAATCGTTCCTGAAAGACGCGTCGGGTCCGGAATGAATGATTTCTGACATGGGATGTCGTTTTCACATCTTTTCGGATCTATTGCATGGGCATCACATTCGAGGCGATAGAACCTGAGGGTACTTATCCCTGCATGGAGAACACCATGAACCGACGACTCACCCTCGCGCTCTTTGCTACCTCCTTGAGCCTGTTCAGCGCTGGGGCCTTTGCCCAGTACACCGGCCCGGGCGCCACCAGTGCCGTCACCACGGTCGCCGAGGCGCGCGACCAGCGTGACGATCAGCCGGTGGTGCTGCAGGGCACGCTGGTGGCCAAGATCGGCCACGAGCGCTACCGCTTCAAGGACGCCACCGGCGAGATCGATGTGGAAATCGACGACAAGGATCTGCCCAGCCACCAGGCCGTCAGCGCGACCACCGTGGTGGAGCTGCACGGTGAAGTGGATACGCATCGCTTCAAGCCCACCGACATCGACGTGGATCATGTGCGGATCGTCGGCACGCGTTGAGACGGCGGCATTGCACCCGTACGTCGAGCATGGCTCGACTCTGCAAAGTGCATGCCGCGCAATGAGGTTTGTTGCAAAGACCGAATGAGGAAGTTTGCATAACCCTCAAACATTGAACGCCTTCAAGGAATCTCCTTAACGTTCAGCTATTTAGGAATGCTTGAATGGCCGGCGAGGGGTAGGCGTACCTAACATTCTCTCGTCGGCCGCACCCACCTCTGCGGACGGCGCTTCCCTCCCTTTCTCCTTGGGGAGGGGAGCTTTCATATCCCCCTGTCCGAGAGAGACAACCATGCACGCCATTCTGAAGAAGGCCACGCTCGCTGCAGCGCTGGCCACCGTTTCGCTGTCCGCCCATGCATTCGACGCCGACATCAAGGTCTGGGCCAATGTCGACCCGACCCTGGCCCTGCTCAAGGCCGATGGCACCGCGCTGGATTCGGTCGTCAACATGGTCCACAACCCGGTCACTGGCCTGGTGCCGTGGTCGCAGCAGGTGCGCGTCTACTCCAACGATGAAGACAAGGACATCGAAGTGCGCGTCGGCAGCACGCCGCAGCTGCTCAACACCGATGGCAGTGGCGCACCGGTGCCGCTGACCGTCAGCCTCAACGGCAAGGCGCTGACCGTGGCCGCGCAGGACTTCTCCGCCTCTGACCTCTACGACGGCGCGCTGCCGGGCGCATCGATTCCGATGCCGCTGCGTATCGCGCAGACCGTCCAGGCGCCGATCGCCAAGGGCGGTACCTACGAAGGCATCGTCACCATCGCCCTGGTGCAGAAGCCCTAAGTCTGCTGCCGCGCCGGCCCGCTTGCCGGGCCGGCCGCTTCCGGTAACACCCCCATGAAATCTCCCGCACCCGCCGTCACCCGGCTGGCGGTCGCGCTCGCCCTGTCGTTGGCCACGCCCTTGGTCGCGGCGCGCGGCGTTCCCGCCGGTTTCGAGGATCTGGTCGAAGGCCAGACCGAACAACTCGAGGTACGCCTGTTCGGTCGTTCGACCGGGCTGGTGCCGGTGCGCGTGACCTTGGAACACGTGCAGCTGGAGGCCCCGGCCGAGGCGCTGCAGGCATTGCAGCTGCCGGCCGAGGCACAGGCCGCGTTGTTGCCGGCGCTGTCGCAGCCGCTGCCGCGCAACAGCCATCTGGCCTGCCGTTATGGCGGCGCCAGTGCCGGTTGCGGTTACATCGATCCCCCCGAGGAGCCCACCGCCGTGCGCGCGCTGTATGACGAAGGCGAGGGCGCCGTGCGCCTGTTCGTCGCCCGCCAATGGATTCCCGGCGAGCCGGCCGCCGAGCGCTACCACCAGGTCAGCGCCAATGCCGAAAACGCCTTCCTGCACCAGCACACGCTCAATGTCAGTGGCGGCCGCGGCTACCAGTCGCTGGCCGCGCAGGGCATGGGTGCGCTGGGCGTGTTCCAGCGCGGGCACCTGTCCGCCGACTGGACCTTCAGCCAGCAGCATTACCGCGGTGGCCGCGCCAACCGCGACTTCCAGCTGGACAACGCCTATTACCGCCATGACCTGGGGCAGCAGCACTACCTGCAGGCCGGGCGCATGGATCGCCGCAACCTGAGCAGTCCGCAGGGCGGCACCTTCAGTTTCAGCATGCTGCCGATGGATCGCTTCCAGGGCCTGCGCCTGGGTACCACGCAGGCCTACGTGGATGCCGCCGCCGCCGTGCAGGCCACGCCGCTCACCGTGCTGCTGGCACGTGATGCGCGGGTGGATGCCTTCGACGGCGAGCGCCTGCTGCAGACCTTCTACCTGCAGGCCGGCATCAACCAGCTCGATACGCGCCGGTTCCCGCTGGGCAACTACACCATCACCCTGCGCATCTACGAAGACGGCGTGCTGGTGCGCAGCGAGGACGCGCCGTTCGACAAGGGCGGCGACTGGACCGACAGCAGCGTGCAGTGGTTCCTGCAGGGCGGGCGCCGCAACGAACGCCGCAGTGATCGTTTCGATGATGAGCTGGCGGCGATGGGCGGCGTGCGCGTGCCGATGTCGCGCAACGTGGCGATGACGGCCGGCCTCGCCGATCTGGGCGGTTTCAGCTATGGCGAACTGCGGCTGGACCTGCGCCACGTCTTCGCCACCCAGGAGATCCGCGCCACCTTCAGCGGCATGCACGGCAGCGATGGCAGCCGTGGCCAGCAGCATCAGCTTTCGTATCGTCTCCGCGCCTCGTGGAATGTGTACCACCAGCGCATGCGTGGCCGCGCCTGCCAGTTCGAGGACGATGCGCGCGACCGGCTCGGTTGTGCTGATTCGCTCAGCGCCTCGATGGCGCTGCCGGTGGCTGGCGGCAATGCCTATCTGGCCTACACCCGTCGCCAGACCTGGCGCGCAGGCACCGTGCAGCCGGGGCTGGGGGATGATCCGCTGGCGGGGCTGGACCCGCTGTTGCCGCCGTGGATTCCACAGCCCACGCGCGTGCCGCAGCTCAGCCGCACCTGGCAGGCCAGCTACAGCCGCAGCCAGCGCTGGGGCGAGTTCAGTGTCTCCAGCCGCATCGGCGTATGGCAGCAGACCAGCGGCGGCGGCCTGCGCGACGGGCGTGACCGCGGCATCTATTTCAACTTCAGCCTCAACCGCCTGCAGCGCGGCGACCACGGCAGCTCGCAGCGTCGCTACGGCCTGGATGTGCGCCAGCCGCATCACGCACGACCGGACGTCAACTACAGCGCCGGCCAGACCCTGCGCCAGGAGTACGAAGACCAGTACCGCGAAGTGTCCGGCGAACTACGCGGCAACAACAACGAACGGTACAGCGCCACGCTGAGCGGGCAGCTGCAGAACCGCATCGGCCAGACCGGTGCCACGGTATCGCGCTACCAGCACCAGGGCGGCAACGAGGTGGCGTACAGCGCCACACACAGTTCCGGCCTGGCCATCGGCTCGCGCGGGCTGTACTGGGGCGCAGGCGTGGGCGCCGATGCCGGGCTGGCGGTGCAGGTGGACGGCACTGACGATCTGGACCTGACCGGCGTTGCCGCCGAACTGCAGGTAGGCGGACTGCGCCGGCAGCGGCTGAAGCTGGGCGAACGCCGCCTGCTGCCGGTGTCCGCCTACCAATCGCACCGCGCCGAAGTGCAGGACGCCAGCGCTCTGGACAGCATCGCGGCCGTGCGGGTGAGCGGCGTCGGCGGCGCGCGCCCGCTGTTCCTGTCGCCCGGGCGGCTGGTGCGCATGCCGGTGCCGATTGAAGTGACCTACACCTTCATCGGCAACGCCCACGACATCGCCGGTGCACCGCTGCGCGGCGCCCGCATTCTCAACGCGCCGGTGCCCGGCACCGGCAGCAATGGAGGCTTCGTGGCCGACTTCCCACGACGCGAAACGACCCTGTACCTGCTGCAGGACGACCGGCTGCTGCACTGCCCGCTGCAGGTGCGCGAGCGCCGCAGCGTGGTGATGCTGGTGGGCACCGTGCAGTGCGAGCCCCTGGCCGTGGCGCAGTTGCCCGCCGACATCCGCCATCAGGCACGGGTGACGCGACTGCTGCAGGAGCAGGCGTTGATTGCCGCCACGCCGCAGACCGCGGCCGCGGGAGGTGCGCTGTGAACCGCCGGGTGTGGTGGGTGATGGCAGTGTTGTGTGCGTTGGTGGTGTTGGCGCCGCGGGCGATGGCGCAGCGGCCGCCGGAAACGCATCCGACCAGTGAGCATCGCGACATCGTGATGAGCTGGGATCGCTCTGCGATGCCTGGGGATATCGAGTTGTGGGCGCCGAGGACGGTTATGGGCTACAGCAGGGATCACAATCTGCAGTACGGTCGAATCCATCTGACATGCGAATCGAACTCGACCACGAGTACAGGCTTGTGCCCGACTAGTGGACTAGAGAGCCTCGAAAGCGGGCCGGCGCCCATTCTGACGCGGATGGTGGAGGAGCGCAGCGGTCTGACTGCAGACCTTCGCGTCATGGCGGCTCTAAGTCGAGCGATTGGCGAACGTGCATGTGGTCCAGAGTTCTGGCTTGGCTGGAAGCGACCGATCTGGACCTCGCGCCAAGAGGAGTGTGGCGGCGAGAAAGCAATAGGGACCTCTGTTGAACTGCTTCTTCCGGAGAGCGAACTTAATCAGCTTGTCGCTGGTCGTTGGCACGGGAAGCTGATCTTGAACTTGAGGACTGATCCAGCAGGCTCCGTTCTTGCTGTGAACACTTTCAATCTTGCATTCACCATCACCGACTACAACGCGGTCTCCATCTACTTCCCGCTATTCGACCAGGTCACGCCACACGTCGGCCTGAATCTGCAGTATGACCCGATCGCACAGACCGTCGGCGGTCGGGCCCAACTCGACATGTGCCTGTACGACGGACTGGGTTCGCAGAGCCAGTACCTGGGCGTCACCGTGCGCGATAGCGGGCCGCGTCTTCCGGGGCCTTCAGGCTACTCGGTCTGGCATACCGACGGCGGCAGCGACGCCACGCAGCGCGTGGACTACACCGTCACCCTCGATCACAACGGCAGCGCTCTGCCCATGCGCAACGGTGTGGAGCAGCTGCTGCACAGCATCGACACCGCAAAGCTGCGCCTGGTGCTGCTGCCCGGCATGACCCAGCCGGTGTTCTGCGTGCCCACGCCATTGACGCTGGATACCCCCCGCGTGCCGGTCAGCAGCAAACGCCCCGGCTACTACGACGGCGATCTCAAGGTGGAACTGCGCGTTCCCACTGTCACGCCCTGATTCCCATGGAGCCCCCGATGAAGCCTCTCATTCGCTGCCTGCTTCCCTTGTCGCTGCTGATGGCGATGCCTGCCCACGCCAACCTCACCGTGCACCCCATGCGCACTTCGGTGGACGTGAAGAAGGGTGCACAGATCCGAATCTATTCGCAGTCCACCCTGCCGCAGTACGTGCAGGTCTCCATCAAGCGCATCGTCAATCCCGCCGGTGCAGACGAACAGGAGGTCGAGGTCGAGCCCGGCGAAGCGGCCATTGCCATCACCCCCGGCAAGTTCGCGCTTGCCGGTGGTGGCAATCGTCTGATCCGTGTGATTCCGCTGCAGCCGGTCGAGAAGGAAACCGCCTACCGCGTGTACTTCGAAGGCGTGCGTGGCCCTGAAGGGGCTGAACGCGCAGGCGAGGGCGAGCGTGCACAGGCCAACATCGGCGTCAGCCTGGTCTGGGGCGCGTTGGTCAATGTGCTGCCTGCGCAGCCCGCGATGGCGGTACAGGTGGAAGGCAATCGTCTGCGTAACACCGGCACGGTGCGCGTGGGCATCACCAGCATTGCCGACTGCGATGGCGCGCGCTGCACGGCACACGACGTGTCGCGAAGCCTGTATCCGGGTAGTGCGTTGGAGCTGCCTTTCACCGTGCAGCCGGGACACACGCTGCAGATGCGTTACCGCCTGACCCGCGATGGCTATCGCGAGCACATACAGACACACGACCTCTGACATCCCGTCGCTGCGGAACTGTTCCGCAGCGACGCTCACATTCGATTCCATTGTTAAGGAAATGCCATGAACAAAATCTATCGTCGTCTCTGGTCAACGGCTCGGCAGTGCTGGATTGTCGCCAGCGAGCTTGCATCTCCTCGCGGAAAGCGCACCAGTACCGTTCTTGCGGCTGGTACGGTTGGACTGGTCATGCTTGCGACGGTCGCGCAGGCCGCTGAGCCGGAGGTCGAGCCGGGTGATTTCGATGAACAAAGCCTGGTCGAAGACTATCCGGCGACTCCATCTGTTGCGGACCCTGCGTTGCGGAGCATGTTCGGTAATCTTCCGCTTCAGGCAGCTGCTACTGCAGGTTCGATAAACTCGCTGCACACACAGGTCGCGCTGACTACGGATAATTTTTACCGGGACTCGACAGTCTCAGGTGACCTGCAGATGATTCTCGGCTCACGCTCCAGTCTGACGGGCAGTAAGTCGGTTGGTTACGGAAGCCTGTTGACCGCGAGTGGAACCAACAACGTAGCCGTTGGCTATGGCGTCAGAGTGCGACAGGGGTATAGCACCGCAGTTGGCGCTGAATCTTATACCGACGGAGTCGGTGCGACGGCCTTCGGTAACAATGCTAAGGCGTACGCAGACAATTCGATTGCTGTAGGCAGTGGCTCCAGGACCAATGATGGCGCCGGCATTTCCAGGATTGCCATTGGTGGTGATGCGTACGCGGGCAGTAGTGGCTGGACGGGGGCGATCGCATTGGGTGGGGAATCGCGCGCAGAGTACGACGGTGTGGCTGTTGGTTATGGTGCAAAGACATCGGCAAATGGCACTGTGGCACTTGGTCGTGGATCGCTTGCCACAGAGGCCAACACCGTTTCGGTCGGTAGTGCCAGCGTGAAAAGGCGGGTGGTCAATGTGGCCGATGCGCGGCTGAACTCGACCAGCAGTGATGCGGTCACTGGTAAGCAGCTGTATGCCACCAACTCCAACGTCACCAAGGCCCAGACGGCGGCCGATGGAGCGAAGACGACAGCTACGGCAGCGCAGTCCACCGCCAACACGGCCAACAGCAATGCCAACTCGGCGCTGGCGAAGGCCAATGCGGTCAGTGGCCTGGTGAGCCAAGTATCGGCCGCTGGCAACGTAAGGCTGGGTGGTGAGAACACCGGCACCGTGCTGGATGTGCGCAACAAGTCCAATGCTGTTCGAAGCATCACCGGCCTGAAGGATGGGGCGCTTTCCACATCCAGCACGGAAGCTGTGACGGGCAAGCAGCTCAATGCAACCAACACGAATGTGACCAGTGCCAAAACTGCAGCCGATGCAGCGAAGACGACGGCTGCAGCAGCACAGTCAACGGCCACTACGGCCAACACCAATGCCAACACTGCATTAGCCAAGGCCAATACGGTCAGTGGCCTGGTCAGTCAGGTATCGGCCACTGGCAATGTGCGTTTGGGTGGTGAGAACACTGGCACTGTGCTGGATGCCCGCAACAAGTCCAATGCGGTGCGCAGCATCACGGGCCTGAAGGATGGAGCGCTGAGCACGACCAGCACCGAGGCGGTGACGGGTAAGCAGCTCAACGCCACTAATGCGAATGTCAGCAAGGCGCAGGCTGCTGCCGATGCAGCGGCTGCGCGGCTGAATGCCAGTGCCGTGGCACTGGGCGCGGGAGCTGTCGCGGAGCAGGCCAGCTACGGCATCAGTACGGCGCTGGGCAACAACGCCAAAGCCTACAACGGCAAGAGCGTCGCCATGGGCGCGGACGCTCGCGCGACGGTGGATGACGCGGGCAACAAGGTCAATGGTAACGGAGGGGTCTCCATCGGGGCTGGCACCCGCAGCGGCAACGGCGCGGTGGCGCTTGGGCTGGATGCCCTCGCAACGGGTGATCGTGGTATTGCGGTCGGGCATGAGGCATCCGGAAAAGGCACGCACGCAACGGCACTGGGCTTCCAGAGCAACGCGTCGGCCAACCAGGCCACGGCGGTCGGGCGCGGGGCCGTTGCCAGCAGCCTGTATGCCTCGGCGGTGGGCAACCAAGCGAACGCCACGGCACAGAGCGCGTTGGCCCTCGGTGATCGCGCCAGTGCGACACATGCGGGCGCGGTTGCGCTCGGCAATGGCTCAGCCACGACTGCAACCAATCAGGTCTCGGTGGGCAACGGCTCGTTGAAGCGCAAAGTGGTCAACGTGGCCGATGGCGCCTTGAGTACGTCCAGCAGTGAAGCGGTGACTGGCAAGCAGCTGCATGCCACCAACACCAGCGTGGCTGCTGTGAAGGCGACCGCGGACGTTGCGCAGGCGCGAGTGGCGGTACTGGATGGCCTGGTGGGGCAGGTATCGGCAAGTGGAAACGTACGCCTGGGTGCAGACAACACCGGCACCGTCGTCGACGTTGCCAACAAGGCCGGTGCCAAGCGCAAGCTGCAGAATCTGGCCAATGGCGTGCTCAGTACGTCCAGCACGGATGCAGTGACTGGGCAGCAGCTCAATGCCACCAATAGCGAAGTGACTAGCGTGCGCACGGCGGCAACCGCGGCGAAGACGGCGGCCGACGCTGCCCGTGGCGTAGCCGATGGCGCTGTGCTGAAAGCTGATGCCTTGGGCGGACTGGTGGGCCAGGTCTCTGCCAGCGGCAACGTCCGTCTGGGTGCAGAGAACACCGGCACGATTGTGGATGTGGCAAACAAGAGCGGTGGCAAGCGGCGCATCTACAACATCGCCAACGGCACGCTGAGTACGGGCAGCACGGATGCGGTGACCGGGCAGCAGCTGTTTGCGACCAATACCACGGTGGAGACTCAGCGACAGGCTTTGGCTGGGCACGCGCAGCAGCTGACGGATCAGGACGGGCGTATCGCCGACAACCGGATCGAGCTGGATGTGCTGCGTGCGGACTTCGATAACTTCGATCCGGATCTGGATGGCGTGGTTAAGTTCAGTGCTGATCGTCGCCTGGTGGATATGGAGGGTGCCCGCATATCGGGCGTGACAGCGGGGGATATCAGTTCTGCGACCAGCACGGATGCGGTGAATGGCGGGCAGTTGTTTGCGACTAACGATCGGGTAGAGAAGATCGAAAAATCAAATGGCTACCTGAGAGTTGGAGTGGATGATGAGAGCAATTACGCGCAGGCGGGATTGATGGGTGTGGCGATCGGAGATTCGGCAGAGGCAGCCATTCACTCTGATGGGGCTACCGCAGTTGGTTCATTCGCGCGCGCTCGTGGGCAGGGCTCCGTGGCTCTTGGCAGGGGGGCGCTTGTCGACGCCGCAGCAAAGAGTGGATTTGCACTTGGGACGGGTTCTAATGTCTACGCATCGGGAGGGGCAGCACTGGGTTCCTTCAGTCAGATTGAATCAGGAGCGGAAAACTCAGTTGCGCTAGGCACCGGTTCCGTAGCCGAGGACGCAAACGTTGTGTCCGTTGGGAACTCTCGGCTTATGCGGCGGATCGTCAATGTGGGGCGAGGGGTGAACTCCAGTGATGCAACTACTGTTGGGCAACTGAGCGAAGCCTTGGCTGCTCTTGGCGGGGGCGCAGGTCTGGATCGAAATGGCGATGTCGTTTCTCCGACCTACAACCTCCAGGGGGGAACACAGAAGAACGTTGAAGACGCTTTAGTTGCGCTGGATGGCGCGGTGGTAAGGGCTGACAGTCGCGTAGATGGCCTCGAAGGCCAGCTGCGTGCGACATTCCAACAATCAACCTCGACCCGGGCGGATGGAGTTGGTCAGCTGAATCTGGCAGGTGCGCAAGGCATGGTTCTGTCGAATCTGGCCGATGGGCGTATTGCTGCAGGTAGCCGTGATGCAGTTACGGGTAGTCAGCTGTACGCAGCCAAGCAGGAAATCGCCAGGAATGGAGATGAAATCGAGCGTATGAAGAGCATGTCAGAAGGAGGTGTGAAGCATGCCCTCCAGGAAGTACTTGATCTGCGCGGTGGACCGATCGATTTCGCTGGATCGCGATTGACTGGGATTGATTCGGGTGACATCTCATCTGCCTTCAGTACTGATGCAGTTAACGGTGGTCAGCTTTATGCGACCAATGAACGAATCGCGAGCGTGGAATCGACTCATCGATTCTTTAAGATCGGTCGGGATGATCTGAGTGAGGACGCCAAGGCTGGATCGTTTGGTGTTGCGATTGGTGAATCCGCGCAGGCGACACCGCAGGATGGAAACGAGGGTGGAACAGCCCTTGGCGCTTATGCGATTGCTTGGGGCAAGAATTCGGTTGCGCTGGGTAGAGGTGCCCTGGTTGAGGAGGGGGCAGAAGGTGCATTCGCTCTCGGTGCTGGGTCACGTGCAGCAGGGGCTGATAGCGTGGCGCTAGGCTTAGTTAGCAGAACAGAAGTCGGTGCGGTCAGGTCTGTCGCTATTGGCATGGGTGCGATCGCCACGGAAGCTGACACGGCGTCCTTCGGAAACAGCCGATACCAGCGCCGCCTCGTCAACGTAGCCAACGGCCGCAACGCCAACGACGCAGCCACCATCGCCCAGCTGCGCGGCGCGCTTTCCGCCCTCGGCGGCAACATCGACGCCAACGGCAACGTCACCACCCCCGGCTTCAACGTCCAGGGCCAGCACCAGAGCACCGTCAACGATGCCCTCGCCACGCTGGACTCCGCCGTAGTCACCACCGGCTCCCGCATGGACCGCGTCGAAACCCAGCTCCGCTCGGTCTTCAAGGAAACGCCCTCCACCCGCAGCGACGGCACCGCCCAGCTCACCCTGGCCGGCGCCAACGGCATGGTCATCTCCAACGTGGCCAACGGCCTGGTCGCCGCCGGCAGCCGCGAGGCGGTCAACGGTGGCCAGCTGCACGCCGTGCAGCAGCAGCTCAATGGCCGCATGGATGGTCTGGAGCAGCGCGTGGATGGCCAGCCGCAGTCGCGTGCGCTGGCCACGGCTTCGGCCGCGCCGACCGAACAAGTCACGCCAACGCCAGAAACCAGCGGTTCGCCGCAGGTGGCCTCGGCAGGCGAGGGCACTTCACCCGCGCCGCAGCCCAAGTCGAAGAAGGACGACACGCCGTCGCCCACGCCACAGGTCGATACCGCTGAACTGGAGAAGATGCTGGCCCGCGCCAACGAGTACACCGATGGTGCCATCAGCAACGTCGAACGCCGCTTGGACAAGATGGACAAGCGCTTCAACCGCATGGCCGCGATGAGCAGTGCGCAGACGGCCATGGCCATGAACACCGCAGGCCTGGCCACCTACAACCGCCTCGGTGCGGGCGTGGGCTACGCCGAGGGCGAGTCGGCCATGGCGGTGGGTTACCAGCGCGTACTCAACGACAAGGGCTCAGCCACCTTCAGCCTCAATGGTGCGTTCACCAACAGCGGTGAGCGCAGCATGGGCGTTGGTGTGGGCATCGGCTGGTAAGCCATGGCGCCCCGGTGTGGTGCGCGTAACGAGCCCCGCCGCGCCGGGGCCATTGCAGAGGAGGTTGCAATGTATCGCTTCATGAGCCGCTTCATGACCTATCGGCGCTACTACCTGTGGCGCGCCCGCATCCGCTATTTCACCCACGACATGGATACGTGGACGCTGGCCTGCCTGGTGCTGATGGTCTGCATGGGGTTGATGGTGTGGGGGTTCTGGCGCGTGGTGAACGTGCCGCAGCCGCGCATCCATCCGCAGGCCGCGGCCGTGCGGGTGGAAGTGCTGACCGACGAAGCGATCCATCGCATCGTGCTGGTGCGCCACGGTGGCACCACGCCGGGCCATCCCTTCTACAGTGCTGCGGAGATCCGCGGCAGCACCCAGCGCACGCTGCGGGTCCGGCAGACCCTGCAGGACCCGGTGGCGATGAAGCTGCAGGCGGACATGTACGCCGACATCGCTGACTACATCAACGCTACCGGTGCCTGCATGCCCTTTCCCTGCCGCCGCGTGAGTTTTCGCATCGAACAGCTGCAGCGGTCGGGGTACGAGAGTGCGGTACGCAACAAGGCGCTGGCCGAGATCCTGCAGGTGCCGTGGTACCTGGTGCCGAACCTTGATGGCGAACGCACGCGCGTGCGCAGTGGCTGGGCCGATGACTTCCAGGATGTGTATTCGCACGCCTGGAACCTGGATGACCTGCAGAAGATGCATGCGCGCATGATGGCCGAGTACCCGTACCGTGCGGCGGCGCCGTGGCTGGCACGATTGGCAACCCCTGCCCAGGAACAGCTGATCTTCCCATAGCGTCGGGCCATGCCCGGCTGCTCTTGGCGCAGAGCCGGGCACAGGCCCGGCTCTGCCATGATCAACCGCCGATGTAGGCGGTGATTTCCATCTCGGCCAGCAGCTGCCGCAACTGCGTGGCCGACGCCCGCCGCATGGGTTTCTCATCCACCGGCGATAGCGGGGCCTGGCGCAACGCATCGTAGGGCAGGACGGCCAGGTCGAAGGTCAGGTCTTCGGCACTGAACACCCACACCGGTACATCCAGATTGCGCTCACGGTCCATCCGCAGGCGCCGCGTACGCGATTCCGCAGGGATGCGATGTTCGTCCAGGAAGCGATGCACGGCTTCCGGGTCGTCACTGTGCAGGTGCAATTGCACGGGGCTGTTGGCATCGGCGGTGCCGTCCAGCACCGGTCCGGCCAGACGCGGCGAAAACCCGTGCAGGAACTCCAGCGCCCGCAACGCGGACTCGCGCCGCCGCTGTAGTTCGCTGCCGTGCTGTGGGCCGGAGAACAGCCGTTGGTACTCGCGCAGCGCCTGTTCGATCTCGACATTGCGGGGCAGGGAAGCATCGTCGTGGATGCCAAGGCGGCTGGCAGCCTTGAGTTTGGCCTGGTGGAAGTCGCGGATTCCGCCTTCGGCCATCAGCCGGGCGGCTTCGTGGGCGAGGCGATGACGCCGTTCGCGGGTCTGGCTGGCAGCATGCTGGTGAGCGCGGTGCATGCGATGACTCCCTGTTGCGACCTGGTCACAGACTAGCGCAGGCGTGTGACATCTGCGTAGGTATTTCGCAGAGGTGCCGCTGCGCTCGCCGGGCATGGCCCGGCGCTACCGGGAGAGGGCGCCCGACGGGTGCGGCATGGTAGCGCCGGGCCATGCCCGGCGAATGCATCGGCGCCAACCAAGGTTGGCGACTACCAGGGCAACGCCGGGCCATCGTGCCAACCAACGGTTGGCACCCACCGAATCTGTGCCTCAGAAGATATCGAACGCGGCCGCGTCAGCCTGCGGGGTGCTCTGCAGGTTGAGGTCGTAGTCGGTCAGGCGGTCCATGTCTTCCACCTTCACCCACTCCACCGCGCCGTTGAGGGTAGCCTGGACCATGCCGCTCGGCGGTTCGTTCTGTGCGATCGGGGTGTCCTTCAGCGCGGTGCGCATGTAGTCGATCCAGATCGGCAGGGCCGCCTTGCCACCGTATTCGCGGTAGCCCAGCGAGCGGAAGTCGTCGCGGCCCACCCACACGGTGGTCACGTACGGGCCGCCGAAGCCGGAGAACCAGGCGTCACGATGGTCGTTGGTCGAGCCGGTCTTGCCGCCCACGTCTTCGCGGCCGAGCACCTTGGCCTGCGCGCCGGTGCCGCGCTGGACCACGTCGCGCATCATCGACACCAGCTGGTAGGCGGTACGGGCGTCGATCGCACGCGGTGCGGTACGCGCATCCGGGTTGACCGGTGCGGCCGGCGTTTCGGTCTTGGCTTCCGGCTTGGCAGCGGCGGTGGCATCGACCTTGGGTGCCGGGGCGCCGAAGTTGAAGCCGTCCACGACCTGGTTCACCGGCTGGTCGCTGCTGCCGGCGCAGTCGCGGCAGGCCATCGCCGGGTTTTCCTTGAACACCAGGTTGCCATCGCGATCGTTGACCTGGTCGATCAGCCAGGTATCCACGCGCGAGCCGCCATTGGCGAACACGGCATAGCCGCGGGCCACCGACAGCGGCGTCAGCGAGGCGGTACCCAGCGACATCGACAGGTTCGGCGGCAGCTCGGATTCGGCAAAGCCGAACTGGCTGATGTACTTGCGCGCGTAGTCCACGCCCATGCCATCAAGCAGGCGCACCGAGACCAGGTTGCGTGACTGCACCAGCGCTTCACGCAGGCGCATCGGGCCACGGAAGCCGCCGCCGTCGTTCTGCGGCGCCCAGGTCTTGCCGCGGCGGTCGCGGAACACGACCGGGGCGTCGAGCACGATCGAGGCCGGGTTGTAGCCCTTGTCGAAGGCGGCCGCATAGACGAACGGCTTGAAGCTCGAACCGGGCTGGCGACGGGCCTGGGTGGCACGGTTGAACTTGTTGCCGGAGAAGCTGAAGCCGCCGACCAGCGCCTTCAGGGCGCCGCTGTGGGCGTCCAGCGAAACCAGCGCGGACTGCCCGCGCGGGAGCTGGTCGAGCAGCCACTCGCCCTCCTTGGCGCCGGCGCGCACGCGCACGATGTCGCCACGCTGCACCAGCTTGGCCGGGCTCTTGTTGGTCCACTTGGCGGCACCGGCCGGCAGCACGATCTCGCTGCGGTTGGCCAGCACCACAGTGGCGCTGCCGTCGGCGCCGGTGCTGGCGACGATGGCCGGCAGCAGGCCGGCCTGGCCGAACATGCCGCGCAGGTGCTCGGCCAGTGCAGCGGCATCATCGCCGGCGCCCAGCTGCACCTGCTTCTCTACGCCGTGCCAGCCGTGGCGATGGTCGTACAGCAGCAGGCCGTCGCGCACCGACAGGTTGGCGGCGGTCTGCAGGGTCGAATCGATGGTGGTGGTGACGTGGTAGCCCTTGTTGACCACGTCGCCGCCGAAGCGGGCGATCATTTCCTGGCGCACCAGCTCGGCCACGTAGGGCGCATCGACCTGCACCGGTGGCTCATGCGCAGTGGCATGCATCGGCACGGCCTTGGCCGCGTCGGCCTCGGCCTGGCTGACGAACTTCAGGTCGGCCATGCGCTGCAGCACATAGTTGTCACGACGCTGGCGGGCGCGCTCCGGGTTGGAGATCGGGTTGCCCGAGGACGGGAACTTGGGGATGCCGGCCAACGAGGCCATCTCGTCCAGGTCCAGTTCGCCCAGCTTCTTGCCGTAGTAGAACTCGGCAGCGGCGGCCACGCCGTAGGCGCGGTTGCCGAAGAAACTCTTGTTCAGGTACAGCTCGAAGATCTCGTCCTTGCTCAGCTCGGACTCGATCTTGCGCGCCAGCAGGATCTCGGCCAGCTTGCGGGTGTAGCTGTACTCGGAGCTGAGGAAGAACTGGCGGGCCACCTGCTGGGTGATGGTGGAGCCACCGGGCACGCGCTTGTCGTTGGTGGTGGCCAGCAGCCATACCGCGCGGCCGATGCCCTTGTAGTCCACGCCGCCGTGCTCGTAGAAGCGGGCATCCTCGGTGGCCAGGAACGCCTGCTTCAGCTTCTCCGGCACGTCCTTCATGGTGATGGGGGTACGCCGGGTCTCACCGAATACCGCCATCAGCTTGCCGTCGGCAGCGTAGACGTACATCGGCTCCTGCATTTCCACGTCGCGCAGGGTCTGCACGTCGGGAAGCTTGGAAGAAACGGCGTAGTACAGGCCGCCAACGGCGGCCGCTCCGACCAGCGCCAGGACCAGGACAACAAGAAAGATCCAGCGCAGCCAGCGGCGGAGACGTGTCATCGGTGTCAGATTCCGATTGCGAATTTCGTGGTCGCAGAGTATAGATTACGCAAGGTGGCGGCTGGGGCCGGCACTGGGGAGTGCAAGGGGACGCCAGGGGCTGCGTGTTCATCCTGTGAAGGATGTCACAGCAGGGCGGTTGCCATTTGCTAAGAATACGTTATTAATGCGCGGACGCAGCTCTTGCGTCCAAGTGCCCGTCGGCAGGGGAGAAACCGTGGGGCTCATCCCAAAAAGTCAGTCGCCGCTCATTGGCGTCGACATCAGTTCGACTGCGGTAAAGCTGTTGCAGCTTTCTCGCAGCGGCAACCGTTTCCGTGTGGAACATTATGCCGTGGAACCGCTGCCGCCGAATGCGGTGGTGGAGAAGAACATCGTTGAAGTGGAGGCCGTGGGAGAGGCCATCCGCCGGGCGATGAACCGTTCCGGCAGCAAGGCCAAGCTGGCCGCTGCGGCCGTGGCCGGTTCGGCGGTGATCACCAAGGTGATCCCGATGCCGGCCGACCTGGACGAGAACGACATGGAAGCCCAGATCGAGCTGGAAGCGGTCAACTACATTCCGTATCCGATCGAGGAAGTGAACCTGGACTTCGAGGTGATCGGGGCGATCCCGAACAACCCGGAAATGGTCCAGGTGCTGCTGGCGGCCTCGCGTTCGGAAAACGTCGAGCTGCGTCAGTCCGCACTGGAACTGGGTGGCCTGCAGGCCAAGGTGATGGACGTGGAGGCCTTCGCGGTCGAGAACGCCTTCGCCCTGGTGGCCAGCGAGCTGCCGGTGTCGGCCGAGGGCGTGGTTGCGCTGGTCGATATCGGCGCCACCATGACCACCCTCAACGTGCTGCGTGGTGGCCGTAGCCTGTACAGCCGCGAACAGGTGTTCGGCGGCAAGCAGCTGACCGACGAGATCATGCGCCGTTATGGCCTGAGCTACGAGGAAGCCGGTCTGGCCAAGCGCCAGGGCGGGTTGCCGGAAAGCTACGAGATGGAAGTGCTGGAGCCGTTCAAGGAAGCCACGGTCCAGCAGATCAGCCGCCTGCTGCAGTTCTTCTACGCCGGCAGCGAATTCAACCGGGTCGATCACATCGTGCTGGCCGGCGGCTGTGCCGCCCTTGCAGGCCTGCCGGAGATGGTCGAGGAACAGCTGGGCGTGCCGACCGTGGTCGCCAACCCGCTGGCACAGATGACCCTGGGGCCGAAGGTACAGGCGCACGCGCTGGCCCAGGACGCCCCCGCGCTGATGATCGCGACCGGTCTGGCGCTGAGGAGCTTTGACTGATGGCACGCATCAATCTATTGCCCTGGCGCGCCGAACGGCGCAAGCAACGCCAGCGCGAGTTCGGCATCATGCTGGGCATGGCCGCCCTGGGTGGCCTGCTTCTGTCGCTGTTGATCTGGTTCTACTACGACATGCAGGTCAGCGGGCAGAGCGATCGCAACGCCTACCTGCAGACCGAGATCGACAAGGTCAAGGAGCAGAACAAGGAAATCGACCGCCTCGACGAGCAGAAGAATCGATTGCTGGCCCGCAAGGCCGTGATCGAACAGCTGCAGGCCAAGCGTTCGCAGATGGTGCACCTGTTCGATGCGCTGGTCCGCACCATCCCCGATGGCGTGGTGCTGACCGCCCTGCAGCAGGAAGGCGACGTGCTGACTCTGGAGGGCCGCACCCAGTCCAATGCGCGTGTCTCGGCCTACATGCGCAACCTCGAGGTCTCTGGCTGGATGACCAATCCGGAGCTGGCGATCATCGAGGCGCGTGAGCCGGAAAAGGACAAGGAAGGGCGCGCGACCGGTCCTGTGGCGGACATCAAGGCATTGCCGTACGTGTTCAAGGTCAAGGTCAAGCTGCCCGCGCAGAGCGAGGAAGCGGCAACTACGCCGGGCCTGAACCCTGATGGCAGTGTGGCGGGCACGGCGCCGATGGCACCGACGGTCGCACCGCTCAGTGCCGGGCCCGATGCCGCAGCGCCTGCCGCTGCCGTACCGCAGTCGGGGACGGCACCGGCACCTGCTGCCACGCCTGCAACGACTCCGGCACCGGCGGCAACGCCTGCGCCGGCCAAGCCCGCGCAGGCCGCACCGGCAACCAAGCCTGAGGGCAGCCGCCTGGCGCAGCCGCCGCAGGCCTTCCACGCCCCGATGCAGGGGGATCGCGCATGAGCAAGAAAGTCGACATCAAGAACCTCGATTTCAACGACATCGGCAACTGGCCACAGAAGGCCAAGATCGTTTTCTGCGCATTGCTGGCGGTGGTGATCATGTTCGTGGCGTGGATGCTGCTGATCAGTGGCAAGCGCGATGAACTGGCCAGTCTGGAGTCGCAGGAAACCGCGCTGCGCGAGGAGTTCACCAAGGAACAGAAGCGCGCGGTCAACCTGGAGCCGCTGAAACAGCAGCTGGCACAGATGGAGCAGGTACTGCAGCAGATGCTGCGGCAGCTGCCCAGCAAGACCGAAATGCCCGACCTGATCATCGACATCTCGCAGACCGCGTTGTCCAGCGGCCTGTCCAACGAGTTGTTCGAGCCGGAGCAGGAGCAGATCAAGGAGTTCTACGCCGAGAAGCCGATCAAGCTGCGGATGGTGGGCAGTTACCACCAGTTCGGCGCCTTCGTCAGTGGCGTGGCCTCGTTGCCGCGGGTGGTGATCCTGACCATGCACGACATCAACCTCAAGCCGAAGGACAAGACCAGTGGCAATGTCCGCGCCGGTGCGCTGGAGTTGTCCGGTACGGTCAAGACCTACCGCTACCTGGATGAGGCCGAGGTCGAGGAACAGCAGAAAGCTGAAGCGGGCAAGGAGGAGAAGAAGTGACCGGTTCCTTCATTGCACGCGGTGGGATGGTATTGACGGTGTTGCTGCTGGCCGCCTGCGGTCGCGGCGTGACCAGCACGCCGGGTGATGCACCCAACCTGGAAAAATGGGTCGAGAGCGAGCGCGCACGACCGGCGGAGTCGATTGAGGCCCTGCCGGTGATGCAACAGTTCGAGACCTTCGAATACTCCGCGCAGGGCATGCGCGATCCGTTCACCGATGCCTGGACCAACCCGCAGCAGGGGAATGGGGGACTGCGGCCAGATCCGAACCGGCGCAAGGAGCCGATGGAAGGCTTCCCGCTGGACGCGCTGGACATGGTCGGCACCATCGGAACAGGCGCCGGCACCGTGGCGCTGGTGATGGGGCCGGACAAGGTGACCTATCGGGTGCGTCCCGGCGGGTACCTGGGGCAGAGCGACGGGCGGGTCACCGCGGTCTTCGAAGACCGCGTGGAGCTGATCGAACTGGTGCCGGATGGCGCGGGTGGCTGGCTGGAACGTCCAGCAACGCTCGCGCTTGAAGATCAATGATCGTTTACTGGGGATAGCACGATGACCTTTCACCAAGCCAAGGGGCTGCGTCCCATCCGGCGCTCTACCTTGAACCGCATCAGCGCGCTGGGAGTCGCGTTGATGTTGGCCTGCGCTCCGGCGCTGGCTGCCGCACCGTCGGAAAAACCGGCCGGCACGGCGCTGGCTGCGACGTCGGCCACTGCACCGGCAAGCCTGTCGGTGCAGCGTATCGACTTCAAGCGTGGCGATGACGGCGCAGGCCGCCTGATCCTGCAGTTCGACGGCCAGGGCGCCATGCCCGACCTGCGCAGCCAGGGCAACAGCGTGGTGGTCGATGTCGGCAACGCGCGCCTGCCGGCCAACCTGCAGAAGCCGATGAACGTCACCGACTTCGCCACCCCGGTGCAGCGCATCGACGCCAAGCCGTCCGGGGCCGGCACCCAGCTGGTGCTGAGCACGGGCGGTCCGGTCGAGTCGCTGGCCTACCAGAGTGGCAACGAGTATGTGGTGGAGATCAGCCCGCGGCAGGCGCAGGCCGCCGTTGGCGCAGTCACTGCCGGCAGCGTGACCCAGGCTGCCAAGGGCGTCCCGCAGCGCGGCTTCACCGGCAAACCGGTGACTTTCAACTTCCAGGACGTGCCCGTGCGCACCGTGCTGCAGCTGATCGCCGAAGAGTCGAATCTGAACGTGGTGGCCTCTGATTCGGTGCAGGGCAATGTGACCCTGCGTCTGGTCAACGTGCCGTGGGACCAGGCGCTGGATATCGTGCTGCGTGCCAAGGGTCTGGACAAGCGTCGTGACGGCAGCGTCGTGTGGGTTGCGCCGCAGTCCGAGCTGGCCAAGTTCGAGCAGGAGAAGGAAGACGCGCGCATCGCGATCGAGAACCGCGAAGACCTGATGACCGACTATGTCCAGATCAACTACCACAGCGCCACGCAGATCTTCAAAGCGCTGACCGAGGCCAAGGGCATCGGCGGTGGTGGCGGCGGTGGCGGTGGCGGTGGTGGTGGCAGTTCGCAGGAAGAAAGTGGCTTCCTGTCGGCGCGCGGCCGCATTGTCGCCGACGAGCGCACCAACACGCTGATGATCAGCGACATTCCGAAGAAGATCGCGCGCATGCGCGAGTTGATCAGTGTCATCGACCGCCCGGTCGACCAGGTACTGATCGAAGCACGCATCGTCATCGCTACCGACACGTTCGCGCGCGAACTGGGCGCCAAGTTCGGCATCAGCGGCAGCCGTGACAACGTCTACTTCAGCGGTGACCTCGCATCCAATGCGAAGAACCGCGAGTCGGAAGTGGCTACGTCCATTGCCAACCAGACCGCGTTCAATCAATGGGTGGCCGGTGGCAGGACCGGGCCGGCACCGGTGCCGGTGGGTCCTACGATCACCCGTGGCCTGAACTGGAACCTGCCGGTGGCAGCGGCCAGCAACCCGGGTTCGCTGGCACTGTCGATCCTCAACGCGGGCTATCTGCTTGATGTGGAATTGTCGGCCATGCAGGAAGAGTCGCGTGGTGAAGTGATTTCCAACCCGCGCGTGGTGACCACCAACCAGCGCGAGGCGCTGATCAAGCAGGGCAAGGAAATCGGCTATGTGACCATCAGTGGCGGCGGTACTGGCGGCGCACAGACCCCGAACGTGCAGTTCAAGGAAGTAGTGCTGGAGCTGAAGGTCACGCCGACGATCACCAACGACAACCGCGTGTTCCTCAACATGGCGGTGAAGAAGGACGAGGTTGATCAGCTGATCCAGTTGCAGGGCTATGGCACCGTGCCGTCCATCAACCGCCGCGAGGTCAACACCGCCGTGCTGGTGGAAGATGGCCAGACCGTGGTGATCGGTGGCGTGTATGAGTTCACCGACCGCAACAGTGTCAGCAAGGTGCCGTTCCTGGGCGATGTGCCGTTCCTCGGTAACCTGTTCAAGAAGCGTGGCCGCAACAAGGACAAGGCTGAACTGCTGGTCTTCGTGACCCCGAAGGTCCTGCGAGTGGCCCGCCAGAACTGAGGCATCACATCTGTTGTATCCGACCGGGGCCGCCACGTGCGGCCCCGCGTCGTTTGCGCCATCGCAGCTAGATCCACGACATGCCTCTCCGAGTAGATCCACGCCATGCGTGGAGGCTGTTCAGCCGTTCTTGATGCCAGCAGCCGGGCGGCCTGCGATGATGTGGGGAACCCGAGCCATCCCGCGCCGGTCAAAGGCCCCCATGAACCTGCCTCCGCCGATGCCCGAATCCATTTCTCCACCGCCTGCCCCCGTCACCTCGCGCCTGCATGCGGCCTTCAGCGACCTGCGCGATGCACTGTCGGCTGAGATCGTCGGCCAGGCGGCGCTGGTCGAACGCCTGCTGATCGCCTTGCTGGCCGATGGCCACCTGCTGGTGGAAGGTGCGCCGGGCCTGGCCAAGACCACGGCCATCCGGGCCTTGGCGGCACGGCTGGAAGCAGACTTCGCACGTGTGCAGTTCACGCCGGACCTGCTGCCTTCGGACCTGACCGGCACCGAGATCTGGCGCCCTCAGGAAGGTCGTTTCGAGTTCGTACCGGGGCCGATCTTCCACCCGATCCTGCTGGCTGACGAGATCAACCGTGCGCCGGCCAAAGTGCAGTCCGCGCTGCTGGAAGCGATGGGCGAACGCCAAGTGACCGTTGGCCGCCACACCTACGCACTGCCCTCGCTGTTCCTGGTGATGGCCACGCAGAACCCGATCGAGCAGGAAGGCACCTTCCCGCTGCCGGAAGCGCAGCTGGATCGTTTCCTGATGCATGTACGCATTGGTTATCCAGACCAGACGGCCGAGTCGGAGATCCTGCGGCTGGCCCGCGAGCGTGCCCGCGGCGCGCTTGGCGAGGCCGCAGCGGCGCCGGAAAAGCTGCCGATGCAGGATGTCTTCGATGCGCGCCGCGAGGTGCTGGAGCTGCACATGGCCCCCGCGCTGGAGCGCTATCTGATCGAGCTGGTACTGGCCTCACGCGACCCTTCGCGCTACGACACCTCGCTGGCGCGCCGCATCGCGTGGGGCGCCAGCCCGCGTGGCTCCATCGCACTGGAGCGGTGCGCACGGGCGCGGGCGTGGTTGGCAGGGCGTGACTTCGTCACCCCCGACGACGTGCGTGCCGTGGCCGCCGATGTGCTGCGCCACCGGGTTCTGCCCAGTTATGAAGCCATCGCCGAAGGCTGGGATGGTGAGCGCCTGGTGCAGGAACTGCTTGCCCGGGTACCGGCGCCCTGAGCGCGCGCATGACCGGCACGACCAACGGACCTGCTCCGGTTACCAGCGAAGGCGATGGCCTGCGACCGCAACTGGCCGAGCTGGTGGCATTGCGCCGCCTGGCACAGCGCCCGCCGCCGCCTCGTCGTGGGCGGGCGGGCAGCGCCGGGCAAGCACCTTCACCACTGCGCGGGCGCGGCATGGAATATGCCGAATCACGCGAGTACGTGGCGGGCGACGACGCGCGTCACATCGACTGGCGCGTCACCGCGCGCACCGGCCGCACGCACACCAAGCTGTTCCAGGCAGAACGCGAGCGGGTCACCCTGATCGTTGCCGATACTTCGCCTGCGCTGTACTTCGGTACCCGCGTGCGCTTCAAGTCCGTGCAGGCGGCGCGCGCGGGTGCCGTCGCGGCATGGTCTGCACAGCGTCGCGGCGACCGCATCGGTGCATTGCGCGGCAGTGATCGCGAGGCGCCGATCGCGCCGGCCGGCGGTGCCCGCGGCGTACTGCGCGTACTCGATGCACTCACGCGCTGGTACGCGCAGCCACCTGCCGATGACCTTGGCCTGGAACGCGCGCTGGACCATGCCGGGCGGGTGCTGCGCCCCGGCGCGCGGATGCTGGTGCTGGCCGATCCGCAGCAGGCGATCCGCATTCCGCCGGCGCGCTGGAGCGCACTGGCCCAACACCATGACCTGAGTCTGCTGCTGCTGGTTGATCCGCTGGAGTTGCAACCGCCAGCGGCTCCCTTGCAGTTTCTCGCCGCACAGCAGCGCATCGGTTTGGACCTGCGCCGCCACGATGTGCAGGCGCACTGGCAGGCGCATTTTGTCGAACCCCTGCAGCAGCTGCGCACGCAGCTTGCTGCGCGTCGCGTCGATGTGCAGGTGCTTTCCACCGATGCGGCCAGCGATGCCTGGCTGGCACCGGCACCGACGGAGGTGCCGGCATGAGTCCCTCCCTGCCGCTGCGTGATGTGCAGTTGCCGGCCTCGCCAACGTGGTGGCCGCCGGCACCTGGCTGGCTGATGCTGATCGCACTGGTTCTGTTGTTGCTGGCAATCGTTGCTGCGGTGGCATGGCGTCGGCGTCGACGCCGACGACAGTGGTTGCATGCGTTCGACCAGGAGATTGCAGCAGTGACCGGCGCGCCGTCGGAACTGGCGGTCATCGCCAGCCTGCTGCGGCGTGCGGCGCGTCAGGCACGCCCCGGCAGCGAAGCCCTGCGCGATGACGCGTGGTGGCAGTACGTCGATCCCAAGGACACCCTGTCGCTCGCGCAGCGCAACCTGCTGGCCGAGGGGGCGTATCGCCCAAGCGTGGATGCCGCTGCCGTGGCCGACGTGCGCGCGTGGGCGCGGGCACGCTACCTGGCGTTGCTGCAGGAGCGCCGCCGATGAGCGCGCTGGCAGCTTACTGGCCCTGGCCGGATCTGCAGCTGGCGTGGCCGCTCGCACTGCTGGCTCTGCCGTTGCCGATCCTGATGTTTGCGTGGAAACGGCGCGCCGACCCGGGCGCCGCGCTGCGCGTGCCCTACGCCGCTGCCGAACTGGAAGCACTGGCCGGTGGCGGTCGTGTCGGCGTTTCCTGGCTGCGCAGTGGACTGCTTTGGCTGGGCTGGCTGGCGCTGTGCCTGGCGATGGCGCGACCACAGCAACTGGGTGAGGCGATCACTCCGCCACAGGAAGGCCGGCAGATGATGCTGGCGATGGACGTGTCCGGCAGCATGAGCGAGCCGGACATGGTGCTTGGCGCACAGGCGGTGGAGCGACTGACCGCTGCCAAGGCGGTATTGGCCGATTTCCTGGACCGTCGTGCCGGCGATCGCGTCGGCCTGCTGGTGTTCGGTGACCGTGCCTACACTCTCACACCGCTGACCGCCGATCTGTCCAGCGTGCGCGATCAACTGCGCGACAGCGTGGTTGGCCTGGCCGGGCGCGAGACGGCCATTGGTGACGCCATCGCGCTGGCGGTCAAACGCCTGCGCAGCCAGCCCGAAGGGCAGCGTGTACTCATCCTGTTGACCGACGGTGTCAGCAACGCCGGCGTGCTGGAACCCCTGCGCGCGGCCGAGCTGGCACGTGCCGAAGGCGTGCGCGTGCACACCGTGGCCTTTGGCAGCGACGGTAGTGCGCGGTTCTTCGGCATTCCCGTAGCCGCTGATCGCGACCCGGTGGATGAGGCAACGTTACGCAGGATCGCCGAGATGACCGGCGGCCGATTCTTCCGTGCGCGTGATACCGACCAGTTGGTTGGCATCTATGCCGAACTGGACAGGCTGGAGCCGATCGCCGCGAAGGGACCGACACTGCGTCCGCGCAACGAGCGTTATGCGTGGCCGCTGGCTGTCGCGTTGCTGCTGGGTGCGTTGGCGTGGGTATGGCCGGAGCGTCGCCGATGAGCGCCACTTTTCTGAAGATGCCCGACTGGAGCGCGTTCGAGTGGAGCACGTTCGATTGGAGCGCGCTGCATTTCCTGCGCCCGGATTGGTTGTGGATGCTGGCGGCACTGCCGCTGATCGTGGCGGTGGCCATCTACCGGCAAAGGCGCAGCGATGCGTGGCGGCAGGCGGTCGATGCCCACCTGTTGTCGCACTTGCTGGCTGGCGAGGGAAAGCGGCGCGTGCGCCTGCCCTGGGCGTTGCTGCTGGGCTGGGCCCTGGCCGCACTGGCGATGGCGGGCCCCAGCTGGCGCCAGCAGGCGCAGCCGGTCTATCAGGCCAGCGCGCCGCTGGTGGTCGTGATGGATCTCTCCAGCCGCATCACCGCGACCGACCTGCCACCCTCGCGCCTGCTGCAGGCACGGGCAAAGATCGGTGCTTTGCTGCGCGCCCGCCAAGGCGGGCAGGTGGGTCTGGTGGTGTATGCCGAAGACGCGTATACCGTGGCGCCGTTGACTGACGACGCTGCCAACGTAGCGCTGTACCTGGACGCGCTGTCGCCGGAGGTGATGCCACGTGATGGCCAGCGCGCCGACCGTGCCATCGACTGGGCGGTGCGGTTGCTGCGGCAGACCGGTGCCCTTCGAGGCCGGATTCTCCTGATCAGCGACCAGGCCGACAGCGAAGCGGTGCTTGCGGCGACGCAGGCGCGCGGCCTCGGCCTGCAGGTGTCGGTGCTGGGCCTGGGCACGCCATCCGGCGCCGCTTATCGCGATGGTCAAGGCCAGATCGCACAGGCCGCGCTGGATGAAACCAGCCTGCGTGCCGTCGCCACCGCAGGCGGCGGGCGTTACCAGCGCATCGCCAGCGATGATCGCGATCTGGAGGCACTGGACGTGCTGGATGCCAGCGAAGGTGGCGCACTGGAGCGGCCCGGGCAGGCCCGGCAATGGCAGGACGAAGGCTATTGGTTGTTGCCGCCGGTGATGCTGTTGGCACTGCTGGCGTTCCGCCGTCGCGCGGTGCTTGCGGCGTTGCTGGCCGTGGGTCTGCTGCCCTTGAGCGGGCAGTTGCAGGCGCAGCCGCGCGCGCCCACAGCTGCGCCGGCCGCGGGCACGTTGTGGGAACGAGCCGACCAGCGTGAGCATGCACGCCTGGCTGAGGGCGTGCAGGCGTACCGTCAAGGTGATTTCGCCACGGCCCGCAAGCAGTTCGAAGGCATCGACAGCGATGCGGGCTGGTACAACCTCGGCAATGTGCTTGCCCGCCAGGGCGACTATGACGGTGCCATCGCCGCCTACGACAAGGCCTTGGCGCGCCACCCGCAGATGGCCGACGCCGTCGCCAACCGTGCGGTGGTCGACGCCGCGCGCAAGCGCAAGTCGTCGTCGAACAACAGCCAGGGGCAGGGCAAGGGGCAGCAGAAGCCGCAGCAGGGACAGCAGCAGAACCAGCAGGGCCAGCAAGGTCAGCAGAATCAGCAGCAGGGCCAGCAAGGTCAGCAGAATCAGCCGCAGCAGGGCCAGCAAGGCCAACAAGGCCAACAAGGCCAACAAGGCCAACAAGGCCAACAAGGCCAACAAGGCCAACAAGGCCAACAAGGCCAGCAAGGCCAGCAAGGCCAGCAGCAATCGCAGGACCGGAAGGGTCAGCAGAATCCCGCGTCTACAGGTTCCGGCCAGCAGGGGGCGAAGCAGGAGCCGCCGCAGGCAGCCGACGCGCAGGCCCAGGCGCAGGCCGATGCCCAGCAACGTCAGCGGATGCAGCAGGCCCTGCAGCAGGCGCGCGCCGCTGAAGCCGGCAAGACGGCAGTGCGCGGCGACGGCAGTACGCCGCAACAGCGCGAGGAACAGCAGGCCGTAGAGGCGTGGATGCGGCGCGTGCCGGATGATCCGGGGGCACTGCTGCGGGCCAAGTTCCAGTTGGAAAACGAACGTAGAATGAGGGAAGGGCGATGACAGGCATGGCGAGCAGGCAATTCCGGTGGCCTCTGCCTGTGCTGGCGATGCTGCTGCTGTGGCTGCCGATGGCGGCCATGGCGCAGACGCGCGCCTGGCTGGAACAGGACAGCATTGCCGCCGGTGATGCGGTCACCCTGCACATCGAGACCGATCAGGGCGCTCCGGACTATGCACCGTTGAATGCCGATTTCGTGCTCAGCGCGCAGAGCAGCAACCGCCAGGTGCAGTGGAGCAATGGCGGCGTCCAGCAGCGCAACCTCTACACGGTTGCGTTGACGCCGCGCCGCACCGGTACGCTGCAGGTGCCTTCATTACAGGTAGGCGCAGCACGCACGGTGCCCTTGGTGCTGCAGGTAAGTGATGCCGTGGTGGCCACCCCGCAGAGCAATGCCACCGCCTTCATCGAAACCGAGGTGGATGACCCGACGCCCTACGTGCAGCAGAGCGTGGGCGTGGTGGTCAGGCTGTACTTCGCCTCGCAGCTGGCGTCGGGCGAACTGGTGCTCGACACACCCAGTGGCGCTTCGCTGCAGCGGGTGGGGGAGGATCGCAGCGACGTGCGCCAGGTCAACGGCCGGCGCTACAACGTGGTCGAACGTCGCTTCCTGCTGATCCCCGAGCGCAGCGGGGCGTTGCGCCTGCCTGGCGCGCGCTTCACCGGCCGCAGTGCAGGTGGCTTCTTCGATGACTTCTTCGGGAGCGGTGGCGATGGCCGCATGAATGCCGTCGGTGCCGAACGCACGCTGCAGGTGCAGGCGCAACCGGCGCAGGCCGTGCAGCCGTGGCTGCCCCTGCACAGCCTGCAATTGCGCTACACCGCCGCACCCAGCAGTGCGCGCACGGGCGAAGCGGCCACCGTGATGGTAGAAGCAATCGCCAACGGCGCTACCCGGGCACAATTCACCGATCTGCCCGTGCCCGACCTCGGCGACGCCGCACAGGTGTTCGCCGAACCTGCCCAGTACGAGGAGACCTTCAACGGCAGCACGCCACGCCTGAAGATCACCCGTCGCTATTCGATCGTGCCGCGGCAGGTTGGATCGCTGCGTGTGCCGGGGCCGCGCGTGGCCTGGTGGAACGTGGACAGTGGCAGTGCCCAGCAGGCCAGCCTGCCGGATCTGGAACTGGCCGTGGCCGCAGGCCGGGCCGGCGCGCCGGTGGTCCAAGCGATCGATACCGATGCCGCGTTGCCGGAAGACGCCGCACCCGCCGCTGCATCCTCTCTTGCACCCACCGCAGCAGGTCCCCGGCCGTGGCCGTGGATGGCTGCCGCCGCAGGCCTGGCGCTGCTATGGCTGTTGACCCTGGCATGGGGATGGCGACGTGGCCGCCGTGCCGTCGTCCACACCCGTCCGGTTCCCCGGCCAGGAGCCAGTGCCCCTGCAACGTCCTCGCGTGCCAGCGTGGCCGAGCTGCGCCGGGCCATCGATGGCGAGGGCTTCGACCAGGTAGAGGCGCTGCTGTGTTCGATGGCCGGCGTGGAACGCCTGGAGCAGGTGATCGAGCGGCTCGCCGATCCGGCCCAGCGGCAGACCCTGCAGGCGTTGCAGCAGGGGCGCTGGGGCGGGATGGGTGATGTCAGCGCGCTGCGGGCCCGCCTGCGCGAAAGCTTCCGTGACGGACCGCACTGGTCGGCCGCCACCGGCGGCGTCGACACTGGGCTGCCGCCGCTGTATCCGCCGCGGCAACCCTGAACCGGCGCGGCTTGCGCGCTTTGTTAGAGTAGATTCATTTTTCGAGGAATCCCGCGCATGACAGCAGCTGCTGCCGACAAGAAGAAGTTGCCCCTGCATTGGAAGATGGGCATCGGCTTTGCGATCGGCCTGGTCCTGGGACTGATCGTGCATGCCCTGGGCGGCAGCGTCGACGGCCTGCAGACCGGTGCCAAGTGGGTAATGGACTACGTCACCACCCCGGCGTCGGGCCTGTTCCTCAACCTGATCTTCATGCTGATCGTGCCGCTGATCTTCTCGGCGCTGATCATGGGTGTGTCGGAGATGGGCGACATCCGCGCCCTTGGCCGCATCGGCTGGAAGACGCTGGCCTACACCGTGCTGCTGTCCGGCATCGCGGTGGGTATCGGCCTGGTGCTGGTCAACCTGCTCAAGCCCGGTGCCGGCGTCGACCCGCAGGTGGCCGCGCTGATGCTGTCGGAGAACGCTGAGCGCAGCAAGGAAATCGTTGCTGGCATCCATGGCACGCCGAAGGGCATGGACATGCTGCTGTCGATCGTGCCGAGCAACGTGCTGCAGGCCGCGTCCGACAATGGCGCGATCCTGTCGCTGATGTTCTTCGCGCTGATGTTCGGCATCGGCATGGTGCTGACCGACGAGGCCAAGGTCGCCCCGCTGCGTCGCGCCATCGAAGGCGTGTTTGAGATCTCGATGACCCTGATCAACCTGGTCATCCGCCTGGCGCCGTATGCAGT
The DNA here is from genome assembly GCF_052114625.1 of Stenotrophomonas sp. 2YAF26. Lineage (NCBI taxonomy): Bacteria > Pseudomonadati > Pseudomonadota > Gammaproteobacteria > Lysobacterales > Lysobacteraceae > Stenotrophomonas > Stenotrophomonas sp. 2YAF26. The sequence goes on along the minus strand of NZ_JBFRFC010000010.1, from coordinate 51,816 downwards.
GGCCTGCTTCATGTTCAACCTGGCCGCGCTGTTCGGTTTCGATCTGATCATCCGCCTGGGTGCCTACGTGGGCGTGGTGGTGCTGGCGTTGGGGCTGCACATGGTGGTGACCTACGGCACCGCGGTGTGGCTGTCGGGCCGTTCACCGCTGGCGTTCTTCCGCCAGACCCAGGAGGCCACGGTGATGGCCTTCTCCACCGCCTCCAGCAACGCCACCCTGCCGACCGCGCTGCGCGTGGCTGACCAGATGGGCCTGCCGCAGCGCGTGTCGCGCTTCGTGCTGACCGTGGGCGCCACCGCCAACCAGAACGGCACGGCGCTGTTCGAGGGCGTGACGGTGATCTTCCTGGCCCAGTTCTTCGGTGTCGACCTGAGCATCGGCCAGCAGGTCATGGTGATGGCGGTCTGCATCCTTGGTGGTATCGGTACGGCCGGTGTGCCGTCCGGCTCGCTGCCGGTGGTGGCGATGATCTGTGCGATGGTTGGCGTCAATCCGCTGGGCATCGGCCTGATCCTGGGCGTGAACCACTTCCTGGACATGTGCCGCACCGCGCTGAACGTGACCGGTGACCTGGCCCTGACCACCCTGGTGGCCAAGGGCGAAGCGCCGGACACTCCGGCCGAGGCCGCGGCCGCCGCGGCCCGTCTGGACAACTGACCCAGGCAATACCTGATCGGGGTCGGATTCCTTTCCGCAGGAAGGGGCTCCGACCCCTCTTCATATGCGGAATCCAGCGCAGATCTCGACGTTGCCGGCCAACGGCCGGCACTACCGCCCTGGTCGACCTGACCCTGCCGGGCGTCTGTGGGACAATAGGCCGCCCGCAGTTCCGCGGCCGCCTCCCGATTCCGACAGAACCATGACGCAGCCTACCCGTCGCCAGTTGGCCAACGCCATCCGCTTCCTCGCCGCCGATGCGGTTGAAACCGCAAAGTCCGGCCATCCCGGCATGCCCATGGGCATGGCCGACATCGCCGAAGTCCTCTGGAACGACTACCACCGTCACAACCCGAACAACCCGCAGTGGTTCAACCGCGACCGCTTCGTGCTGTCCAACGGCCACGGCTCGATGCTGCAGTACGCGCTGCTGCACCTGAGCGGGTATGACCTGCCGATCGAGCAGCTGAAGGCGTTCCGCCAGCTGGGCAGCCACACCGCTGGCCATCCGGAGCGTCACGAGACCCCGGGCGTGGAGACCACCACCGGTCCGCTGGGCCAGGGTTTCGCCAACGCCGTCGGTTTTGCCTTGGCCGAGAAGCTGCTGGCACAGCGCTTCAACCGCCCGGAGCTGGAAATCGTCGATCACCGCACCTGGGTGTTCATGGGCGATGGCTGCCTGATGGAAGGCATTTCCCACGAAGCCGCCTCGCTGGCCGGCACCTGGGGCCTGCACAAGCTGGTCTGCTTCTGGGATGACAACCACATCTCCATCGACGGCAACACCGAAGGCTGGTTCACCGACAACACCCCGGAGCGTTTCGAGGCCTATGGCTGGAACGTGGTCCGTGGCGTCGATGGCCACGATCCGGAGAGCATCAAGGCCGGTATCGAAGCGGCCCTGTCGCAGGACGGCAAGCCGACCCTGATCTGCTGCCGCACCACCATTGGTTTCGGCTCGCCGAACAAGTCCGGCAAGGAATCCAGCCACGGCGCACCGCTGGGCAAGGACGAACTGGAAGCCACCCGCAAGGCGCTGGACTGGAACTACGGCCCGTTCGAGATTCCCGAAGAGATCTACGCCGGCTGGCGTGCAGGCGGTACCGGCACCCTGCGTCAGGCCGAGTGGGAGCAGCAGTTCGACAAGTACGCTGCGCAGTACCCGGCCGAAGCCGCTGAACTGACCCGTCGCTCGCATGGTGATCTGCCGGCCGACTTCATCGCCAAGGCCGACGCCTACATCGCCCAGGTTGCCGCCGAAGGCCAGACCATTGCCTCGCGCAAGGCGTCGCAGCTGGCCATCGAGGCGTTCGCGCCGCTGCTGCCGGAAATCGTTGGCGGTTCGGCTGACCTGGCGCACTCCAACCTGACCCTGTGGAAAGGCAGCAAGTCCGTCGCCACCGACGATGCCAATGCCAACTACGTGTACTACGGTGTGCGCGAGTTCGGCATGACCGCGATCGCCAATGGCCTGGCCCTGCACGGTGGTTTCATCCCGTTCGACGCCACCTTCCTGGTGTTCAGCGATTACGCCCGCAATGCCGTGCGCATGAGCGCGCTGATCCCGGCCCACGCCATCCACGTCTACACCCACGACTCGATCGGCCTGGGCGAAGACGGCCCGACCCACCAGCCGGTGGAGCATCTGGCCTCGCTGCGCTACATCCCGAACAATGACGTGTGGCGCCCGTGCGATGCCGTCGAGTCGGCCGTGAGCTGGAAGGCTGCGATCACCCGTCAGGACGGCCCGAGCTGCCTGGTGTTCAGCCGCCAGAACTTGCCGCACCAGCCGCGCGACGCTGAGCAGATCGCACAGATCGAGCGCGGTGGTTACGTGCTGGCCGATGCTGCCGGCACTCCGGACGTGATCCTGATCGCTACCGGTTCGGAAGTCTCGCTGGCGACCGAAGCGAAGGCGCAGCTGGATGCGGCCGGCCTGAAGACCCGCGTGGTCTCGATGCCGTCCACCGATGTGTTCCTGCGCCAGGATGCGGCCTACCGCGAATCGGTGCTGCCGAACGCCGTGCGCAAGCGCGTGGCCATCGAAGCTGGCGTCACCGGCTTCTGGCGCCAGTTCGTCGGCCTGGACGGTGCAGTGATCGGTATCGACACCTTCGGTGCCTCGGCCCCGGCCGACAAGCTGTACCAGCACTTCGGCATCACCACCGCGCACGTGGTGGAAGCAGCCAAGGCGCTGTAAGTCCCGCTGCAATGGATAGGGAAAAGGCCGGCGAAAGCCGGCCTTTTCTTTGTCGGTCGATCCGTTTCGCCCGCCGTGCCCGTAGATCCACGCCACGCGTGGATGCGCGTTACATCGTGTCCCGCACTTCCATCAGCGCAAACCCCAGCAGATTCAATCCGCGCCACCGCGCAGGGTTGTGCGCATCGGCGTGATCCTTGGCCAGGCCGATTCCCCAGATAAAATCCACCGGACTGGCTTCCACCAGAACCTGGTCTGCCGTGGCGCGCAGAAAATCACCCAGCGCCGCATTCTGCGAGAACTTGGCCCGATTGCCTTCGACCACCAGGGCGTAGCGCGCCTGCGCCCATTTGGCATCGTCGAAGCCTTCGATCCTGCGGCCTAGTGCCTTGGCGCTCTCCGGCGTCGCACTGGCCAGTATCTGGTCGAGAATCTTCGTGTCGCCGAACAGGCGCGCTTTGCCGGCCATCATGTAGTGTTCTGCGGTGCGGTAGTGCACGCCATCGATGTTGAAACCTGCGTCGTACCACTGGCTGAAACACGACGCCGCCACGCCCCTGCGCGGCGGCTGGTGGCCCCAGAAGCAGAGATAACGCAGGTGTTCGCCGTCGGCTTGGCGGCGTTGCAGGTCATGCAGGAAACGGGAATCGTCGTTCATCGGTACAGGATAGCGCGCTGCGCTACTGCGGTAGGTGCCAACCTTGGTTGGCACTGGTCGTTGTCCGCCGGGCATGGCCCGGCGCTACCCTCCGCGCGATCACGCGGTACGCGCCAGGGCCAGCCTCAACAACCGTGCATTGAGCCGTTCGCCGAAGTCCTTGGGCGACTGCAGTTCCATCCGCTGCAGATACACCGCGTCACCATCACCTGCAGGCTGCCACAGCGCGTCCCACACGGTACGCAGCTTGCTGCCGCGCGTCTGTGTATTGGCCTTCAACCAGCCCAGTGCCTTCACCAGCACCTGTTCGATCTCGGTGAAGTCGCTGCCCAACGGGTAATCGGGCAGGGTGCCATCGTTGCGGAACGGCGCCAGCGCCGCCGCCAGCGCCTGGGGTGTGTTGCGCTGCTGCCGCTGCGCATCAGGTTGCGCCGTGGCGGCCAGCTTGCGCGCGGCGAAGGCCTGCTGCAGCAGCGCGCCCTGGAACGGCGCTTCGGTGATGGCCGCCATGGCGTGCACACAGTCGTCGTCGGTCAGGCCACGCACGTCGGCGATGCCGTACTCGTTGAGATAGATGTCACGCAGGTGGCGCGGAATGGTCGTGTGCCCGTAGTTCCAGCGCACATTGGATTCGCGCTGGCCGCGATCATCACGGGCGGCGCGGAACATCAGCACACTGCGGGCTTCCGGCAGGGCGTGCGCCATCGCCACGAAGTTGTACTGGCCGCCCACGCCCGAGACCACACGGCCATCCTCCAGTGCATCGGATACCGCCGCGCCAAGCGCGGTGGCCATCATGCAGGAGTTGAAGAAGCGGGCGTGACGGCGTTGCAGGCGCTCCAGCGTTTCGTTGCCACCGTACAGCTGGTTGATCTCGCTGATGCGGCGCATGCCGATCGCCCGGCATTCGTCCTCGGGCAGGGTGCGCAGCCACTCATAGAATTCGGATGAGCCCAGGTAGAACGCGCCGTGCAGGTATTCGCCCTCGGCCTCCAGCGTGGCATGGTCGATGGACAGCGTGCTGCCGTTTTCGATGCGCTGCATCAGTGCCAGATCGTCATGCACCTTGCGCTTGATCACACCGGTCTGCACCAGCCGGCGGAAGCCCTCGTTGAGCATTTCGCTGCAGCCGTACAGGCCGATCTCGAACGGGTCCAGTCCGCCGATCTCCTGTACCAGCGGATGGCTGGCCAGTTGCGGATCCAGCGCGTTCAACACGCGGCGGTAGCGTGCGTTGTCGGTGTGGCGCAGTACCAATGCGTGGCTGAGTGCATCGGCCAGGGTGCCGATGCCGATCTGCAGGGTGCCCCCGTCGCGCACCAGGGTGCTGGCATACAGGCCGATGGCGTAGTCGGCGTCGGCCACCGGTTGCCGTGGCAGGCCGAACAACGCCGGATACGGCGCTGGCGGGGTGATGACCAGATCGAAGAAGGACACGTCGACCGTGGCGGTGCCGCCCAGATACGGCAGCTGCGGATCGATCTCGGCGACCAGCAGCGGGCGTGGCAGGCCGCGTGCGGTCATCGCGTCCAGTGTGTCCTGGGTGATGTCGTTGTTGCACGACAGCGAAAGGCGCCGGTCGTCCGGGCGCATCGCCACTTTCTGCACGATCACCTGCGGCGCGCGCTGCGCTACCGCGTCGGCAGCGTGGGTGTAGTTGAGGCTGGTGTAGCTGGATTGCGCCTGCCGCGAACCGAGCAGGGCACCGGACTGCATGTAGAACTCTTCCACCTGCACGTGTGCCGGCAGTGCGTCGCGGGCGATTGCATCGGCGTAGGCCAGGCGCGGGAAGTCTTCACCGAAGTGGCGGGCCGCGAACGGTGCCAGAAAGCGCGCTTCCAGGCCGTTGCCCTTTGCCTGCGGCGGGTTCAGTGACAGCGCGGTATACAGCTGCAGCGGCCGCGACGGGTCCTGTTCGACGCGCGCATACAGGGCGTTGAGCAGGCGGTGTGGTTTGCCCAGCGCCAGCGGCGCACCGATCCGCAGCGGCCCATCCACGCGCGCAAACAGCCAGTCAACGGCGGCGTCGAGGTCGGTGAGGTGTTCGGTCATCCGGGGCGGTCCTGCTTGGGGGAGTGCTGGCATTACAGCATGTCGGGCTTGAACCGCCGTCGACGCGAGACTTCGGCACCGGACACCATGAACTGCCCATCGCCCCGGTAATGCACCGTGCGTGGCAGCTTTGGGCGAGGCGCAACATGGGCGCGCACGATTTCCCAGATGAACAGGTTGCTCGATTCGACCTGGCTGTCGTCATGCAGGCGGCACTCGAAGCTGGAATGGCACTGGCCCACCAGCGGTGCCCCCACCTCCCGCGCTGGCATCGCATCCAGGCCGAACCGTTCGAACTTGTCCACGTCACGGCCGCTGCAGTTGCCGATATCGACCACCGTGTCCAGCAGCTCCACGCCCGGGATGTTGATCACGCATTCGCCGCTGCTGCGGGCCAGGCTGAAGCTATGGTTCTCGTTCCAGAGGTAGGTGGCCACCAGCGAGGGCGAGAAGCCCATCACCATGTGCCAGCCCATCGTCATCAGGTTGCGCTGGCCTTGCCAGGCGGTGCTGACCAGCACGATGGGGCCGGGCTCGAGGAAGCGCCGGGCCTGCTCGACCGGGAAATCACGTTTGCGCAAGGGCATCATGCCGGTACCTGCGGTGGATGCCCCCATGCTGGCGCAGGCGCGATGAATTACCGGTCGAGGGGTTGACAGTCGATTCGATTACGCGCGTAATCGAGTCGTCGATTACGGATGTAAACCATGACCCCGATCAGCGAAGCCGAAGCCGTTGTGATGGAGGTGCTGTGGCAGCAGGCACCGCGTAGCGCCGACGAGGTGGTGGCCGCATTGGCCCACCGCGACTGGGCTGAGCCGACCATCAAGACCCTGCTCAACCGCCTGCTGACCAAGGGCGCGATCGCCGCCGAGCGCGATGGCCGGCGCTATCTGTACCGGCCGCTGCTGCAGCGCCAGGCCTGGGTGGAAGCGCAGAGCCAGGACTTCCTCGGGCGTGTCTTCGAGGGCCGGGTGGCGCCGCTGGTGGCGCACTTCAGCGAACGCGGCCAGCTCAGCGCGCAGGACATCGCCGAACTGAAGAAGCTGATCCAGGAGCTGGATGATGAATGAGCTGCTCGACGGACTGTGGCGTGCCAGTCTGTGGCTGGCGCTGGGCGTAATCCTGCTGGCGGTGACGCGGCCGTTGCTGGTGCGATTGGGCGGCGCCGGGCTGGCTTACCGCAGCTGGTGGCTGCTGCCTCTGTTGTTGGTCACGCTGCTGATTCCCCTGCCACATGTCGCGTTGTTGCAGCATGTGCCGACCTTGCCGCTGAAGGTCGTGCCGGAAGCCGTGGACAGCCTGCCAACGGCGTCGCTGCAATGGCCTTTGGTGCTGTTGCTGGTGTGGACGCTGGGCACAGGCGCCTGCCTGCTGCGCGACCTGCGTGCACAGCGTCGCTTCGAGCGGAACCTGGGCGCGCTGCGGCCACGCTCCGATGGCAGCTGGCAGGCCAGTGGCGATCCCGGGCTGCCGGCGCTGGTGGGCCTGTGGCGGCCGCGCATCGTGGTCGGCCCCGATTTCGACCAGCAGTTCACTGCACAGGAGCAGGCACTGATCCTGCAGCACGAGCACAGCCATCGTCGCAATGGCGATCACTGGGCCAACGGCGTACTGCTGCTGATGCGCGCGGTGTTCTGGTTCCATCCGCTGCTGCCATGGGCCGCACGCCGTTTCCTGCGTGACCAGGAACTGGCCTGCGACGCCCGCACCATTGCCCCGCAGCCTGCGCTGCGCGGCCTCTACGCCAGCACGCTGCTGAAGGCGCAGCTGGTCCATCCGGTTGCGCCGGCGGTATGCCACTGGCGCAGCCAACCCGTGTTGAAGGAGCGTATCGCCATGTTGAAGCAGTCCAAGCGGAAGGCATTGCCGTGGGTGTCGGGGCAGGTGCTGGTGGTCGGGTTGTGCCTGGGCGTGGGGGCGGTGGCGTGGGCCAGCCAGGGTGGAGCAATGGCGGCCGGCCCAACCGTGGCCGTCATGGATCGGGAGATCCGGGTCGACAAGATGCCACCACCGAGCTACCCGAAGAGCGCGTTCGAGCAGAGCCAGACAGGCGTGGTGGTGCTCCGCGTCGACGTTGATGCGCAGGGTGCTGTCAGCGATGTGCGTGTAGTGAGCGCCACCAATCCGGGCGTGTTCGAAGCGGTATCGATTGCAGCAGCGCGAAGCTGGACCTATCGCCCGGCGCTGAAGAACGGCAAGCCGGTGGCGGGCGCAGTACGCATTCCGATCACCTTCGCCATGGATGAGAGCGACGAGGTGACGGAGACCGCCAGGTGATGCGCTTCGCACTGCTGTTGGCAGCGGGGATGCTGGCAGGCTGCGCCACCCAGGAACGGTTGACCACCGTCGATACCCGCAATGAGAGTGTCGGCCATCAGCGCCTGCATGCGGAAGGGAAAGGCGGCAGCGGCCAGGTGCAGGCGTACACGCTGGGAGCGACCGAAGGCTATCGGATGCCGCAGCTGTATGCGGCGCCGGATCCGCAGATTGGTGATCGTGACCCGCGCACCGAAATGGCGGCGACCACGATCTGCCTGCAGGTGGTGATCGATGCCGAAGGTGCTGTCGAGCGCAGCCTGGCGCTGGTCGACCGCAGCGAATGCGCTGCAGGCGCGGCGAGCGAGAATGCGCCGCTGTTGCAGGCTGCGCAGGAGGCGGTGGCGATGTGGAAGTATTCGCCCGCCGCGGTCTGCCACTTCGCCCCCGGCAAGGTGCCGAGCGACCGTGGCGACTGCCAAGGCGCCGAGCGAGTCGAACCGGTGCCGGTGAGCCTGCTGTACGCCTTCACCTTCGAGATCGTAAAGGGCCAGCATGTGGTGCGGAGGGAGGGGCGGTAGCGGCAGGCCATGCTGTCGGATACGGTGATGTAACGGTTGTTGACAATGGCCGGTTTCGGGCGTATCTAGGCGGCTGGGGCTTGGGGGCGCAACGCCCTACCCAGGGGAGCCGCCAGTGCTTGGCGGATCAATCGCAGTATCAACGTGTTGACGACGTCATGGATGGCGCGTGCGCGAATCCATGCGAGGGAATACGTATGGATTCGGCATTCCGCTTGATGTCCTGCCTCCTGCCCACTCGACGCACCCAGGGAGCCGCTACGTGGCGGATGTGTCGCGAACTCTATCCTTTTTCCGCTGCACTGTTGAGCGTCATTGTCTGCTTGGCATCTGCTGAGGCTGACGGGCGCATCATCCAGAATCAGCCGGGAGCGGGTGGTGCCGGCTCGGGCGCAGGACAGGGCATCACCAACCTTCCCCGTGTGGATGCTGTCCCCGACGGTGTAGTGCCTGGGCGACTGGATGGGTTCATGGCGCTCTGGGGCGTTCCTTCAAATCTTTTCCCTAGGCCAAATCAATGGGATGACTTCGTCGAACCCAGTAAGGGAGAGCCGGACCAGTCGGGGAAGGATGCCGCCGACGAGTGCCCCAAGAGTGGCAACCCGGTGGTTCTTCGCACCGGTACGAAGGTGGAAACCGAACTGGATTTCACCGGCGGTGGTGAGATGCCATTGACGCTCGAGCGCACCTTCAACTCGGCTGTGATGGATCGCTTCAACATCTTCGACACGTGGTACAGCAACCTTGATCGGCAGTTGGTCGTCTACACAGACTCGAACGAGGCGCGCATGCGCCGCCCCGACGGTCGCTATCTGGTATTCAAGCGAGGGGGAGACGGCATTTACCGGGAGGATGGTGCTCAGCAGAGTGGGCAATTGAAGTCAGTTGCGGGCGGAAAGTGGATCTACCTGAGCCCCGACCTGACTACGGAGACCTACGAAGGCACCAGAATGGTGGAGATCCGAAACGCCAATGGAGTGCGCTGGACCTTGAGTTACGGTGGTCCTGAAGGTGCCCAGCTGCAGCGTGTCACCCATAGCAATGGCCGCTATATGGAGTTCACGTGGATCCAGAAAAATGCGCAGACTGGCGTTGATCCGCGTGTGATCAAGGTGCGGGACCCGCAGGGAAACACCATTGATTACGGCTACACCCAGGACGTGTACGGGTTCCTGGAGTCGGTTACCTACAACGGCACTCCTGCCACCACGGTCAAGTATCACTACCTGTACAAGGAGTTGGGGCAGACCTACGGACTACCGCTGCTCACGGGGAAGTCGATCAATGGTCGCCGCTACTCAATGTTCACGTACGACGAGAAGAACCGAGCGACTTCGACGGCGCATACGGGGGGCGTCGAGCGGTTTGGTTTCGCGTATGAACCGGGAGCCAATGGAGAGAGCGTTACCGTGGAGACCAACCCGCTGGGAAAGGTCGCCCGCTATCGTTTCAAGGACAGGAGACTGGTCGCCATCGAAGGACTTCCGTCGGCCAATTGTGCCGCAGGGGTTGGCGAGACACATTACGACGACAATGGGAATAAATCGCTCACGTCCGATTTCGAAGGGAACCTGACCCGCTACCAATATGACGCCCATGGGCACCTTCTTCGTCGCGAGGAGGCGAGTGGAACTCCCGTGGCGCGTGTAGCGATCTACGAGTGGGACGAGCAGAGCAATCGGATCTCCTCCGAGACTCTGCAGGGCGTGCTGGAGACCAGTTACGCCTATGACGGCAATAATCGATTGACCTCCAGGTCTGAGAAGAACCTGGTACCCGGCAATGCACAGGGGGAGGTTCAGACAACTACCTTCAGCTATCAGCTGCATCCCAATGGCCTGGTAAGCAGGATGGTCGAGGATGGGCCGGGCCCAGGGGCAGGTGATGCGGTGATATCGACCTATTCGAGCATGGGCGATCTGGTGCGGATCGAGAACAGCCTTGGGCACGCCGTCGTCATGGGCGACTACACGGGCTACGGATATCCCGGCTATTCGATTGACGAGAATGGCGTGCGTACGAATTTCACCTATGACTCACGAGGACGACCTGCCGAGGTGCGGCTTGAACTGGCCGCTGGAACGCGGACTACCCGGTACGAGTACGATGCCTTTGGCAAGCTTGCCTCAGTAACTGGCCCGGATGGTGTCCGCATTTCCAATCTCTACGACGTGGCCGGGCGCCTGCTCTCTACGTCAATGCCGGAGCCAGGCGGGAGTTTTGCGGAGACCCGGTACACGTATAACGCACTGTCACTTCCTGTCAGCGAAACCATACAGCGGGTGTTCGCCGATCCGGGCCGAGGGACTCAGCCATGACCGCGCTTTTCCGCATTGTTCTCGGAGCCCTGCTGTTGATTGCAGCGGTTGGAAGTGCCTCCGCCGAGGGATGGATCAGGCTGGACGGCCCTCCAACCAACAGCTACCAGGCCCCCGCAGTTTTCGAGTTGAAGGTGAATTGGGGAGTCACCACCACAGGTCCCAAGGCGGAGTACATCGATGGGCTGAGGCTGTTGCGCAATGGCATTGTGGTGACCATCCAGGCGGGTGGTGTATATCGCGAGGCAGGTCTCAGTCCGGGGACCTATTACTACGAACTGCGTGCCGATGCGGTGCGCAATCTTCCCGATGGCGATCAGACTCGACGGTCGTTGGTATCGGCGGTCGGTCCAATTACGGTCAATGCACCTCCGGCACCTTTCGACGGCGCCGAGTTCGTCGGTTCGACAATCCCTGGTCCCCTGCAGCATCGCACGCCCTATACGTTCACCGCGACGGTGCGCAACAGCGGAAATACCACTTGGCCGGCAGGCAATGAATATCAGCTGGGAGGAGCGCATGACAGCTACGCCAGCACGTGGTCATTCTCCAATGTTCCTGTGCCGCAGCCGGTCGCTCCAGGGCAGACGGTCACTTTCAATATCAATGTGACCACTCCCCCACCTGGCGAATATGGATTCCAGTTGCAGATGATGCGGAACGGCGTCGGGCGCTTCGGTGCTTCGTCAGGTCTGGCGACACTGTGGGTGAATGGTCCGATCAACAAGGCGCATTTTATTGATCAGAACGTGCCTTCGCAGATGGAAGCAGGGAAGACATACAACGTCTCCCTGCGCATGAACAATGCCGGAAACACTACGTGGAGTCCGGCCGCGGGCTACGCGCTGGGCGCGCTGAACAATAGCACCGTATGGGGCAGTCATCGCCTTGCGTTACCTGGTGACATTGGTCCAGGCGCCACGGCGGTAATCAATGCCCAGCTGCGTGCCCCAACCACGCCAGGCGTGTACAACTTCCAGTGGCAGATGGTGCAAGACGGGGTGGAGTGGTTCGGTGTCTACACCACCAACGTGGCTGTCACAGTGACAGCGCCTCCTTCGGTCGTCACCGGCAACATTGATGGACTCTCAAGTGATGGAACGTCATTGCGTGGCTGGGCTTGCAGCACAAGCCGCAATGATCCCATCGACGTTCATCTGTATGTCCGTGGTGCGGCAGGGCAGGGAGGAGTATTTCTCGCCAGTGCCCGCGCCGATCAGGTCAGTGAACCCGCCGTAGCCACGGCATGCAAGGCGTCCGGCACAAATTACCGCTTCACCATTCCGCTGAACTATGCCCAGCGTCGTGAGCAGGTTGGGCAACCGCTGTATGTCCACGGTATCTCGCCTGTTGGAGGAGCGAACAGCCTGATCGGTTCGTCTGGCACGTATCGCGTCCAGCCGGCACCGGTAGGCAGCATCTCTGCGAGCCCGAGTCCGTGCACGATTCCATGGGGACAGTCGACCTGCTCCACGACGGTCCAGTGGCTCGTCTCCGAAGGCGATGCGCAGCTTTGGGGGGCTGTTGGCAATGGAGCGGGCACTCAGTTGGCGTCTGGGCCGAGCGGCAGTGTCGCTCTGACCAATGTAACTACCGCCGGCATGCGCCTGTGGCTGATGAGTCGGGGTGAGAATATCGCGGAGACGGCCGTGTCGACGGTGGCCGGTGTCCAGCCAGGGGAGGTGCTCTCGCGGATCACCTACAGTTACGACGAGCTCGGCCGGATGATTGCGCGTGTTGAAGGTGATGGAACAATTTACCGTCAACGATTTGATGGCAACGGTAACGTTGTTGAGCGGATCAACGGGAAGGGTGAAAGCGAGGTCTACACTTACGATGCACTCGGGCGGCGCGCGAGCTCGAGGAACGGTGCCGGAGCAATCATTCGCTACCAGTACAATGCGTTGGACAGCATCACCGCACTCACCGATGCCAAGGGCCTGATCACGCATTACGTCCGCGATGGATTCGATCGTCTCTGGCGGCAGGAGAGTCCAGATACTGGGGTAACCACCCTTTCATACACTCCGCCGTCGAGAGTCATGAGTACCACGCGGGCTGATGGAGTGATCGTCAGTGCAATCTATGATGCGCTCGGCCGTGTTCGTTCAATCTCGTCTGGTTCTGATGAACGAATACTGGACTACGATGCATGCCCGAATGGCGTGGGCAGGCTATGCACTGCCACCGTTGCCGACTCTACATTGAAAATTGGATACGCTCAGGATGGACAGATGGCCTATCGCGAAGAGCAGCCTGCGGTTCCTGGTTTGGCAGTTGCGCGAACGGCTTTCTCCTACGATGCTGCGGGAAGGTTGTCTGAGATGGTTTACCCGGACGGCATGGTTGTAACGTATGGATACAACGGCGCATGGCTCAGATCACTCTCAGCGCGTGGTGCTGGCTGGAACAAGGAGTTCATCACCGATGCGACTTATGCGGCGAACGGTGGTTTGACTGGATGGATCATGGGTAACGGGGTGGCACATCGACGACATTATGATTCGGCAGGAAGGTTGGATGGGCGTAGGGTGCTTTCCGCGAACCAAACGACTGTGCTTGATGACATCTCCTATACTTACGACGGCGCGGGAAGGATAAGTTCCATCATTGACAACATCGATGGCGCAATGAGCCAGTCAATCGCCTACGATGCAGCCGGACGAATTGGCACCCTTCAGCGCAACGGCGTTTCCCATTCCATGACCTATGATGGAAACGGAAATTGGTTGAGTCATTCCGACGCGGGATCATTGCGAACTTACCAGTTCGCAGAAACAAGCAATCAACTGGTGGGCTATGTAACCAGCCGTCTAGGGGATGTCGATCGCCACTATATCTACGACTCAGTGGGGAACCGGGTTGGAGAAAGCGCTGCCGGGGATCAGCGAGTCTTCTACTATGATGGATTCAATCGCCTGCAGCGCGTTGAAGTCAATGGCGTGGAGACGCGCTACACAATAAACGGAACAGGGCAGCGTATCGGAAAGTCGCGTTCCGGGGGGATGGCCACCTATGCTTACGGTGGGCAGAATCAGATTGTTGCGGAGAAGGACGGCACTGGAGCGTGGAAGAACTATATCTGGTTCGGCCAGGTGGTGGTCGGTGTCACGCAGGGAGACCAAGCCTATCAGGTCCATGCTGATCATCTTGGCCGTCCCGCATTGGCAACGGGTGCGTCTGGTCAAGTTGTGTGGCGCGCCTTCAACTATGCCTATGGAAGAACGGTCACCTTGGATCAGATGGGAGGACTCAACCTTGGATTCCCGGGACAGTACTATGATGCCGAAACGGGGTTCTGGTACAACGGCTTCCGTGACTACGACCCTGGCATAGGACGCTATCTCCAGAGTGATCCCATAGGGTTGGGGGGCGGTGTCAACCCCTATACCTATGTTCGCGGGGATCCCATCAATCTGGTTGATCCATTGGGTCTGGCTGATCGCTATGTATTCGACGGAGAGAGTTTGGTCGGTTACAACCGCTATGCGCCTCCGTCGCTCGATTCATCGCTGAAGGGTTCTGGATTGCCGGAGTGGAGGCAGGAGATACGCGTACCTGCCGTCTCCGGGCCTTGGGGCAAGGGAAAGCTGCCTGAAGGAAAGTACGGTGGTCGAAATTTGAGGAACCGTTCCGGTACAAAAGCAATGACCTGTCCAGATGGCAATGGTTGGAGTTTGGATCTGGATGACAAGGACGGGAGGAAGTTATTGCGAATTCATCCGGACGGAAATGTTCCGGGAACCGAAGGTTGTGTAGGTGTTGTATGCGGATACCATAATCAAGTTCATGACTCATTGATGAATGGTCTCCTTAGGAATGGGGGGCAAATCGAACTGGAAGTGGAGTACAAGCCATGATAATGGGTGAGAAATTGCTGCTGTTTGGGCTTGTTGCAACTCTCGCGTGTCCTGCTCTAGCGCAGCCACGTGATGCGGGTGCCGACCTGGTGGTCATCGGGACTAGATTGATTGCCGAATACAACAGGAAGGACCATCGTTCGGATGAATCGAGCGGTGAGTTCATTGAGGATGTGGTGATTCCTGCTGTCCACAGCGTTGTTGATCGGGGCGCGGGCAAGCTCTCCGGTGCTCAATTGGATGCGTTGGCTGAATTTTTCTGGGTGGCCGACGGTCTGGCGAGTGAGGAGGTGAGCGAGATCGCAGCGGAGGTCTATTCGGTGCAGAAGGCAGGCATATGCCTGTCGCTTGCGAAGCTTGCGAAGGCGAAGCGCGCGATTGTCATCGAGCGTATCGTCAGCGGAGTGAATGCCTCTGGCGCCAAAGCAACACCAGGAACTGTGTGTCGGTAGTCGCGTGTGATCGCTCAGGAGGCAAGCAGAGCTCGCCTCCTGAGCGTCTTGTTGGCATTCCTCACGCCCCGCCCTGGATGTTCGCCTTCACCGCCGGCTGCATCAGCGCCGGTTCGGCCAGCGTCGCGTCACGGGCCTGGCGCACGCTGACGAATTCGGCTTCGGCCACGCCGTCATGCACGTGGATGTTGTGCGCGCGCTGCTCACCAATGGTGGTTTCGTTGGCGAACGCGCGACCACCGGGACCATAGTCGTGGCAGACAAACACGCGAGTCGCATCGGGCAGGGACAACAGCTTCTGGATCGAGCGGTACAACTGCGCGGCATCGCCGCCGGGGAAATCGCAGCGTGCGGTGCCGCCATCGGGCATGAACAACGAATCGCCGGTGAACAGCGCATCGTCGATCAGGTAGGCGATGCTGTCGCTGGTGTGGCCGGGTACGGCGATGATGCGCCCCTGCAGTTCACCCAGTGCGAACGTCTCGCCATCAGCGAACAGGTGATCGAAGACGGCATGTTCCTCGGGCAGCTGCAGGCCATAGCGCGGTGCAAACGTGGCCTGCACCGCACGGATGCCTTCGCCGATGGCCAGCGTCGCCTGCGGGAACCGTTGCTTCAGTCGACGCCCCGCCGACACGTGGTCGGCATGGGCGTGGGTTTCCAGCAGCCAGCGCACGTGCAGCTGCTGTTGCGCGATGGCATCGAGCATCGCGCGCACCGGCGATTCGCTGCTGGCGTCGGTATCCGGGTCGTAATCCAGTACCGGGTCGATCAGCGCGGCCTCGCTGCTGGCCGGGTCGCTGACCAGGTAGCTGAAGGTGTTGCTGTCACGGTGGAAGAACGATTGCACCTGGACCGACATCGGGCACTCCTCAGCGTGTGGCGAGCACGCGGTTCAGCAACTGCGCCAGGTTTTCACCGGCCAGTCGCAGCTGCGCTTCGGCCACCGGCCGGTAGCGCGTGGTGTAGTCGTCGCCGATCTTACGCGAGGCAGGGTAAACGCCAGGTTGCACCGAAATGCGGCAGCTGGCTTCAGCCCAGCTGACCGGATCGCGCTGCGGGTTGGACTGGCGTGCCAGCTTCGGCGCCGGCAGTGCGCGCAGCACCGGCAGGTAACCGGCATCGTCGACCTTGCGGGTGTTGAGCATGCCGCTGTCCCACAGCGAGTGCAGGTTGGTACCGCGGTTGCCGAACTGCAGCTGGAAATCGTTGCCGCCCTTGTCGTGGCCGTAGCCGGCGTGCATCGGCTGGTGGATGTCACCGACCAGATGCACGACGAATTTCAGCGCCTGCAGGCGCTCGCCATCGGTCAGGCTGCGGTCGCCGAGGATCGCGCTTTGCGCCTTCAGCGCTTCGACGATGCAGTTGCCGCTCTTGCAGTGCTTCGGCGCCTCGTAGTGGCAGCCATCTTCGGCGATGTTGACGTAGTGCCAACCGGCCGAGCGACGGCCCAGGCCCGGGTCCTTGGCGCGCAGCTGGTCGGCCCAGGGCGCGATGCTGGCAAGGGTGGCGCCGGGTTCGGTGGCCAGCAGGCGGTCGACTTCGGCGCGCGTGGCCGGGTTGAGGCGGCTGTCGGCGACTTCGGCGACCAGGCGGTGGCCTTGCGCGCCCCAGGCATGGGCGGGTGCGGACAGGGTCAGCAGGGCCGGCGCGAGGGCGGCGGCGAGGAACAGGGAGTGCAGTGCTTTCATCCGCTCATTCTAGCGGGGTGCGGAGAAGACGGGGCTGGCATGACCACCCATGGATAGACAGTGGGGACCTCGTCGGCTTTTCTGGTTGAATGAGAGCCGGGCACTGCAATCACAAAAGCAGCCGGGAGAGTGCCCCGCGTGGTGGAGTTGACCAAGCGAAGAGCATCGTTGTGGTTTCAGGGATTTAGCCGATAGAGCTCGAGAGGTATCGTGGTTATTTCGACGTCGACTCTATTGGTTCCGCTGCCAACGCGCCGCCATTTGCCGGTTTCGAAGTCGAGCTTCTCCACTGCACGCCACCATTTGTTGAGGCCAATGGCCCCGGATGCCGCCTGTCGGGGTGCGCGAGCAGCAACGACGAGATAGACGGGGGAAAGATCATCGTCGCCATACTCGCCGACAAGGAACGATGAGTTCGACAGCCAGCCTGAGATCTGGGCGGATGGAACGCCGAGACTATTGTCGACGAAGCCCAGGTAGTTGACGTTCTTCAGAGCGGATTGAACCTGTCTGGTCACACCAAAAGTGCTTTGCTGATCCGAAGCAAGGTTGCGCGGGTTGTTGTGTTTGTCGAGCAGCCCAAACATGTCATTCCCATTCGAGACACTGGCGACATTGCTGACGTCGTGGGTGATGAAGTTCGAGAAGCCAGTGACGCCGAATGCGAAAGACCAGCCGGCGAACCAGCGCAGGTCATGAAAGTTGGCGTACTCGAAAGGGTCTTGGGCCAGTGACGGATGTGCGGACTGCACATTCTGAAGGTAAGCAATAGGCGTTTGCCCCCTGGACCTGGCGAGATTCGAGATGATCGACATGTTCTCGGACAAGAGGAGATCCCTCGCTGCCGGACACTTCCTGAATGAAGGAGTGAAGGGGTAGATGTCAAAGGAAAGGTAGTCTGGACGAACTTCGTCAGATATTCGGCGCGCGAACGTGGAGTAGTGAGCCACCATCTGCGCGGTCCTGTCTGGATGCTGGATGTTTCCTGCTGTGCAATCTAATCCATAGTCCGTGGGCTGCATGGCGCCGGCATGTTCAGAGCCTGCATAGCTGCCAGCGTTGGCGTGCAGTGGGAACAGATTGATGAACACCTTCATGCCGGTGAGACGAGGGTCGGCTTTGACGCACCGGTTCATGTCTGCGAGCGGGGAAATGTCTGCTTCTGGCGGCTCGTCTTTAAAATGAAGGCCCACGAAGCTCTTGCCAAACTCTGCTCTGAGCTTGACTAAAACCGGGTCAACCCGCTCTTGGATGAACTTCTGGCAGTTGAATTTTCCGGCCTGGGTTGCAGACTCGAACGTCCAACGCTCATACGTATAGAACTCAAGCCCTCGTGCACTGATCGGGGTAGCAATGGTGCGCAACTGGCTTAAGGTTGCCGACGGCACGAGAAAGCGCGTGACACCCATTTCGGCGAGCTGATCGACTACTTTTTCTGCCATCGCAGGATTGTCGAGGTAGCAGTCTGGGGCAAGGTCATCACAGGATCCTCCGGACATCATGGCGAACGTGCCATCTGCGACGGTGGTAGCGTGTGCCGCTGGTGTTCCTAGGAGAAATGCGATAGCGATCCAATTCACCTTCATTACTGAGATCCTTTTCTTTCCGGTGGGTGGGTCTGCAACTTCTCGACGCCTGGCGCATTCATGCGTTTCTAACAGGGCATTACCATCGCAGGGAACTTTAGATAAAAAAAGCCCCGGCACACACATACCGGGGCAACATGCTGCGAGGGTTTTGCCTGTAGCGGGGGAGCGGGGGCGAAGCCCCCGCCAAACAACCCCTTAGAACTTGAAGACGTAGGACGCGCCGTAGACCAGCGGATCGATGTTGACCGTGCCGATCTTCTCGCCGTCCAGCTTCACCTTGCTGTCGATGTCGATCCAGCGCATGTCCACGCGCAGTGCGCCCTTCTCGCCAATCGCGAAGTCGATGCCCGCATGCGCGGCCAGGCCCCAAGAATCCTGCAGCTTCAGCTTGCTGTTGGCCAGCGCACCGGTGGTGTCTTCGCTGAAGAACGTCGTGTAGTTCAGGCCGGCGCCCACGAACGGCGACACCTTGCCCTTGCTGTTGAAGTGGTACTGCAGGGTGACCACCGGCGGCAGCTGCTTGGTGCTGCCCACGCGGCCGAGGCCGTTGATGTTGATGTCGTGCTTGAACGGCAGCGCCGCCAGCACTTCGATGCCCAGGTTGTCGGCGATGAAGTACTCACCGGTGATGGTCGGCTTGACGTCGTTGTCGACGTCGACCTTCAGGGTGCCACCGGCCAGCCAGCCGTTGTTCGACTTCGGCGCGACCTGGTGCACGCCAGCGGAAAGGGTCCAGTCGCCCTTGGACTGGGCCATGGCCGGGGCAGCGGCCAACGACAGGGCGGCGGCCAGGCTGGCCACGATCAGGGGGGAGGTCTTGCGCATGGGGGTGATCTCGTTGCTGGGTGGATGTGGCCAGTCTCGGCCTCACGCCGCGCTAACGCTTTGATCCGGATCAAATCCTGTCCGGCCCCCGTCCCGGCGGCGGGCTTGGCCGGCGGTGGTCAAGGCCGGCCTGCTAGACTTGTGGGCCCTATCCACCCCGCCGCACCTGTCGCGGCTGCAGGAGCTTGAGAACATGGCAATCAAGGTTGGTATCAACGGTTTCGGTCGCATCGGGCGTAACGTCCTGCGCTCGGCGGTGCTGAACTTCGGCGACGACATCGAAATCGTGGCCATCAACGATCTGCTGGAGCCGGATTACCTGGCCTACATGCTCAAGTACGACTCCGTGCACGGCCGTTTCAAGGCCGACGTAGCCGTCGATGGCAAGGATCTGCTGGTCAACGGCAAGAAGATCCGCCTGACCCAGGAACGCGATCCGTCCAACCTGAAGTGGGACGAAGTCGGCGTCGACGTCGTGCTCGAAGCCACCGGCCTGTTCCTGGACAAGGTCAGCGCGCAGAAGCACATCGATGCCGGCGCCAAGAAGGTCATCCTGTCGGCACCGTCGAAGGACGACACGCCGATGTTCGTGTTCGGCGTGAACGACAAGACCTACGCTGGCCAGGCGATCATCTCCAACGCCTCGTGCACCACCAACTGCCTGGCGCCGCTGGCCAAGGTCATCAATGACAAGTGGGGCATCAAGCGCGGCCTGATGACCACCGTGCATGCGGCCACCGCCACGCAGAAGACCGTCGATGGCCCGTCCAACAAGGACTGGCGCGGCGGCCGCGGCATCCTGGAGAACATCATTCCGTCCTCCACCGGTGCCGCCAAGGCCGTCGGCGTGGTCATCCCGGAACTGAACAAGAAGCTGACCGGCATGAGCTTCCGCGTGCCGACCTCGGACGTGTCGGTGGTCGACCTGACCGTCGAGCTGGAAAAGGAAGCCACCTACGCCGAGATCTGCGCCGAAGTGAAGGCACAGAGCGAAGGCGCGCTGAAGGGCATCCTCGGTTACACCGAAGACAAGGTCGTGGCCACCGATTTCCGCGGTGAAACCCACACCTCGGTGTTCGACGCCGACGCCGGCATCGCCCTGGACGGCACCTTCGTCAAGCTCGTGTCGTGGTACGACAACGAGTGGGGCTATTCCAACAAGTGCCTGGAAATGGCCAAGGTCGTCGCAGCCAAGTAAGGCCTGCGAAGATCGTCGCGCGAACCCCGGCCTGGCCGGGGTTCGTCGTTTAAGGGGCCCGGCCTGACGTAGCATGGGCCCGTCGACCGCCGCCATCGTGGCGCGGGATCGCATTGGAAGGCGAGGAATGGAAGCACTCTTGGTCCTGGCAGTACTGGTCCTGCTGGCGATACCGCTGCTGCTGGTGGTGGCGCTGGTGATGATTGCCGGCCTGCGCCGGCGGGTCGCCGCGCTGGAGGCCGCACAGAGCGTGCAGGCCGCGCCCACTTCGGCAGAGACGCTTGKCCGTGCGCCCACGGCAGTGGCCGCGCCGCCGCGCGCGCCTGCGGCATCGCGCGAACCCGGCAGCGAGCCCTCGTTCCTGCGGCCCACGGCGGCCACGGCCCCGCCTCCGGTTGCCGCCCGCGAGGAGCTGCCGCCACCGGTCCAACCCGCGCGTCCGTCGCCGCCACCGCCGTTGCCACCTGAGCCCACATTGCCGCCCTTGCCAGCGGAACCGGCCCTGCCGAACCTGGTCGAGCGCGCGATCGGTGCGGTCAAACACTGGTTCACCCAGGGCAATGTGCCGGTGAAGATCGGCATGCTGGTGCTGTTGGCCGGCGTTGCTGCGCTGCTCAAGTACGTCAGCGACCAAGGCTGGCTGGTGGTGCCGGTCGAGCTGCGGCTGGCGGGCATCACCGTCGGTGCGCTGGGCCTGCTGGCCTTCGGCTGGCACCAGCGCGAGCGCCGGCGGATGTTCGCGCTGGCCCTGCAGGGGGGCGCCATCGGCGTACTGCTGCTGACCATCTTCGCTGCCTTCAAGCGTTTCGATCTGCTCGCGCCCGGCTTCGCTTTTGCCAGCTCGATCGCGCTGGTGGCGGGGCTGTGCGTGCTGGCGGTCGTGCAGAACTCGCGCACGTTGGCAGTGCTGGGCATCCTGGCCGGCTTCATGGCGCCGCTGTGGCTGTCCACCGGCAGTGGCAACCACGTCGGGCTGTTCAGCTACTACGCCGTGCTCAACGCGGGCATTTTCGCCATTGCCTGGTATCGCCCGTGGCGTGTGCTGAACCTGATGGGTTTCGCGTTCACCTTCGGCATCGGCACCTTCTGGGGCGTGCTGCAGTACGACGCGGCCAAGTTCGCCAGTACCGAACCGTTCCTGCTGCTGTTCTTCGTCTTCTATCTGCTGATTCCGTTGTTGTATGCGCGCCGGCAGCCGGCCGGGCGTCGCGATCTGGTCGACGGCAGCCTGGTGTTCGGCACGCCGCTGATTGCCTTCTCGCTGCAGGCCGGCATGCTGCACGAACAGCCGATGACGCTGGCCCTGTGTGCGCTGGGCCTGGCAGCGATCTATGCGCTGCTGGCACGGGCCCTGATCGCGCGCGCGTCGTACACGGTGCTGGCGCAGTCGCATGCGGTACTGGCGGTGGGCTTTGCGACGCTGGCGGTGCCGTTGGCATTCTCGGCGCGGGCCACCGGTGCGGTATTCGCGCTGGAAGGCGCCGGCCTGGCGTGGCTGGGGTTGCGCCAGAAGCGCTGGTTGCCGCAGGTGACCGGTGCGCTGCTGCAGCTCGCCGCCGCA
The DNA here is from genome assembly GCF_052114625.1 of Stenotrophomonas sp. 2YAF26. Taxonomy (NCBI): domain Bacteria; kingdom Pseudomonadati; phylum Pseudomonadota; class Gammaproteobacteria; order Lysobacterales; family Lysobacteraceae; genus Stenotrophomonas; species Stenotrophomonas sp. 2YAF26. Next base: position 29,914 of record NZ_JBFRFC010000010.1, on the reverse strand, counting down.
TTCGCATTCGTGGTGGGCGCCGACCATTGGCACCAGGACCAGCGTTTCCTGCTCAACCCGACCGCGATCGGCGCACTGCTGCTGGCCGTGGCGGGTTTCGCGGCGGCGTGGAGCTATCAGCGAAGGCAGCGCCATGACATCGCCCTGGCGTACTACCTGTGGGGCCTGCTGTGGTGGTTGGGTGGTGTCGCCCATGAGATCGGCCGCTTCTTCCAGCATTCGGCGCAGGCCGATGCTGTGTTGGTGCTGGCCGCCGTCACCGCCTGGCTGGCCTCGGAGGTGCAGCGCCGCATGCCGGCGCGTGCGCTGGGCGTGACCGCGCTGGTGATGCTGGCAGCGGGCTTCCCGTTGGCGCTGCTGCAGAGCGATGCACACCAGCAGCCGTTTGCCGGCTATGGCGCATTGGCATGGGCAGTGTTCGCCGTGCTCGGCGTGCGCAGCCTGCTGTGCCTGCGCCAGGGCAATGGTGGCGTGGCCCGTATCGCGCAGTTCCTGTGGTGGCTGCTGTGGCCGTCGCTGCTTTCGCTGCTGGCCCTGTGGGGCGGCGGCGACGCGCGCCTGGCGCAGGGCTGGACCGCGTTGCTGGTCACCCTGCCGTGGTTGCTGCTGGCAGCGCTGTCGCTGTGGCGCTGGAACGTGCTGCGCTGGCCGCTGGGTGCTGCGTTTGATCCGGTGCGCCTGCCGCTGCAGTGCGTGATTTTCGCGGTGCTGGCGCTGGCCTGGTTGTTCGGCCTGACCCTCGCGGGCGACGCCACGCCGTTGCCGTGGTTGCCGCTGCTCAATCCTGCCGAACTGGCACAGTGGGTCAGCCTGCTGCTGATCGCGCGCTGGCTGTATGACGTGCAGGGACCGGCGCCGCTGCAGCGGTTGCGTGTGCCGGTGCTGGCCGTGGCCGGTTTCATCGCGTTGACCAGCACGGTGCTGCATGGCGTGCATCATTGGGGTGGGGTCGCCTGGGATCCGACGATGGCCCGCTTCAGCCTGGCCCAGACCAGCCTGACCGTGTTGTGGAGCGTACTCGGCGTGATCGCCTGGGTGTGGGGCTCGCGTCGCGGCCAGCGTGTGCTGTGGATGGTCGGTGCCGTGTTGATGGCCGTGGTGCTGGCCAAGCTGGTGCTGATCGACCGCCAGCATCTGGGCAACCTGCTGGGGATCGCATCGTTCATTGCCTACGGCCTGCTGTGCACCGTCGTGGGCTACCTGGCGCCCGCGCCGCCGAGCGCGCCGCCAACCGTGGAGGAAAACCAATGAGTAAGTGGAGCCGAGCGTTGCTGCCGGTCTTGTTCGGCGTGGCCGGTGCGGTTGCCGCGCAGGCCACGGACTACCGCGCGCAGTACGCCGAACAGTGGCCACTGAGCCTGTCCAGCGCGCAGTCCGGTGCCTATCGGGTGGTGCTGGAGCCGGCGATCTACCGCCGCGCAGGCGCCGCTGATCTGGGCGATCTGCAGGTGTTCAACGCTGCCGGCCAGGCATTGCCATCGGCGCTGCTGGCGCCGGACCAGCCGTTGGCGCAGCCGCCGGTGCAGCGCGAGCTGCCGTGGTTCGCGCTGCCACCGCTGGCCGAGGCCCAGCGCAACGACCTGCAGCTGCTGACCGAGCGCGATACCGACGGCCGTGTGCGCCGGGTCGAGGCCAGGCTTGGTGGTGGCGCGGTGGCGAACGGGCAGGGCGGCTGGTTGATCGATGCTAGCGTGCTCGGCCAGCAGCCGCTGGCAGCGCTGGTGCTGGACTGGGCGGAAAGTGGCCAGCCGCTGCAGGCGCAGGTACAGCTTGATGCCAGCGATGATCTGCAGCGCTGGCAGTCGATCGCCCGTGATGTGCCCCTGGTGGACCTGCAGCGTGCGGGCAAGCGCTTGCTGCAGCGACGTCTGCAGGTCGACAGCAATGTGCGCTACCTGCGGATCCTGCCGCAGGGCGAGGCGCGCCTGCCGGAGCTGCGCGGTGTATTGGCCGAGCTGCCGCCGGCACCGGCAACGGTGCCTTGGGAGTGGCTGTCGCTGACACCGACCGCGCAGGGCAAGGGTGAATTCACCTTTGAACTGGACGGGCGATTCCCGGTGACCCGGGCCGATGTGGCCAGCACCGACAACAGCTTGGTGCAGTGGACCCTGTTCAGCCGCGACGACGAAAGCGCCGAATGGCAGCGCCGCAGCGCGCCCTGGATCGCCTATCAGCTGCAGCAGGGTGCCCCGGGCCAGCGCCAGCAATCGGCGGCACAGCCGTTGGGCGGCATGTACCGCGACCGCTACTGGAAGCTGGTCGCGAGCCCGGTGGAGACCACCAGCGCCCCGACCCTGCGCCTGGGCTATCAACCGGAAGTGATGGTGTTCCTCAGCCAGGGCGCAGCGCCCTACGCGCTGGCCGTGGGCAGTACGACCGCGCGCCGCGCGGAGGCGCCGATCACGGTGCTGATCGAGGAACTGCGGCAGCGCAATGATCCGTCGTGGCAGCCGACGCTGGCACGCTTGGAGGGCAGTCCGGAGGCGCTCGCCGGTGACGCAGCGCTGAAGCCGCAGCACGACTGGAAGGCGTGGTTGCTGTGGGCGTTGCTGGGGCTGGGCGTGCTGGTTGTTGGTGGACTGGCGTTGAGTCTGCTGAAGCAGAAACCGTCGCCTTCGGCGTAGTTTGCAGCGAACGGCGCAGCCCCTCGTGGGTGGGCAGTCGTTGAGAGCAGAAGCCGTGGTCTGGCCGGGCGGGTGGACTGTGCAGGGGACGCCGCAAGTACGTCCTTGTAGGCTTGGCAGCCGCATCCATGCGGCTGACACCCCTGCCCAGCCCACCCGCCCGGCCTCCGACAATTTCCGTGTGCGTCCACCCACGGAAGAGAAAAAAAGAAGAGCAGGAGCCAAAGCGGGTCGCTTCGCTACACGGCCATCGAGGTCGGAGCCTTTTTCCGCAGGAAAAACGGATCCGACCCCTTCTTTTCTTTCTTAATCCGACACCAGAAACTGCTTTTGCTTCCGCCGTCCGCTCCGCCTCATGAACCTGTCGGGGCCGGGGCGGTATGGGTTGGCAGGGGTGTCCGCGGCATGGATGCCGCGGCCAAGCCCCCAGGGATGGGTTTACGGCGTCCCCTGCCAACCCATACCACCCCGGCCCACCCACAGCACCACGAAGCGCCAGCGCTCTGGCCGTTGCCGTTGCCGTTGCTGTTGCACCTGCTGCTGGCCTCTGCCTGCCGCAGGCATCGCCACCCGATACAATGACCGTCTGCCGCACGCCGGCATCCCATCTCCAGAGCCAAAGAGTTGCCCATGTCCATCGTCCGCATGACCGACCTCGACCTCTCCGGCAAGCGCGTGCTGATCCGCCAGGATCTGAACGTGCCGATCGAGAATGGCCGCATCACCTCCGAACAGCGCATCACCGCTTCCCTGCCGACGCTCAAGCGCGCGCTGGAGCAGGGCGCGGCGGTGATGGTCACCTCGCACCTGGGCCGCCCGAAGGAAGGCGTCTGGAGCGAAGCCGATTCGCTGGCGCCGGTGGCCGAGCGCCTGTCGGTGCTGCTGGGTCGCGAGGTGCCGCTGGTGCGTGACTGGGTCGACGGCGTCGACGTGCAGCCGGGCCAGCTGGTGCTGCTGGAAAACTGCCGCATGAACGTTGGCGAGGGCAAGGACGATGAAGCCCTGTCGAAGAAGTACGCCGCGCTGTGCGATGTGTTCGTGATGGATGCGTTCGGTACCGCGCACCGTGCGCAGGCGTCCACCCATGGCGTGATCCGTTTCGCCCCGGTCGCTGCCGGTGGCCCGCTGCTGATGGCCGAGCTGGATGCGCTGGCCAAGGCCCTGGATGCGCCGGCCAAGCCGCTGCTGGCCATCGTCGCCGGCAGCAAGGTCAGCACCAAGCTGGAACTGCTGGCCAACCTGGTCGGCAAGGTCGACCAGCTGATCGTCGGTGGCGGCATCGCCAACACCTTCATCGCGGCGGCCGGCTACAAGGTCGGCAAGTCGCTGTACGAACCGGACCTGCTGGATACCGCCCGGAAGATCGTGGCCGACGCCAAGGCGCGGGGTGCGGATATCCCGCTGCCGGTGGACGTGGTCACCGCCAAGCAGTTCCTGCCCGACGCGGCTGCCGAAGTGAAGGCCGTCGATGCGGTGGCCGAGGATGACCTGATCCTGGACATCGGCCCGCAGACGGCCGCGCAGTACGCACAGCTGATCGCCAAGGCCGGCACCGTGGTCTGGAACGGCCCGGTCGGCGTGTTCGAGTTCGAAGCATTCAGCAAGGGCACCGAAGCGCTGGCCCGCGCCATCGCCAGCTCGCCGGCGTTCTCCATCGCCGGTGGTGGCGATACCCTGGCCGCGGTCGACAAGTTCGATATCGCCCAGCAGGTCAGCTACATCTCCACCGGCGGCGGCGCGTTCCTGGAATTCCTGGAAGGCAAGACCCTGCCGGCGGTGGCTGCCCTGGCCGCGCGCGGCGCATGAGCGTCGATCCGCGGATGGATGGAGAAGAGCGTGCAACGCTCTTCTTCGACATGGACGGCACGCTGATCGATTCGGAAGTGGGCATCACCACCTGCATCGCCTATGCGCTGCAGAAGATGGATTACCCGGTGCCTTCGCAGGAAACGCTGCTGGGCTGGATCGGTCCGTCGCTGCGCACCACGTTCGCGCCGCTGTTCGGTGATGCCGAACGGGTGGAGCAGGCCGTGGCCTTCTATCGCGAGCGCTTCGACGTGGAAGGCTGGCGCGAGCACACGATCTATCCGGACATCGAAGTGGTGGTACGCGCGCTGCACGCACGCGGCCATCGCCTTGCGGTGGTCACCGCCAAGAACGAGCCGCATGCCCGCCGCATCGTCGAGCATCTGCCGTTCGGTGACCTGTTCGAGGACGTGATCGGTTCAACCCCGGATGGCTCGCGCAGCAGCAAGCCGCAGCTGGTGGGCGAGGCGCTGCATCGCCTGCGGCTGGCGCCGGAGTACTGCTGGATGATCGGCGACCGCCGCATGGACATCGAGGGTGCCCGTCACCACGGGCTGCGCAGTGTGGGCGTGCTGTGGGGCTTTGGTGGCGAGCAGGAGCTGACCGAGGCCGGTGCCGGGCAGCTGGCCCGTGATCCGGCGCAGCTGCTGGCCTTGCTTGCCTGAGTTGGACGATGCCGCGCGCCGGGCCTTGCCCGGCGGCGTTTCCGCTGCCATCGACCAGCGTATGTCCGGAACATGTCCGTGCGATGTCCCGCAGAGTCAGACAGCACAAGGCTGTAACCGTATACATGGGACGTGAAGGATGTGCTAATTTCCGTCCTTTAACGGGAGAGGCCCATCCATCATGTTCGAGCGTCAGCGTCGCACCAAGATCCTTGCCACCCTCGGTCCGGCTACCGATCCGCCGGGCGTGCTGGAGGATCTGTTCCGCGCCGGCGTCAACGTGGTGCGCCTCAACTTCAGCCACGGTGACCCGTCCGGCCAGGCCAAGCGTGCCGCCGATGTGCGCGCCGCCGCGCAGCGTGTGGGTGTGGAAGTGGGCATCCTGGCAGACTTGCCGGGCCCGAAGATCCGCATCGAGCGCTTCGCCGAGGGCAAGGTGCATCTCAAGGCCGGTGACCGCTTCGACCTGATCGCCAGCACCGATGCCGGCCCCGGCGATGCCACCCAGGTGGGCGTGAGCTACCTCGGCCTGCCGCAGGACGTGACCGCCGGTGACGTGCTGCTGCTCGACGACGGCCTGATGCAGCTGCAGGTGGTGGAAGTGCAGGGCGAGCGCATCATCAACACCGTGCTCAACGATGGTCCGTTGTCCGATCGCAAGGGCCTGAACAAGCAGGGCGGTGGCCTGTCGCTGGGCGCGCTGACCGAGCGCGACAAGGAACTGATCGGCATCGTCGCCAAGATCGGCGTGGATTTCATCGCCGTATCGTTCTGCCGCAATGCGCAGGACATGAACGATGCGCGCGAGATCGCCGAATCGCACGGCTGCTACGCCGCGCTGGTGTCCAAGATCGAGCGCACCGAGGCCATCGAGAACCTGGAAGAGATCGTCGACGCCAGTGACGTGGTGATGGTGGCGCGTGGCGACCTCGGCGTGGAAATCGGCGATGCCGAACTGCCGGGCCTGCAGAAGAAGATCATCAAGGCCTCGCTGGCACAGAACAAGGTGGTGATCACCGCAACCCAGATGCTGCAGTCGATGGTCGAAAGCCCGATCCCGACCCGTGCCGAAGTGCTGGACGTGGCCAACTCGGTCATCGACGGTACCGATGCGGTGATGCTGTCCGCCGAAACCGCCGCCGGTGCGTATCCGGTCAAGGCGGTCGAAGCGATGGCGCGCATCTGCCTGGGCGCCGAGCGCCAGTTCCAGACCGAGACCGACTTCGGCGCTTCGCCGCGCAACCTGGAACGTGCCGACCAGGCCATTGCCATGGCCACCATGTTCCTGTCCCAGCACGTGGGCGTGCGCGCGATCGTGGCGATGACCGAATCCGGTGGTACCGCGCGCTACCTGTCGCGTTTCCGTGCCTCGGCACCGGTGTTCGCGGTCACCCGCCACGACGGCGCCCGCCGGCAGATGGCGCTGATGCGCGATGTGTTCCCGATCAACTTCGACAGCCGCGGCTTCACCCCGCGCGAAGCCGCACGCGGCAGCATCCGCCTGCTGGTGGAGGGCGGCATGCTGCAGGCCGGCGACCGCGTCGTGTTCACCAGCGGTGAGCACATGGAAACCCACGGCGCGACCAATACCCTGCGCCTGCTGGAAGTGGGCGACGACGGCCGCGCCAGCGGTCTCGGCGACCTGTAAGACGTATCGCGTCGGGTCGGAGCCGCTACGCGGGTCCGACCCGGGGTCAGATCCCCGGAGGGGCTCTGACCCGATCCGGCAGGACATTTCCTGTCCCGCACAGACAGTGGAACCGGTTCCATCCGAGCCTCCACGTCGGGGCAACGGATAGCGGGGCTATACTTACGTTTTTCCCGCACCCGCCACAGGAAGTACATGAGCATCGAACAGCTGGCTGAAACCGCCCAGGCCATGGTTGCCCCGGGCAAGGGCATCATCGCGATCGACGAATCCACCGGTACCATCGCCAAGCGCTTTGCCAGCGTCGGCATCGAGAACACCGAAGAGAACCGTCGCGCCTACCGCGAACTGCTGCTGACCACGCCGAAGCTCAACGAGCACATTTCCGGCGCCATCCTGTACGACGAGACCATCCGCCAGTCGACCAAGGACGGCGTGCCGTTCGCCAAGTACATGTCCGACCACGGCATGATCCCGGGCATCAAGGTGGACAAGGGTGCGCACCCGCTGGCGGGCTGCCCGGGCGAGCTGGTCACCGAGGGCCTGGACGGCCTGCGTGAGCGCCTGCAGGAGTACTACAAGCTGGGCGCACGCTTCGCCAAGTGGCGTGCGGTCATCAACATCGGCGAGAGCATTCCGTCGGGCACCTGCATCGAGTCCAACGCGCATGCGCTGGCCCGCTACGCCGCGCTGTGCCAGGAATGCGGCCTGGTGCCGATGGTCGAGCCGGAAGTGATCATGGACGGCGAGCACGACATCGAGACCTGCTACGAAGTCACCGAAGCCACCCTGCGTTCGCTGTTCGACGCGCTGTACCAGCAGAACGTGCTGCTGGAAGGCACCATCCTGAAGGCTTCGATGGTCATCTCCGGCAAGGGCTGCGACGAGCAGGCCGATGTCGAGGAAGTGGCCGAGTCGACCGTGATGTGCCTGAAGAGCACCGTGCCGGCGATCCTGCCGGGCGTGGTGTTCCTGTCCGGTGGCCAGAGCGATGAGCAGTCCACCGCCCACCTCAACGCCATGAACCAGATGGGCAACCTGCCGTGGCCGCTGAGCTTCTCTTATGGCCGTGCCATGCAGCAGGCGGCACTGAAGCTGTGGGGCAAGGACATGAAGGGCAACTACGCCGCAGCACAGAAGACCGTCTACGAGCGCGCCAAGGAAAACGGCCAGGCCGCGCTGGGCAAGTGGAACGGCTGATCCGTCGTTGCGCAGCATGAACTGAACAAGGCAGCGCCGGCATCACGCCGGCGTTTGCTTTTGCCGGTATCGTTGCCGCCTCCCGCACGCCAGGCCAGTGCGTGGGGCATACATGGAAGGCCAAGGAGAAAAAACATGCGTATCACAGCAATCACGCTGGCCGTTGCCACGGTGCTGGCTGTCGGCGGCTGCAACCGGCTGGGCGGCAGCACGGACGTGGGCAAGGCCCCCTCGCTGGAGTTCGACAAGCCGGTGTCCGGCGAAATCACCTCGCGCAGCGGCGTCAATTTCAACGATGGCAGCCACCATCAGCTGTACCAGCTGAAGCTGGAAGACAAGCAGCTGGTCGGCATCAAGCTGACCGGTGCGCTGCGCGGCTCGATCGCCGTGTTCAACAATGGCGTGCTGGTGGCCAGCAGCAACTCGGTTTACGAGCGCGGCAACGACGTCTCGCTGGCGTTCCGCGCCAACGGCACTGGCAGCTACCAGGTGGCCATCAATGCCGACGGCCCCTCCGCCTTCGGTCCGTACCGCCTACGCGCCGAGAAACTGGTGCCGTATGACGGCAAGCCGATGGTGGCCGAAGGTGAGATCGCCGACCTGCTGGTCTCCAAGTCGCAGGATTACACCCTGCAGGTGGACAAGGCGGGCATGTACGAAATCCGCCTGGAATCGAAGGCGTTCGATACAGTGCTGAAGCTGGATGGCAACGGCGTCCAGTCGGAGAACGACGATGGCGGTGATGACACCAATTCGCGCATCGGCATGCCGCTGGAACCGGGCAAGTACACCCTGCGCGTGCGCAGCCTGGATGAAGACAGTACCGGCGCTTTCAAACTGACGGCCAAGCGCACCGAGCTGCCGGCCAACATGGTCATGCGTGATGGCACCTCCCTGCCGAACACCGGCAGTGTGTTTGCCATGCTCGATGGCGAAGGCCGCCGCCGCTTCCTGCTGAGCCTGCCGCGTGCGGCCGATGTGCGCCTGGACGCGATTTCCAGCCAGGTGGATACGGTACTGCGCGTGGTCGGCGGCGACGTGGAGCTGGTCAATGACGATGGTGGTAACGGCACCAACGCACGCGTGGAAGAATCGCTGCCGGCCGGCCACTACACCGTGGACGTGTCCAGCCTGAGCGATGAAGCGGGCATGGTGGAAGTACGCGTGCAGATCGACGGCGCCGCTTCGGCCGCTGCATCAGCTGCTGCTGCGGCGACCGCCGATGCCGCCGTTGAAGCGACGGACTGACGCCACTGCAACGGATGCAAACGAAAAGGCCGGGCAATGCCCGGCCTTTTTTTTCCACATCCGTCGTTGTTTCAATGCGCCGGCACGAAGCCGGTATCGCCCAAGGGCGACAGCAGCGAACCGCGCCCGCTGTCGGCGACCTGGCCTGCGGCCGACAGTGCCTGCTGGTAGGCCTTGGCGGTCGCCGTGTTGAACGCCACCAGCACGATCCGCATCGGCTGGGCGTGGCTGCGCTGCCAGGCGAGTGTTTCGGTGACCGCGATCTGTGCGGCCTGGTACAGCGGATAGCCATACACACCGCAGCTGATGGCGGGGAACGCGATCGACTGCAGGTTCAGTGATTCGGCCAGCTGCAGCGACTTCCAGTAGCAGTTCGCCAGCAATGCCGGTTCGTCGCGCTGGCCATCGTGCCAGACCGGACCGACCGTATGCAGTACGTGTCGTGCCGGAAGCGCATAGGCATCGGTTGCGCGCACCTCACCGGTCGGGCAGCGCACACCGGGGCGCAGCTCCGGCAGACGCTCGCACTCGGCCAGCAGGCCAGGGCCGGCCGCACGATGGATGGCGCCGTCGACACCGCCGCCACCGAGCAGTGATTCATTGGCCGCGTTGACGATCGCATCCACCGCCAGGGCCGTGATGTCGCCCTGCCACACTTCGATCTTCATGCGTCCGTCTCCTGCCTGTAGTTGTTGCGCGCCGTGCCCACGCTGGCTGCACCCGCATCTTGCGGGACAGGGCATCGATGCTGCGTCATGACCGTCTCATGCACTGCGATCCGCGCTGTTCATGCACGATGGCTGGCGGCGCCTTATCGATGCTGCGTCATGACCGTCTCATGCACTGCGATCCGCGCTGTTCATGCACGATGGCCGGCGGCGCCTTCACGCAGGCTGAAGCGAGCGCCGCACTCGGGTAAAACGAAAGTTTTCGGGGTGAATCTCTTATGATTTCTGGGGAAAGCTGTCCGCTTCCGTCGGCAATACCCAGACAGGATCGCCCAAATAGCAAACGCCCACCGCGAGGGTGGGCGTCATCCTGCTGTCATCGACAACGCGGCGATCAGGGCAGACCGGCCAACCAGTCGTCGTCCGAACCTTCATTGACGTCGGCGAACAGCGGCGTGGAGAAGTAGCGTTCACCGGTGTCCGGCAACATCGCCAGGATCACCGCGCCCGGTTCGGCGCGATCTGCCACGTCCAGTGCGCTCGCAACCGTGGCACCGGCGGAGATGCCGACGAAGATGCCTTCCTCCGCCGCCAGCCGGCGGGCGGTGGCGATCGCGCGGTCATCTTCCACCGTCACCAGTTCGTCGACCACATTGCGATTGAGCACATCGGGCACGAAGTCCGGGGTCCAGCCTTGGATCTTGTGCGGCTTCCAGTCATCGCCCTTCAGCAAGGCGGCGCCGGCCGGCTCGGTGGCGATGATGCGGGTGTCCGGGCGGGCGACCTTCAGTACTTCGCCGACGCCGGTCAAGGTGCCGCCGGTTCCCCAGCCACTCACGAAGTAGTCCAGCCGCTTGCCGGCGAAATCACGCAGGATCTCCGCGGCGGTGGTGTTGCGGTGGTAGGCCGGGTTGGCCGGGTTGGCGAACTGGCTGGCCAGGAACCAACCGTGTTCCTCGGCCAGCTCGCGCGCCCTGCGCACCATGCCGCTGCCGCGCTCGGCGGCCGGGGTCAGGATGACCTTAGCGCCGTAGGCCCGCATCAGCTTGCGGCGTTCCACCGAGAAGGTCTCGACCATGGTCGCCACGAACTTGTAGCCGCGTGCGGCCGCCACCATCGCCAGGGCGACGCCGGTGTTGCCCGAGGTGGCTTCGACGATGGTGTCGCCCGGCTTGAGCAGGCCACGCTGTTCGGCATCGAGGATGATCGCCAGCGCCAGGCGATCCTTCACCGAGCCGCCCGGATTGAAGGACTCGACCTTGGCGTACAGGGTCACACCCTGCGGCGCCAGTCGCTGCAGCTTGACGATGGGGGTGTTGCCGATGGTGTCGAGGATGGAGTCGTACAGGGCCATGGGAGCGCTCCAGGAACAGGCCGCGCCGGGCTCGGCGGGCGGAAAGGAAGTGGGCTGGCTGTTCAGGCCAGCGGCTGCCGGCTGACCGTAGCGCCGGCATATGACGCCCGGAAATGACCAGATACCTTTCTTAAACAACCTTTGGTTATAAGCTGGTGACGGCAATTGACCCTAGAGTGGACCTCCGCCCCCACATCGCCCGCCTGCCATGACGCTGACCCAGCTGCGCTACCTGGTTGCCATCGCCGACGCCGAGCTGAACATCACGCTCGCCGCCTCGCGCGTGCATGCCACCCAGCCTGGGCTGTCCAAGCAGCTCAAGCAGCTGGAGGACGAACTGGGCTTCCTGCTGTTCGTACGCAAGGGGCGCAGCCTGGAGTCGGTCACCCCGGCCGGCACCGAAGTGATCAGCCGCGCCCGCGCGGTGCTGTCCGAGGCCAACAACATCCGCACCTACGCGGCCAACCAGCGTCGCGAGAGCCAGGGCCAGCTGATCCTGACCACCACCCACACCCAGGCGCGTTTCGTGCTGCCGCCGGCGGTGGCGCGCATCAAGCAGGCCTATCCGCAGGTCAGCGTGCACCTGCAGCAGGCCGGTGAGGCCGATGCGCTGGACCGGCTGAACCAGGGCGATGCCGATATCGCGATCATCAGTACCGCCGGCAGCGAACCCAGCGACGGCATCGCCGTGCCGCTGTTCCGCTGGCGGCGGCTGGTGGTGGTGCCCAAGGGCCATCCGCTGGACCGCGCCGGCCGCGTACCGGACCTGGCAGCATTGGCCCGCCAGCCGCTGATCAGCTATGAATCCTCGACCCGACCCAACTCCTCCCTGCAGCGCGCTTTTGCCGCGCAGAGCCTGGTACCCGATCTGGCGCTGACCGCACTGGATGCGGACCTGATAAAGACCTATGTGCGTACGGGTCTGGGGGTCGGGCTGCTGGCCGAGATGGCGATCAGCGCCAACGACGAGGATCTGCGGGTATGGCCGGCGCCGGCGCCGATCACCGAGTGCGTCGCCTGGGCGGTGCTGCCGCGCGACCGGGTGCTGCGCGACTACGCGCTGGAGCTGGTGCATGTGCTGGCCCCGCAGATTGATCCGCGCGACCTGCGGCGGGTGCTGGATGGCAACCAGGCCGCGTCCTGGCCGGTGCCGCCGACCTGGGAATCGCTGACCCAGACCATCACGGTGTGAGGTTGGTCGAGCAGGGCTGCGCCCTGCACCTGCGGTAGTGCCGGCCGCTGGCCGGCAACCTCAGCAGCAACAGCAACAGCAACAGCAACAGCGTGCATTCCGTGGGATGGCGGGGCGGTGTGGGTAGGCAGGACACGCCGTAAACCCATCCATGGGGGCTCGATGGCGCCATCCATGGCGCCAACGGTCCTGCCTACCCACACCGCCCCGCCTCTGACAGATTCCGGCGGCCTTTGGTAGGTGTCGACCTTGGTCGACACGGTAGATCCACGCGATGCGTGGATGCTTTTCGATCAATTGTCTGAATATTCGATTTCGTTGGAGATTCATCCACGCATGGAGTGAATCCATCAGGCACCGGGAAATTGTCAGAGGTGGGTCGGTGTCGGATTGCGGGGTGTCCGCGGCATGGATGCCGCGGCCAAGCCCCCAGGGATGGGTTCACGGCGTCCCCGCAATCCGACACCGACCCGCCATCCCACGGAATGCCAGCTTCTGCTGTTGCTGTTGCTTGAAGCCTCTGCGGGTGCAGGGCGCAGCCCTGCCGATAAACCCCCTCCTGCGACGGTTCGTCGCACGGTGCCTTCTGGAGGCACCTCTACACTAGCGCGGTGATCCGTACCGGCTGCCTGCGTCGAACCCTGCTCCAGCTCGCCTTCATCGCGACGCTGTTGATGGTGCTTGCGCCGCTGGTCAGCCGTGCGCTGCAGGCGCCTCAGGGTCAGATCCCTTCACCACAGGGAAGGGCTCTGACCCCATCCACAATGCATGGCGGCATGGACCATGCCCACATGCATCACGGCGATATGGCTGAGGGTCAGAGCCCTTTGCCGGGGCAAAGGGATCCCACCCCGCCCGCCGATCCGCACGCCATGCATGGCGAGGCCTGCGAGTACTGCGTGCTGGCCATGCGCCTGCTGCCGTGGCTGGCCGTGCTGGTGCTGCTGCTGCCCTTGCTGTGGCGGCCGAAGCCGGTGTTCCCATGGTCGCAGCCGCGACTGCCGCTGCTGCATTGGCCGGCACATGCCGCGCGTGGCCCGCCGCTGGTCTCCACCGTCCGCTGATTTCCCTATCGAATCCGTCGCACGAGGCCTGCAAGGGCGTCGTGCGCGCGTGCGTACCTTGGAGCTGTTTCCATGAAAATGACTTTCCCCGCTGCGGGCGCCCGTGCGCGCCTGCCGTTTGCGCTTGGCGCTGCCCTGGCCGCCCCCTTCGCCCATGCCGCGCCCGCTGAAGAAGCGCGGACGCTGGATACGCTGGTGGTCACCGCCGCCGCGCCGTCCTCGCCGTTGCACTGGGTGACCGATCCGCGCCTGCCGCGGCAGCCGGTACCGGCCAGCGATGGCGCCGATTACCTGAAGACCGTTCCCGGCTTCTCCGCCATCCGCAACGGCGGCACCAACGGCGATCCGGTGCTGCGCGGCATGTTCGGTTCTCGCCTGAACATCCTCAGCAACGACGGCAATCTGATTGGCGCGTGTCCCTCGCGCATGGACAACCCGCTGTCCTACATCTCGCCGGAGAGCTTTGACCGGCTGACCATCATCAAGGGCCCGCAGAGCGTGCGCTGGGGCGCCGGTGCTTCTGCGGGCACCGTGCGTTTCGAGCGCGATACCCCGCGTTTCGATGCGCCCGGGCTGCGTGCCGATGCCAGTGCGCTGGTCGGCTCACGCAACCGCAACGACCAGGTGCTGGACCTGACCCTGGGCAATCCAACGGGCTATGTGCGTGCCAGCGGCAATCGCTCCGAAGCCGATGACTACAAGGACGGCAACGGTGATGTGGTTCCGTCGAAATGGCGCAAGTGGAATGGCGACGTAGCGGTGGGCTGGACGCCTGACGCCGATACCCTGCTGGAGGTCTCCGCCGGTGCCGGCGATGCGATCGCGCGCTACGCGGGGCGGGGCATGGATGGTGCCGCGTTCGAACGCACCAGTTACGCCGCACGCTTCGAGAAGCGCAATCTGCCCGGGGCGTGGGACACGCTGCAGGCGAACGTGTACTACAACGAAGCCGACCACGTGATGGACAACTACACGCTGCGTACGCCGAACCCACACAGCATGATGCCGATGCCGATGGCGTCGAACGTGGATCGCCGCACGCAGGGCGGGCGCATCAGCGCCGAATGGCGCTGGCAGGACGTGCAGCTGGTGGCCGGCATCGACGGCGAAGACAGCCGGCATCGCGGCCGCATGGGCATGGGGCGCGATACCTATAAACAGGCGGACTGGAACACCGACGCCGATTTCCGCCGCTACGGTGCGTTCACTGAACTGACCCTCGGTGCGGACACCGATCAGCGTTGGATCGGCGGGCTGCGCATCGATCGCGCCAGCGTGCGCGATGAGCGTGCCGACATCGGCGGCATGATGATGGCCATGCCCAATCCCACCGCCGGCCAGCGCCGCAGGGAATGGCTGGGCAGTGGTTTCCTGCGCTACGAACAGGACCTCGCCGACGGCCTGACCTGGTATGCGGGGCTGGGCCACAGCCAGCGCATGCCCGACTACTGGGAACTGTTCTCGCCCGATCATGGGCCGGCAGGTGCGGTGAACGCGTTCACCGGCATCCAGCCCGAGCGCACCACCCAGCTCGACGTCGGCCTGCAATACAAGGGCCCGCGCGTGCAGGCCTGGGTCTCGGCCTATGCGGGTCAGATCCAGGACTACATCCTGTTCACCTATCGCGGCAGCGGCATGATGGGCATGAGCCAGGCTGACAATGTGCAGGCACGCATCGCCGGTGCCGAGGCCGGCCTGCAGCTGCGGCTGGACGAGCAATGGAAGCTGGGGGGCACCCTGGCCTATGCCTGGGGCGAGAACCGCGATCAGCATCGACCGTTGCCGCAGATGCCGCCGCTGGAAGCACGCTTGAGCGCTGACTGGGAAGGCCAGCGCTGGAGTGCCGGTGCGCTGGTGCGCGCGGTCACCCATCAGCATCGGGTCGCGGACGGGCAGGGCAACGTGGTCGCGCAGGACCTCGGGCCGAGCAGCGGCTTTGCCACGCTGGCGCTCAACGCGGCCTATCGTTTCAGTTCGCAGCTGCAGCTCAGCGCCGGTGTCGACAACCTGTTCGACCGTGCCTACAGCGAGCATCTGAACCTGGCCGGCAGCGCCGACTTCGGCTTCCCCGCTGACCCTGTGCGCATCAACGAGCCCGGCCGCAGCCTGTGGATGAAGGTGAACTACCGGTATTGATCCGCCGGGCATGGCCCGGCGCTACCGGTGCGCCGCGCACAGAAGGCCTGCGTCCAAAGAAAACGGGGTCGGATCCCCGCCAGGTTCCGACCCCGCCCGGCGCCCTCGGCCAGGCCCCTCGACTGTACGACGGCATCGCCCCTGGCGGGATGGCCTGATACATCCCGACATACGCCGACACTGCGTCGGTGCCCCCTGCATGGAATGGGCACACGGCGCTATCGCAGCCC
Organism: Stenotrophomonas sp. 2YAF26; assembly: GCF_052114625.1. NCBI lineage: Bacteria > Pseudomonadati > Pseudomonadota > Gammaproteobacteria > Lysobacterales > Lysobacteraceae > Stenotrophomonas > Stenotrophomonas sp. 2YAF26. The sequence continues at coordinate 14,079 of NZ_JBFRFC010000010.1, read as the reverse complement.
CCGTTCCACGCCGGTAAACGCTTGGCACATACCGCTTTTGCGGGGCCTTGCCTACACTCGGCGGCCGTGGATCGCTCAGGATTGTTCATGTTGGCTCGTATCGCTTCGACCCTGGCCCTTGGCCTCAGCCTGGCCGTGCTGGCCGGGTGCGCAGGCAAACAGGAGGCCGCCGCACGTCGGCAGGGCGAAGCCGTGCCGGTCACCGCGCAGGTCGTGCAGGCGGTGCAGTGGAACGACACGCTGCAGGCGCTGGGCACGGCCAAGGCGCGCGAGTCGATCAGCGTGACCGCCAAGGTGAGCGAGATCGTCGAGCGCGTGCACTTTGAAAGTGGCCAGCAGGTCGCCGCCGGTGCGCCCCTCGTGACACTGCGCGGGCAGGCCCAGGAGGCCGCATTGGTGCAGGCGCAGGCGACCTTCCGCGAAGCCGACCAGCTGTACAAGCGCCAGCGCGAACTGGCGGCGCAGCGGTTGGTATCCAGTGCCACCCTGGACACGCAGAAGTCGATCCGCGACGCAGCCGAAGCGCGGGTGGCACAGATGCAGTCGGACATCGGCGACCGTCGCGTGCGCGCGCCGTTCGCCGGCGTGCTCGGCATCCGCCAGATCAGCCCGGGCACGCTGCTGACGCCGACCACGGTGATCGCCACCCTCGACGACGTCGAGCGCATGCACGTCGATTTCCAGGTGCCGGAAGTGGAACTGGCGTCGCTGACCACCGGCGACAAGGTGCAGGCCACCAGCGTGGCCTGGCCGGGCCGCACCTTCGAGGGCGAGGTCAGCACCATCGATGCACGCATCGACCCGGCCACCCGTGCGGTGACCGTGCGTGCCGACTTCGCCAATGGCGACCATGCGCTGCGGCCGGGCATGCTGCTCGACGTGCGCCTGTTCCATCCCGATCGACCGGCCCTGGTGGTGCCGGAAATCGCGGTGGTGCAGGTCGGTCGCGACAGCTTCATGTACCGCATCAAGGCCGATGACACCGTCGAACGTGTGGACGTGGTCACCGGCGCACGTCGCGCCGGCGTGGTCGAGATCAAGCAGGGCCTGCAGGCCGGCCAGCGCATCGTGGTGGACGGCACCGGCAAGCTGCGGGCGGGCCTGAAGGTGGCAGCCTCCGACGCCGCGCCCGCCAGCGGCGCGCAGCCGGCGACGGTTGAAGCACCTGCAGCCGCCGAGGGTCACGGCGGATGAAGCTGTCCGACATCTCCATCCAGCGGCCGGTGTTTGCCGTGGTGATGAGCCTGTTGCTGCTGGTGCTGGGCGTGATGTCCTTCACCCGGTTGACGCTGCGCGAACTGCCGGCCATCGACCCGCCGATCGTTTCGGTCTCGGTGGACTACACCGGTGCCTCGGCAGCGGTCATCGAGAGCCGGATCACACAGGTGCTGGAAGACGCGCTGGCCGGCATCGAAGGCATCGATACGATCAACGCACGCAGCACCAATGGCCGTTCGCAGGTCAGCATCGAATTCACCTCCAACCGTGACATCGAAGCGGCGGCCAACGACGTGCGCGACGCGGTCAGCCGCGTGGCCGACCGCATGCCCGAAGAGGCGCGGCCACCGGAGATCGCCAAGGTCGAGAGCGATGCCGACCCGATCATCTGGTTCAACATGGTGTCCTCGACCATGGATACGCTGGAACTGAGCGACTACGCCGACCGCTACGTGGTCGACCGCTTCTCCAGCCTCGATGGCGTGGCCCAGGTCCGCATCGGTGGCCGCCAGCGCTATGCGATGCGCATCTGGCTGGACCGCGACCAGCTGGCCGCACGTGGGCTGACCACCGGCGATGTGGAAACCGCGCTGCGCAACGAGAACGTGGAACTGCCGGCCGGCCGCATCGAATCCACCGACCGCGATTTCACCCTGCGCGTGGAGCGCAACTACATCAAGCCGGAAGACTTCGCGACCATCCCGCTGGGCAAGGGCAGTGATGGCTACGTGGTGCGCATGGGCGATGTGGCGAAGATCGAGCTGGCCTCGGCCGAGCGTCGCGCTTACTACCGCAGCAACGGCGAGCCCGGCATCGGCCTGGGCATCGTCAAGACCTCCACTGCCAATTCGCTGGATGTAGCGCGCACCGCGCGCGCCGAGGCCGAACGTGTCGCGCTGACCCTGCCCAAGGGCACGCAGATCTTCGTTGCTTTCGACAACACCACCTTCATCGAGGCTGCCGTCGACCGCGTGTACGCCACCCTGGTGGAGGCGATGATCCTGGTGCTGGCGGTCATCTGGCTGTTCCTCGGCAGCTTCCGCGCGGCGTTGATTCCTGCGGTCACCGTGCCGGTATGCCTGGTGGCGGCGTTCATCGCGCTGTACGCGTTCGACTTCTCGATCAACCTGCTGACCCTGCTCGCGCTGGTGCTGTGCATCGGCCTGGTGGTGGATGACGCGATCGTGGTGGTGGAAAACGTGCAGCGCCGCATCGACCTGGGCGAACCGCCGCTGGTGGCGTCCAAGCGGGGTACCGCGCAGGTGGCGTTCGCGGTGATCGCCACCACCGCCGTGCTGGTGGCGGTATTCCTGCCGGTCGGCTTCCTGGAAGGCAATACCGGGCGCCTGTTCCGTGAACTGGCGGTAGCCCTGGCCGCCGCTGTCGCGCTGTCGGCGTTCGTCGCGCTGACGCTGACGCCGATGATGGCCTCCAAGCTGCTCAAGCCGCATACCGGGCAGGCACCGCGCGGGCTGCACGGCTTCATCAACCGCAATCTGGAACGCCTGGCCGGCGCCTACGGCCGCGTGCTCGATCATCATGTCGATCGCACGTGGATCTACCTGCTGGTGATGGCCGCTGCGTTGGCGGCCAGCTGGCTGCTGATCAAAGTGCTGCCTTCGGAACTGGCCCCGGCCGAAGACCGTGGTTCGTTCCAGATCATGATCGACGGCCCGGAAGGCGCCGGCTACGACTACACCGTGCAGCAGGTGCAGCAGGTCGAAGCGCTGCTGGCACCGCATGTGGGCGCGGACAAGCCGATCGTGCGCGCCAACCCGCGCGTGCCCGGCGGCTTCGGGGCAAGCGAGGAAATGCACACCGGTCGCGTCAGCGTGTTCCTGCAGCCGTGGCGCCAGCGCAGCGAAGGCACGCCGGAAGTCGCCAACGAACTGCAGAAGGAACTGGACACCATCCGTGGCGTGCGCGTACGTACCCAGGTCGGTGGCGGCCTGGTACGCAGTGGCGGGCAGCCGTTCCAGATCGTGCTGGGCGGCCCGGAATACGCCGAGATCGCGCAGTGGCGCGACCGCATCCTGCTGCGCATGGCCGACAACCCCGGCCTGGTCGGCCCGGACTCGGACTACAAGGAAACCCGTCCGCAGATGCGGGTGAACATCGACCGCCAGCGTGCGGCCGACCTCGGCGTGCCGGTCACCGCGATCGGTTCGGCGCTGGAAACGATGATGGGCTCGCGCCGCGTCACCACCTTCGTCGACAACGGCGAGGAGTACGACGTGCTGGTGCAGGCCGGCCGTGATGGCCGCGCCAGCCCCGCCGATCTGGCCGCGATCCGCGTGCGTGCGACCTCTGGCGAGTTGGTGCCGTTGTCCAACCTGGTCACGCTGAGCGAAGTGGCCGAGGCCGGAACCCTGAACCGCTTCAACCGCCTGCGCTCGATCACCATCAGTGCCGGCCTGGCACCGGGTTATCCGCTGGGCGAGGCCATCGCCTGGGCCCAGCAGGTGACCGGCGAAGAGCTGCCGCAGTACGCGCAGGTGAACTGGAAGGGCGAATCGCGCGAGTACCAGAGTGCGGGCGGCGCGGTGCTGCTGACCTTCGCCATGGCCCTGCTGGTGGTGTACCTGGTGCTGGCCGCGCAGTTCGAGAGCTTCATCCACCCGCTGACGATCATGCTGACCGTGCCGCTGGGCGTGCTTGGTGCGCTGGTTGGCCTGTGGCTGAGTGGCGGCACGGTGAACCTGTTCAGCCAGATCGGCATCGTCATGCTGGTCGGCCTGGCGGCCAAGAACGGCATCCTGATCGTCGAATTCGCCAACCAGCTGCGCGACGATGGCCGCAGCGTGCGCGAAGCGATCATCGAATCGGCGATGGTGCGCCTGCGTCCGATCCTGATGACTTCGATCGCCACCGTGGTCGGCGCCATCCCGCTGGTGGTGGCCGGTGGCCCGGGCTCGGCCAGCCGTGGCACCATCGGCATCGTGATCATCTTCGGCGTCACCCTGTCCACCTTCCTGTCGCTGTTCGTGGTGCCGGCGTTCTACGCGCGGCTGGCCCCGTACACCCGCTCGCCGGAGGCGGTGAAGCGCGAGCTGGAGAAGCAGGAGGCCGACTCGCCGTCGGTGGGTGGTCATGCCTGAGCAGGCGCGGATCCTGCACGGCGCAGGCTTCCTGCTGCGCTCCTGGCGCAGTGATGACCTGCAGTCGCTGCTGCATCACGCCAACGACGCGGACGTCTCGCGTGGGCTGCGTGACCGCTTCCCGTATCCCTACACCCGCGAGGATGGCGAAGCTTTCCTGGGCGGACGCGTACTGGCCCCAGGCACGTTGAACCTGGCCATAGAGATAGAGGGCCAGGCCTGTGGCAGCGTTGGCGCCCAGCAGGGCGTGGCCGAGCGCGGGCATACCGCGGAACTAGGCTACTGGCTCGGCCAGGCCCACTGGGGGCAGGGCCTGATGACCGCTGTGGTCGGCCTGTTCGCGCCCTGGGTGATGGATGAACTTGGCCTGTTCAGGCTGCAGGCCACGGTGGTCGACTTCAACCTGGGCTCGGCCCGGGTACTGGAAAAGAACGGTTTCCAGGAGGAGGGCGTGGAGCGCTGCGCCGTCTACAAGCGCGGCGTCCTGCATGACCTGCGCCGCTTCGCCCGGGTACGCAGGCAGCTTCCGTAACAGGCCGCCGGGCACGGCCCGGCGCTACCGCAGGGGGCACGGTCATTGCCGGTAGCGCCGGGCCATGCCCGGCGGAGAACATGCCCCTACATCCGGCGCTATCGCAGCGACCTTCGATCAGGGAGAATCGACCGGTCCCTTCCAGCCGACGGGACGTCCTCACAACCCGCCGACTGGAGAGAGCGCGCGTGGAAGCTACCGTACATTTCATCAACAGCATCATCTGGAGCAAGGCGCTGATCTTCATGTGCCTGGCCGCCGGCCTGTTCTTCAGCCTGCGCACCCGCTTCATGCAGATCCGTGGTTTCGTCGAGATGTGCCGCCTCACCGTGTCCGGTGAGAAATCCGACGCCGGCGTGTCCTCGTTCCAGGCCCTGGCCATGTCGATGGCCGGCCGCATGGGCATCGGCAACATCGCCGGCGTGGCCACCGCCATCGCCTTCGGCGGCCCCGGCGCGATCTTCTGGATGTGGGTGATGGGCTTCCTCGGCGCCTCCACTTCGTATGTGGAATGCACCCTGGCGCAGATCTACAAGACCAAGGATGCCGAAGGCCGCTACCGCGGTGGCCCGGCCTACTACATCGAAAAAGCGATGGGCCTGAAGTGGTATGCCATGGCCTTCGCCATCGCCACGATCATCGCCGCCGGCTTCCTGATGCCGGGCGTGCAGGCCAATGCGATCGCCGACAGCGTCATCAATGCCTGCCGTGGCACCGCGCTGTGCGGTCCGCTCGATGGCCAGGCCTTCGGCATGGAATCGGCGCAGGCGCTGAAGCTGGGCATCGGCATCGTCGTCGCCCTGCTGCTGGGCGTGGTGATCTTCGGTGGCGTCAAGCGCATCGCCAACTTCGCCGAAGTGGTGGTGCCGTTCATGGCCGCCGGCTTCATCCTGATGGCCATCGTCATCATGATCATCAACTACGACCGCGTGCCGGAAATGTTCGGCATCATCTTCAAGAGCGCCTTCGGAACCCACGCCGCGTTCGGCGCGATGATGGGCCTGGCGGTGGAATGGGGCATCAAGCGCGGCATCTACGCCAACGAGGCCGGGCAGGGCTCGGGACCGCACGCTGCGGCGGCCTCCGAGGTCTCTCACCCGGCCAAGCAGGGTTACGTGCAGGCCTTCGCCATCTACTTCGATACCATGATGGTGTGCACCGCCACCGCCTTCCTGATCCTGGCCAGCGGCACCTACAACGTGTACTCGCCGGTCGCCGGCGCTGAGCCGATCTTCCAGGGCCTGGCCGGCATTCCCGAAGGTGCGGGCTACGCGCAGGCGGGTGTGGAAGCAGTGCTGCCGGGCTGGGGCTCGGCCTTCGTGTCGGTGGCGATCTTCTTCTTCGCCTTCACCACGATCATGGCCTATTACTACATGGCCGAAACCAACCTGACCTACGTCAACCACAACAAGCGCCGGCCGCTCACCGTGCTGCTGCTGCGCCTGGGCATCATCGGCATGGTGGTGTTCGGTGCCTTCCACAACGCCACCCTGGCCTGGGCGCTGGGTGATATCGGCGTGGGCCTGATGGCCTGGCTGAACATCATCGCCATCCTCATCGTGCAGAAGCCGGCCATGCTGGCCCTGCGCGATTACGAACGACAGAAGAAGCTCGGTCTCGACCCGATCTTCGACCCCGATGCCCTGGGCATCAAGAACGCCGATTTCTGGCGTCAACGCAAGCTGGAGTTGTCCCGTAGTGAATGATCCCTGGAAGAATGCCCGCCGCCCGTCGTCGCGACCGCCGCGGGCCACCCCGCTGCCACCGCGTGAGGGCGGCACCCCGCCACCGCCGGGGCGTGGCAACGACGAACTGCGCCTGTACGGCTGGAACGCGGTGCAGGCCCTGTTCGCCAAGCGTCCGCAGGCGCTGCGCAAGCTGTACCTGGTGGAATCGCTGATTCCGCGCATGCAGCCGGTGCTGAAGTGGTGCGTGGCCAACCGCGTGGGCTATCGCGTGGTGGAGGAGGGCGACCTCAACAAGCTGGCCGCCACCACCCATCACGAAGGCCTGGTGGCCGACGTGCTGCGTGCGCCGGTGTTGCCGCTGGCGCAGTGGCTGGCCGAACTGGGCGAAGGCCCGGCGCTGGCACTGTGGCTGGATGGCGTCGGTAATCCGCACAACTTCGGTGCGATCCTGCGCTCTGCCGCGCATTTCGGGGCCAAGGCGCTGCTGCTGCCGGCCAGCAGTACGCTGGCGCTGTCCGGCGCGGCCGCACGCGTGGCCGAGGGCGGCGCAGAGTCGGTGCCGCTGGTGCAGTTGCCTGAGGATGCAGAAGCGATGGCGCAGCTGCGCGCGGCCGGTTTCGGCCTCGCCGCGACCCTGGTCGAGGGTGGCGATGACGTGTTCCGCGCGTCGTTGCCGGCCCGCCTGGTCTACGTGATGGGCGCGGAAAGTGAAGGCATGGATCGCGGCCTGGCCAGCCAGTGTGACCAGCAGCTGTCGATTCCCGGCAGTGGCGCGGTTGAAAGCCTGAATGTCGCTTCCGCCACGGCCGTGTTGCTGGCGCAGTGGGTCAGCCAGCGCGGCTGATGGGCGTGTCTGCGGGCACCGCAAACCGGTGCCCGCACAGCGCAGTTCCAGGTCGAACGGGACTTCCCGGCAGCCGGGCAACGTCTGGCGGTTTTCCTGGCAGTGCCATGCGCAAAGCAGGCATGACGAATTGAAAGTTTCCTTATTGGTGTGCCGTTCCCGGCGACGCAGGGTGGAAGTCCATCCAACGTCGTACAGGAGCGGTTCCCATGCGTCATCCTCCTCGCAGTGCGGTGCGTGTCTGCCTGGTACTGGCACTCAGTGCGCTTGCCGCCGTTTCCGCGCAGGCCAACGAGCGCACGCTCGACGGCGTCAACTTCACCGGCCCGCTGATCACGCCCAATCCTGCCGGCATGCCAGCGGGTCACTGGTACGTCGAACCCTATCTGGTGCGGGTCGACAGTTCCTCGTCCTTCGACCACAACGGCGACCGCCACCGCATCAGCGAACGCAGCGGCGCGTGGGCGATGGTGGTGCCCATCGCATACGGCTTCAGCGAACGGGTGACCGGCCAGGTCAACCTGAGTGCATCACGCGCCGAATCCGGCAACGCACGCAGCCGAGGCTTCCGCGCCGGTGATACCACCGCACGCCTGCAATACCTGTTGCAGGCCCCCAGCGCCGATGGCACCACGCCGGCGGTGTCGATTGCCCTGGTACAGCGCTTCAGCACCGGCAGCCACGACCGCATCACCGGCAATCCGCTGGATGCGCAGGGTGATGGCGTGCAGCGCACCGTCGCCGCGTTGGCCGTGCAGCAGGTGCTGTGGCTGGGCAACGATCGGCCGCTGCGCTGGCGGGCGCAGTTCAGCGCGGGGCCGGCGCCATCGCGAACGGCCATCTCCGGCACCAGCGTGTACGGCACCGAGGACGGCTTCCAGGGCCATATCGCGCGGGGCTCGGTACTGGGTCTTTCCGTGGGCGCCGAATACAGCTTCAACGAACGCTGGGTCGGCGTGATGGAAGTTGCCGCCAGCCGCGAGACCGGCCAGCGCCTGACCGGTTTCGCGCCCGACGCTGCAGGTGGCGTCCGGCCCATCAACGAACACCGCCCGGCCAGTCGCAACCTGACCTTCGCGCCCGCTGTCGAGTACCACTTCAGCCCGTCGCTGGGGCTGATCGCCGGCGTCGAATTCACCGTTGCCGGCCGCAATACCGGCCGCATCATCAGTCCCCAGGTCGCCCTGGGCATGTTCTTCTGATGGGGGCCCTGCGATGAATGTCGAATCGATCGTCAATGCCGTGCTTGCCGTTGTCTGGAGCCCGTACCTGGTGGTGCTGTGCCTGGCAACGGGCCTGTACTTCAGCGTGCGTACCCGCTTCGTGCAGTTGCGCGCGCTGCCGGACATGCTGCGCCTGATGTTCCGTCACGAGCGCTCCGATGCCGGTGTCTCGCCGTTCCAGGCGTTGTCACTGTCGCTGTCCAGCCGGGTGGGCGTGGGCAATATCGCCGGTGTCGCCATGGCCATTGCCTTCGGCGGTCCGGGCGCGATCTTCTGGATGTGGATCGTCGCCTTCCTCGGTGCCTCCAGCGCGTTCATCGAGTCCACCCTTGCGCAGATCTACAAGGATCGCGACGCCAAGGGGCAGTATCGCGGTGGCCCGGCGTACTACATCGAGAAGGGGCTGGGCCAGCGCTGGTACGCCGTGCTGTTCGCGCTGGTCACGGTGCTGGCGGGGGCGATGCTGGCGGGCACGCAGTCCAACGCCATCACCAGTGCGGTGAACGAAGCCTGGGATGTCCCGGTGATGGTCACCACCGGTGTGCTGCTGGTGGTATTGGCGGCAATCCTGCTTGGCGGCGTGCGTCGCATCGCGCGCGTCGCCGAATGGGTGGTGCCGGTGATGGCCGTGGCCTATCTGCTGGTCACTGCGGTGGTGATGGTACTCAACGTCGAGCGCGTGCCTGAGGTCATCGCCCTGGTGCTGCGCAGCGCATTCGGTGTTGACGCCGCATTCGGCGCGATGATCGGGACCGCGATCCAATGGGGGGTACGTCGTGGCGTGTTGTCCAATGAAGCTGGCATGGGCAGTGGCGCGCATCCTGCCGCTGCAGCGGAAGTGTCGCACCCGGTGAAGCAGGGGCTGGTGCAGTCGTTCTCGGTGTACATCGACACCATGGTCGTGTGCAGCGCGACGGCCTTCCTGATTCTCTCCACCGGGCTCTACAACGTCTACGACCCGGCGGTGAACGGTGTACCGGACGAGGCGCGCCTGCTGCTGGGCAACCTTCCCGGCGTGGAAGCAGGGCCACGCTTCGTACAGCACGCGGTGGAGTCGGCCTTGCCCGGCTTCGGCAAGTCGTTCGTCGCGCTGGCGATCCTGCCATTCGCGTTCACCACCATCCTGGCCCTGTACTACATGGCCGAAACCAACGTCAGTTACCTCTGCCGCGATCGTCCCCGAGGGGGGGTGATGGGCACCTTCCAGCTGCTGTTCCTGGCCGCTACGGGCTACTCGGCGATGAACAGTGCGACAGTGGCGTGGGCGCTGGGCGACATCGGCGTAGGCATGATGAGCTGGCTGAACATCATCGCCATCCTGCTGCTGCAGAGGCCCGCGCTGGCCGCGTTGCGCGACTACGAAGATCACCGGCGTCACGGGCGTGACCCGTTGTTCAACCCGAAGCTGCTGGGGGTTCGCAATACCAGCGTGTGGGTGCAGTAAGCACCCAGGCCGGTAGCGCCGGGCATGGCCCGGCGCTACCCAGTCATGAGTCACTCCACGCACAGCGTGGAAGTGGACTCACTCGTTGGGCGGCGTGGTTGCCTTGGCTTCGCTACCGAAGTTGCCATCGGCCTCGGCCGCCAGGTAGGCAAACACGGTATAGGCCGCCACGTTCTGCGCCAGCGCCTTCGGATCGATCTTGTCGAGGGTGTCGTCGGCGGTGTGGTGCAGGTGGAAGTAGTCCGAGCCATCCTGCGCCAGCCACGCCCATGCGCCACCCTTGGCGGCCAGCGGACCGACATCCGGCCCCGGGCCGCCCTTGTCGGCGGCGTACTCGATGCCCAGCGGCTTCATCACCTCGGCAATCTGCCTGGTTGCCTCGCGCGAGCCTTCCGGGTTCGGCGAACCTGTGTTGAAGGCGTAGATGCGGCCAGCACCGAAATCGCTCTCGGCGGCCAGCTGGTGCAGGGCTACGTCCTTGGCATGCGCCTCGGCGTAGGCCTTGCCGCCATACAGGCCCTGTTCTTCGTTGGCGAAGGCGACCACGCGGATGGTGCGCTTCGGCGCCTGCTTCAGCTGGCCGATCAGATGACCGGCGGCCATGGTGATGCCCACGCCTGCGCCGTCATCGACCGCGCCGGTGCCCAGGTCCCACGAGTCCAGGTGTCCACCGATCACCACCACTTCCTTCGGCAGCGTGCGGCCGGTGATCTCACCGATCACGTTGTACGAGGTCGCCGTGCCATCCCAACCGCAGTCCAGTGCGACCTTCACCGTGGTTGCGCCACGGGCAAGCAGGCGCGCCAGCTGGTCGGCATCGGGCACCGACAGCGCCGCCGACGGCACTTGGGTCAGACCGTCATCGAAGCGGGTGATGCCGGTGTGCGGCACGCGGTGCGAATCGGTACCGGCCGAGCGCATCAGGAAACCGATCGCGCCCTTGCGGATGGCCTCGGACGGGCCCTTGCTGCGGATCGCGCCGCCACGGCCATAGTCGCGGCCATCGCGGAACGGCAGCATCTGGTAATCGACGAAGGCGATCTTGCCCTTCAGCGAACCCGCCGGTGCGGCCTGCAGCGCGGCCAGATCGGCAAAGCGCACTACCTCGGCTTCAACCGTACCGCCCGGGCTGCCACCCAGCGCGGTGATCTGCAGCGGTTGCGGGTTCCTGCCGGTCACGGCGGCGTGTTCATTGCGGCGCTCCCATTTCGGGAAGGTCACCGGTTCCTTCCACACCTTGTCAAAACCCAGTGCCTTGAACTTGGCTTCGGCCCAGGCCACGGCACGGGCGTCGGCCTCGCTGCCGGCGATGCGCGGGCCGATCTCGGTGGTCAACGATTCGACCACCTTCCAGCCGGTGTCATCGGCCAGCGCCTGGTCGCGCAGCTGCGCCGCGGTGGCCAGCGAAGCCGGCGGCAGGGTGGTGGCATGCGGCGCCGCGAAGGCCGGCGCAGCCAGCAGGGCGAGGGAGGATGCGATGGCAAGGACGCGGCGACGCATGGACAGCTCCGGGAAGGGTGTAAGCCTTGGAGCTTAACAGTCGTTCAGCGCCGCGCATGGGCGGGAGGTCATGGCCGGCGCGGATGCTGTTTTCCGCCAGATGCAGCAAAGCGAAAGCCCCGCCGGAGCGGGGCTTTCGCATGCCTCTGCGGTCGCGCCGGGCATGCCCGGCGAGCGCAGCGGCAAGATGGCGTTCCGCCAGGCATGGCCCGGCGCCACCAACCTTATTTCTTCAGGCTGTCACGGATCTCGCGCAGCAGCACCACTTCCTCGGCCGGCGCTGCCGGTGCCGCTTCCTTCTTGCGCGACAGGCGGTTGATCACCTTGATCACCAGGAAGATGGCGAAGGCCACGATCACGAACTGGATCAGCGTGTTGATGAAATCACCGTAGCCGATCACCACGGCCGGGATTTCCTTGCCATCAGGCCCGATGCTGGCCGGCGACAGCGTCCACGCCAGGTGCGAGAAATCCACCCGGCCGATCAGGTAGCCCAGCGGCGGCATGATGATCTTCTCCACCAACGCGGTGACGATCTTGCCGAAGGCAGCGCCAATCACCACGCCGACGGCGAGGTCGATGACGTTGCCGCGCATCGCGAATTCCTTGAACTCGGTGAGCATTCCCATTGTTGTTTTTCTCCTGAGGGCGAGGGGGGACAGCGCGAAGGGTAGCGCAGGTGATGTCAGCCGGCGATCACGCCGTGGCGTTCGGCCACGTTCTCAAGGCGTGCACTGAAACGGTCGCCGGGCTTCAGTGCGGCCACGCCGGACGGCGTGCCCATGAACACCAGGTCGCCGGCGCGCAGCTGCCACAGCTTGGACAGCTCGTGCAGGATCTCCGGCACGTTCCAGATCATCTGGTCGAGCAGGGACTGCTGGCGGACTTCGCCATTGATCTCCAGCGACAGATTGAGCGCGGCCAGATCGCCGACTTCACCGGCGTGCACGATCTCGCTGATCGGTGCAGAGGCATCGAAACCCTTGGCCGAATCCCACGGGTGGCCCTTCTCCTTGGCGGCGGCCTGCAGGTCGCGGCGGGTCAGGTCCAGGCCCACGGCGTAGCCATAGACCAGGGCCTCGGCGTCGGCCACGGCCAGCTCGCCGGTGGGCGCGTCACGGCCGATCGCCACCACCAGTTCCACCTCGTGATGCAGGTTGCTGGTGGCAGGCGGATAGGGGATCACATCGTCGTGGCCGACCACGATGGCGTCGGCCGGCTTGGTGAAGAACATCGGGCGGCCGCGATCATCTGCTGCGGGCACGGCAGCACCCATCTCACGCGCATGGTCGGCGAAGTTGCGGCCGACGCAGTAGATGCGGTGCACGGGAAAGCTGCCGCCTCCAACCACCGGTACACGCGGCGTGGCTGCAGCAGGGATCACATCGGAGACATCGGACATGCGGGCATCCAGGAAGGGAGTGCCCGCAGTCTAGAACGCAGCAAGGCCCGCCGTCAGCGGGCAGCGTCGATCAGCGAGAGGACGGCAGCGCCGACTTGCGCACCACGTGGTACTCGCCCTCGACCACGTTCGGGTCGACCGGGCGGCTCGGGCCGGGCTTGCGCGAAGCCAGCAGCTTCCACGCCAGGCCCACCAGGATCATGGCTGCACCGACGAATACGCCGATGAACACCATCGCGGCCAGAATCGCCAAGCCGAGCAGGCCCACGGCAACGCGCACCAGCGGATGGCGCGGCTTGCGCGGGGCAAACAGGGTGCGGAACTGGTTGAAGGCGAAATCGCGATTGAACATGGTGGCTCGATAGGCTGGAAATCAGCGAGCCATGAGTATCGGCAGCTGCCACTGTCATTGAGTGAAAAACTCGTTAAATATAGCCTTGGCTTATTACGGATCAATGACTTGTGTTCATGTCGCAGCTAGCCACATGACCAGGCATGCGACAATGCGCGATTCCGTCCGAGCCTTCGCCATGACTGCCGCTGTTGCCCTGATCACCCTGGATGCCATTGCCGATGGTGCGTTTGCCGAGGTTGAAGCGGTGGTCGATGGCGATGCCGAGTCGCTGCTGCTGTACCGCGACGGTGAGCAGGTGCGCGCGTTCCTGAACATCTGCCCGCACGCGGGCCGGCGCCTGGATTGGGCACCCGGCCAGTTCCTGAAGAGCCGAGAAGGCCATCTGGTCTGCGCCGCCCACGGCGCCTCGTTCGCGCTGGACAGTGGCGACTGCATCGCCGGCCCCTGCAAGGGCGACCGCCTGCGAGCAGTGCCGGTGGACGTACGCGACGGGCAGGTCTACCTGGCCTGATGCATCGGTGTGCGGACCAACGGTCCGCACCCACCAAGCCAACAGTCCGCACCCAACAGATCAACAGGTATCCAGAGATCCATCCACGCATGGCGTGGATCTACCGTGTCGACCAAGGTCGACACCTACCAAAGCGGTGCACGACGCCGTTCAGGCAGATTGCGGCGATCTGTCGAAGGCGGGGTGGGTCCGGTTGCGGGGGCGTGAGCGCCATGGATGGCGCGACCGAGCTTACAGGGACGTACTTGCAGCGTCCCCCGCAAC
>NZ_JBFRFC010000009.1:0-173231 GCF_052114625.1 Stenotrophomonas sp. 2YAF26 | reverse complement strand
TAAACCCCCAGACCGGCCCAGCCGCTGGCGGCTGTGCGTTCGGGCGCTTGCGAAGCAGTGCTTCGCAAGCAAAGCGCCCTCACCCTTGGGGGCTTGGCCGCGGCATCCATGCCGCGGACACCCCCGCAACCGGACCCACCCCGCCTTCGACAGATTCCCACGATCTGTTGGAATGGCATGGTCTGTTGTTCGTGGGGGGCGACCTTGGTCGACACGGTAAATCCACGCAATGCGTGGATGTCTGTCGGTAGTGCCGGCCGCTGGCCGGCAACCACGCAGATGCCTGCGATCCGGCGCCTGAGAGCGCAGCGACCGGCTTCTGCTTTTGATCTTTTGATTCTCATCCGTGGCTGGCGCCCGCAGGAAACTGTCCGTGGCCGGGCGGGTAGGCTGCGCAGGGGCGTGAGCCGCATGGGCCCGAGGCATGCCTCGGGCGGGTTGGGCAGGATGCCCAACCCCGGTCTTGCCGTGTGCGCAGGACAGCGCACACGAGCAAGCGGCGACCGAGCTTACATGGACGTACTTGCAGCGCCCCCTGCGCAGCCTACCCGCCCGGCCCACCCCCAGAACCTGCTTTCAGCGACCAACCACGAGGGGCTCCGCCGTTGGCTGGAACCCATCATTCCACTCGGGAATTGGCGCGCCGGCCCCGCTGGGCCTACCATCGGCGGTCCCCACCCCCACCGCCCCTTCCATGTCCGCTCCCGCTTCCACCGCGCCGCGCCGCTGGTTCGTCGCTGGCGACTTCAATGGCTTCTTCGGCCTGGTCGTCGACAACCTCTCCATCCTCGGCTTCATCGCCATGGCCCTGGTCGGGATGTTCCAGTTCCCCGCCGACGTGGTCTTCGGCCGCATGTTCCCCGGCACCGCCTTGGGCGTGCTGGTCGGCAACCTGCTGTACACCCTGATGGCACGGCGCCTGGCCGCGCGTACCGGGCGCGACGACGTCACCGCCATGCCGCTGGGCCTGGATGCACCGACCAGCATCGGCATGGCACTGCTGGTGCTGGGCCCGGCCTTCCTGGCCTTCAAGCAGCAGGGCCTGGACCCGCATGCCGCCGCCATCGCCACCTGGCAGCTGGGCATGGCCTCGCTGGTCATCATGGGCGTGCTCAAGCTGATCCTGTCCTTCTTCGGTGAAGCAGTAACCCGCGCGCTGCCGCGTGCCGCACTGCTGGGCTCCATCGCGGGCATCGCACTGGTGCTGATGGGCCTGCTGCCGTTGCTGGAAACCCTGCGCTCGCCGCTGGTGGGCTTCACCACGCTGGGCCTGCTGCTGTACGTGCTGATCGCCAAGGGCAAGCTGCCGCTGCGCGGCCCCGGTGTGCTGCTGGCCTTCGTGTTCGGCACCGTGCTGTATTACGGGCTCGGCCTGGCCGGCCTGGGTGTGCCCGGCTTCCAGATTCCGGCCTGGGTGCCGCCGCAGGTGGTGCTGCCGCTGCCGACGCTGGGCTTCATCGAGGGCCTGCCGACCGCAATGACTTACCTGCCGCTGCTGTTGCCGTTCGGCCTGCTGATGGTGGTCGGTGGCATCAACGTATCCGAAAGCGCGCGTGCGGCCGGCGATGACTACCGCACCCGCGACATCCTGCTGGTGGAGGCGGTGGCCACGCTGGTGGCTGGCGTCTGTGGTGGCGTTGCGCAGACCACCCCGTACATCGGCCAGCCGGCCTACAAGCACATGGGCGCGCGCAGCGGCTACACGCTGCTGACCGGCCTGTTCGTCGGCATCGGCGGCATGCTCGGCATCATTTCCGGGCTGGTGCAGTGGCTGCCACTGGCGGTACTGGCGCCGATCATCGTGTACGTGTCGATCGACATCACCACCCAAGCGTTCCAGGCGACGCCGCGCCAGCATGCCGGTGCGATGGTGCTGGGC
The DNA here is from genome assembly GCF_052114625.1 of Stenotrophomonas sp. 2YAF26. Classification (NCBI taxonomy): domain Bacteria; kingdom Pseudomonadati; phylum Pseudomonadota; class Gammaproteobacteria; order Lysobacterales; family Lysobacteraceae; genus Stenotrophomonas; species Stenotrophomonas sp. 2YAF26. Next base: position 171,352 of record NZ_JBFRFC010000009.1, on the reverse strand, counting down.
TTCCTGCCGTCGGCGGCCTACCTGCTGGCGATCAAGGCGCCGGGCTGGATTCCAGCCGACCAGATGGGCGCACTGCTGACCCACGTCGATGGTCATGGCCTGCCGGAGCTGGCGGTGATCTTCGCGCTGGGCAACGGCTTCATCATCACTTCGATGCTGTGGATCGCCACCGTCGCAGCGATGGTCGATGGACGCCTGCGCCGCGCCTGCGGGTTCCTGCTGGTGGCGGCGGCACTGACCTTGTTCGGCCTGATCCACTCGGTTGACCCGCGCGGCGGCATCTATCTGCCGTGGGATCTGCAGGGTCTGGCCCGCGTGATCAGCTGGCAGTTCGCCGGCGCCTATGTGGCGCTGGCCATCCTGCTGGGGCTGCTGTCGCTGCAGAAGCAGGCGGTGAAGCCGCTGGCTGGGAACGACTGATCACGGGTGGTGCCGGCATGGCCGGCACCCTCAGAGGCTCCGGTTGGATCGTGCAGTTGCCGGCCAGCGGCCGGCACTACCGATCTGAATCCAGTTCCGGGTAATGCCGGAAGATGCCGTTGGTGTTGAAGGGCAGCCGCCGCTCCGAAGCGAGATAGACGGCGATGCCGGGCCGTTGTTCCACCCGATCCTTCAGCGCGCGCAGCAGTGGCAACGTCGGCCATAGCGCCTGCATGCGGCGTGGGAACATATAGTCCAGCCCGCTCAGCAACTGGAACAGCGACAGGTCCACGTAGGAGTGTTCGCGCAGCGGGTGGCGACCGCCATTGGCCTTCAGCACCTGCTCGAAGTAGCCGAGGAATTTCGGCAGGCGCTCATCGCGCATCGCTGCCGCGCGCGCCCTGGCCTCGGTCTTCTGCTCTTCGTAGTACTTCGACGCGGCAATCGGATGGTGGGTGTCGTGCACTTCGGCCACCAGATCGGCGATGGTCAGCTGCAACTGCAGCGCCTGCATGCGCCGCGAGGCGGCCTGCGGAACCAGATCCAGCGTCGGGCCGAGGAAATCGAGAATGGCCGCGACCTGCGCGATGACCTGTCGCCCCGCCTTCAGGAACGGTGGCGCGAAAGGTTGCGCGCCTTCGCTGTGGCCATCGAGGAACGACTGCATCACGGCGTCGCCGTGCACACGCGCCATGTCCACGTAATCGGCGCCGGCATCTTCCAGCGCCAGCCGCACGAACTCGCCACGGCCTTGGATGCCGGTCCAGTAGTACAGCGCGTACTGCATGAAGCTTCTCCACCCAACAGGAACAACAGGGTCGCGCGCGCCGCGCAAAGCAGGCGTGAACCACAACGGCAGCGGAATGGCTGGGGAACCCCGCCGAATCAGGGCAGTCACACCTTGTCCATGCAGGTGAAAAGCGAGGTTCTGCATCATGCAGAGTGGAAAAGCGGTCTGGCCCTGGGTTCTGGGCGTGGTGGTGGTGGGCGGCGCGGGCACGTGGTTGTTCCGCGACCAGTTGCAGCACCTGGCAGATGGCGTAGCGGTGCCGGAGCAATCCGCGCCGACCTCGGCAGTCGCCGTACCGAAGCCTGCTGCTACGCAGGAACCCGCGCCCTCTCCGATCAAGCATCCGCTGGATTCGGAGGCCGCCGCCGACCCGGCGCTGCCGAACCTGGCCGACAGCGATGCCGCCGCCTGGAGCGCATTGAGCGGACTGTTCAAGGGCGAGGGCGCGTTGACTGCGCTGCTGCGCGATCACCTGATCCAGCGCCTGGTCACCCAGGTCGACAACCTGGACAAGGCCAGTGTGCCGCCTACCGCGCTGGCTGCACGGCCGCTAGCGGGCAGCCTGCAGGTGGAGCTGGGTGAGGGCGGCGAGCGCATCGCCGCGGCCAATGCGGCGCGCTATGCGCCCTATGTGCAGGCCTTCACCGCGATTGACCCGGCGGCCGCAGGCGTTGCCTACAAGCGCTTCTATCCGTTGATCCAGCAGGCCTACGTCGATCTTGGAAAGCCCGATGGCTACTTCAATGATCGCCTGGTGTCAGTCATTGATCACCTGCTGGACACCCCGGAGCTGGCTCAAGCGCCGCTGGTGGAGCGCGATGCGCGCGGCCGCTACCGCTTCGTCGACGCCACCCTGCAGTCGCGCTCGATCGGGCAGAAGGCCTTGCTGCGCATGGGCGTGGCGCAGGCGCGGGCGGTCAAGCAGCAGCTGCGGGCGATCCGGGGCGCGATCACCCGTTGAGCCAACCCATCGTGCGGATCTGATCCGGATCAACGCGCCGACAACACCCCGTCCGGCATGCTGGCCGCAGGCTGACTGGCCTTCGAATGCAGTCGCAGCCACCCTTGAAACGGGGTGGGGCAACCGCATCTTTCCAGCATCGCCGGCGCGGGCCGGCCAAGATGACCGATGAGGTTTCGCAATGCGAATGGACAAGCTCACCTCGCGTTTCCAGCAGGCGCTGGCAGACGCGCAGTCGCTGGCAGTTGGCCGCGACAACAGCATCATTGAACCGGTGCACGTGTTCAGTGCCCTGCTGGACCAGCAGGGTGGCAGCACCCGGCCGTTGCTGGCCCAGGCCGGCGTCAACGTACCGGTGCTGCGCGAGCGCCTGGACGAGGCGCTTGAAGCGCTGCCGAAGGTGTCCGGCCAGGCCGGCAACCTGTCGATCGGCAACGATCTCAACCGCCTGCTCAACCACACCGACAAGCTGGCACAGCAGCAGGGCGATGCCTTCATCGCCAGCGAGTGGTTCGTGCTGGCCGCGCTGGAAGACGGCGGCACGCTGGGCATGGCGCTGCGCGCTGCCGGTGCCGACAAGGCGCGCCTGCAGACCGCTATCGACAAGCTGCGCGGCGGCGAGAACGTGCAGTCGGAGAACGCCGAAGAGCAGCGGCAGGCGCTGGAGAAGTACACCATCGACCTGACCGAACGCGCCGAGAGCGGCAAGCTCGATCCGGTGATCGGTCGCGATGAAGAAATCCGCCGCACCATCCAGGTGCTGCAGCGTCGTACCAAGAACAACCCGGTGCTGATCGGCGAACCCGGCGTGGGCAAGACCGCGATCGTCGAAGGCCTGGCCCAGCGCATCATCAATGACGAAGTGCCTGAAGGCCTGCGCGGCAAGCGCGTGCTGTCGCTGGACATGGGCGCGCTGATCGCCGGTGCGAAGTTCCGCGGTGAATTCGAAGAGCGCCTGAAGGGCGTGCTCAACGACCTGGCCAAGAGTGAAGGCCAGATCATCCTGTTCATCGACGAGCTGCACACCATGGTTGGCGCGGGCAAGGCCGACGGTGCGATGGATGCCGGCAACATGCTCAAACCGGCACTCGCGCGCGGTGAACTGCACTGCGTCGGTGCGACCACGCTGGACGAGTACCGCAAGTACATCGAAAAGGACGCAGCACTGGAGCGCCGCTTCCAGAAGGTGTTCGTGGGCGAGCCGACGGTGGAGGACACCATCGCGATCCTGCGTGGCCTGAAGGAAAAGTACGCGGTGCACCACGGGGTGGAGATCACCGACCCGGCCATCGTCGCTGCGGCCACCCTGTCCAACCGCTACATCACCGACCGCCAGCTGCCGGACAAGGCCATCGATCTGATGGACGAGGCCGCTTCACGGCTGCGCATGGAGATCGATTCCAAGCCGGAGGAACTGGACCGGCTGGAACGTCGCCTGATCCAGCTGAAGATCCAGCGCGAGATGCTGAAGAAGGAAAAGGACGACGCTTCGCGGCAGCGCCTGGCCGATCTGGAAAACGATATCGATGCGCTGGAGCGCGAGTTCTCCGATCTCAACGAAGTCTGGAAGTCGGAGAAGGCCGCGCTGCAGGGCACGACGAAGATCAAGGAACAGGTCGAGCAGGCCAAGGTTGAACTGGAGTCGGCCCAGCGCCGGCAGGATTTCGCGCGCATGAGCGAGATCCAGTATGGCGTGCTGCCGCAGCTGGAAAAGCAGCTGGCTGCCGCCCAGGAAGTGGAGAACCACGACTTCAAGCTGGTGCAGGACCGTGTCACCGACGAGGAGATCGCCGAGGTCGTCTCGCGCTGGACCGGCATCCCGGTCAACAAGATGCTCGAAGGCGAGCGTGACAAGCTGCTGCGCATGGAAGAGGTGCTGCACAACCGCGTGGTCGGCCAGGAAGAGGCGATCAAGGTGGTGTCCGACGCGGTGCGTCGTTCGCGCGCTGGCTTGTCCGATCCGAATCGACCGGGGGGATCGTTCCTGTTCCTGGGCCCGACCGGCGTGGGCAAGACCGAACTGTGCAAGTCGCTGGCCGAGTTCCTGTTCGACAGCGCCGACGCGATGATCCGCATCGACATGAGCGAGTTCATGGAGAAGCACAGCGTCGCACGCCTGATCGGTGCGCCCCCCGGCTACGTGGGCTATGAGGAAGGCGGTTACCTCACCGAGGCCGTGCGCCGTCGCCCGTATTCGCTGATCCTGCTGGACGAGGTGGAAAAGGCGCATCCGGATGTGTTCAACATCCTGCTGCAGGTGTTGGACGATGGTCGCCTGACCGATGGCCAGGGCCGCACGGTGGACTTCCGCAATACCGTCATCGTGATGACCTCCAACCTGGGTTCGCACCAGATCCAGGACATGAGCGGCGATGACACGCCGGAAGCCTACACGCAGATGAAGGCGGCGGTGATGGGCGTGGTGCAGGCGCACTTCCGTCCGGAGTTCATCAATCGGTTGGATGACATCGTGGTGTTCCATCCGCTGGACAAGCAGCAGATCAAGCAGATCGCGCGCATCCAGATGCGTGGCCTGGAAAAGCGCCTGGCCGAGCGTGGCCTGAAGCTGGTGGTGTCCGATGCAGCGTTCGATCTGCTCGGCAACGTCGGCTTCGATCCGGTCTACGGTGCGCGTCCGCTGAAGCGTGCGATCCAGGCACAGCTGGAAAACCCGCTGGCGCAGAAGATCCTGTCCGGTGCGTTCGTCAACGGCGATACCATCGAAGTGGGCAACGACGGCGGCCATCTGGTGTTCGCCAAGGCCTGAGCCTGAGCCGAACGGGGCGCTGCATGAGTGCAGCGCCCCGTTTCGGTTGCAGCGACCGGCCGCATCCGGCGCTTGCCGGCCATGCTCAGAACCGGTGCGTATACCCGGTCATCAATCCGAACTGGTTGGCCTTCTGCACGATCGGGCTGTCGGCCGCATCGCCCAGCAGTCGGGTGCCTTCCACAGCGATGTACCAGTTGCCGTTGCGACCGGCGCGATGGCTCCATTTCATGCCCAGGCCGGCGCTGACCAGACCGGCCTTGGGCTTGTGCTGGGCGAAACCGGTGCGAGCGGCCTGGTCAGGGCTGACGCCATACCAGGTCTGCATGTAGCCGCGGTTGCCGTAGTCGGTGGATACGCTGCCGCTGACCACGCCACCGGCCAGATCGAACAGTGGCATCTCCAGGTTCAGGTGGATCTGCTGGGTGGCAAGGCCGTTGTCGCCCTTGTCGTCGTCTTTCAGCGTGTACTGCCAGGAACCGCTCAGCACCGCCTCACCCAGCGTATAGCCAGCCGCCAGGCCGACCAGGGGCCGGGTATCGATATCACCCATGCCACGCAGGAAGTCCGAGCCGCCGAGGATCGAGTTCTTCTCGCGGCGGCTGCCGCTGCCACCGACGTAGGCACGCACGCGGGTGTGTTCGCCGATCGCCGTACCCCAACCCGCACCGCTGGTACCCAGAAACCAGCCGCCCGGTGAGGTCACGTCGAAGGACAGCGTCGGTGCGGCCTGGAATTCCTCGCTGCCGCTGTAACGCGGGGCGACACCGCCACCGGCGGCAAGCTCGAAGGTCCATTGATCCTCCTTGGCATGCGCTGTGGACGTTGCGAACAAGGGCAGCAGGGCCAGGCCGAGCAGGGTGGGGAAACGGCGACGGTGGGACATGGCAACTCTCTACAGTGGGAGGAAATGCAGTGCGCGCATCCGGCGCGTGCTGCTGGGTCGACAGCGTGGCGGGATGCCACCGACCAATCCGTCCGCAGTTGTGCGGGAGTTGTAAGCAACTGTAAGCGCGGCCCGTGGCGTTCAGCTGGCAGCCAGTGGCCAGTGCATTTCCAGGCGTGCACCGCCCAGGGTCGCGCGTCCCACGCGCAGCTCGCCGTGGTGACGAACCGCGATGCGCCCGGCGATGGCCAGGCCCAGGCCGAAGCCGCCGGTATCGCGGCTGCGGCTGTCATCCAGACGGGTGAACGGGCGCAGCACCTTCTCGCGATCGCTTTCGGCGATGCCCGGGCCATCGTCATCCACGCGCAGGCAGGCCTTGCCGGCCACGCTGACCAGTGACACCTCCACACGGGTGCGTGCGTAGCGCATCGCGTTGCCGACCAGGTTGCTCAGGGCCAGCTGCAGCAGGCGCGGCTCGGCATCCACGCGTGGCAGCGCACTGGGCCACACCTGCAGCACCAGTCCCGCGCGCTCGGCATCGCGCCGCGCGTCCTCCATGCAGGCCTGCAGCCAATCGTTCGCTTCGATCCGCTGCATGGGCTCGGCATCGTTGGGATGCTCCAGCCGCTCGTACGCCAGCAGCTCGCTGACCAACCGGTTGAGCTCGGCCAGATCGCCATGCAGGCCGGTAGCGAGGTGTGCCCGCCGCGCCGGATCGTTGCTGTCCTGCATCAGGTCCAGGCCGAAGGCCAGGCGTGCGATCGGCGTGCGCAGCTCGTGGGAAATGGCGTGGGTAAGGTCGCGCTGCCGTTGCACCAGTTCGGCCACGCGCGCGGCCATGCGGTTGGAATGCTCGACGATGACCCGGATCTGCGAACGTGGCGATACCTGCGCACGCGCCTGCAGATCGCCGGCACCGATGCGATCGGCATGACCCCGCAGCGCCTCCAGATCGCGCCACAACAGGCGTACCCAGGCATAGAGGCAGGCGCCGACCAGCAGCAGGATGCACAGGTACGCGGCGACGGTCATGTACAGGGTCATCTGCACTTCGCCGGGAAAGCGCAGTTGCAGCCAGCGTCCGTCAGCCCCCTCGATGGGCAGCAGGACCTGCTGGTAGCGCTCACGAACGATGAAGCCGTCCCCGCGCAGGGCGCTGCGCTCTTCGTCATCCAGTGCCGGCGGCGCATCCAGCAGTGACAGTGCAATGCCGTAGTGTGGTTGCCATTGCGCCACGCGCTGCTGTTGCTGCGGGCGGTCCAGGCCGGCCAGTCCGCTGCGCAGTGCATACACCTGGCCGCGCACCTGTTCGGCGAAGACACGTTCCTGCAGGGGCGTGTAGATGCGGTCCAGCAGATGGTTGAGGCTGAACACCGACACCAGCAGGCAGGCCCCGGTGACGAACCACAGCCACAGGAACAGGCGCTTCACGCCGACCAGGCCGACGGATTGAACTGGTAGCCACGGCCCCACACGGTCTTGATCCGGCGCGGTTCGCGCGCGTCGTCGCCGAGCTTGCGGCGCAGCTTGCCGATGCAGACATCCACGCTGCGGTCCAGACCATCGAAACCGATGCCGCGCGCCGCCTGCAGGATCTGGTCGCGCGAGAGGATCTGCCCGGGCTGGCTGGCCAGCAGCCAGAGGATCTCGAATTCGGTGGTACCCAGTTCCACCGGCTGCCCATGCAGGTGAACCTCGCGTTGCACGCGATCGATCAGCAGTTCGCCATGCATCAGCCGGCACGGCACGCCGGCAGGGCCGCTGCCATGGCGACGGCGCAGCAGTGCGCGCAGGCGTGCCAGCAGCAGGCGCGGCTCGATCGGCTTGTGCACGTAGTCATCGGCGCCGGACTCCAGGCCCAGCACCTGTTCGATATCGTCCTCGCACGCTGTCAGCATCAGGATCGGCACGTCGGAAAAGCTGCGGATCTGCCGGCACACATCAATGCCACCGAGGCCAGGCAGCATCAGGTCCAGCACCACCAGTTCCGGCGCGTGCTGGCGACAGGCCGCGCTGGCCAGGTCGCCGCGCGGTACGTGCTGCACGGCAAATCCATGTTCGCGCAGGTAGTCGCTGACCAGCTCGGCCAGGCGGCGGTCGTCCTCGACCAGCAGCACCTGGGTCGGGGTGCCGGTGGCGGGAGTCCACGGGGAGGGCTGCATCGGTAGGGCGTCCTTGTCCGGGGCGAAAGGCCCGGCGGCGAAGCCTAGCAATGGCCCATGACGACTGCCTGAATCCCGGGCAACCTGATAACCGCCGGTACTGGCGTCATCGCCAGGGGCTCTCAGTGGCGGTCGAAGGCTGGCCTATGGTGGGCGTTTCCCCGGATGGAGCCTGGCGCAATGAGCGATCCGCAGTGGCAACTGGAAACCCTGGCCGTGCACGGCGGCTACCGTCCCGACACGACCACCCGCGCGGTGGCGGTGCCGATCTACCAGACCGTGGCCTATGCATTCGATGACACCCAGCACGGGGCAGACCTGTTTGACCTGAAGGTGCCGGGCAACATCTATACGCGCATCATGAACCCCACCACCGACGTGCTGGAGCAGCGCGTTGCGGCGCTGGAAGGTGGCATCGGCGCGTTGGCGCTGGCCTCCGGGCAGGCCGCGATCACCTATGCGATCCAGACCATTGCCGAGGCCGGCGACAACATCGTCGCTGCCAGTGCGCTGTATGGCGGCAGCCTCAACCTGCTGGCGCACACGCTGCCGCAGTACGGCATCCAGGCGCGTTTCGCAGATCCGGCTGACCCGTCGGCGTTCGCGGCCTTGATCGATGAACGCACCAAGGCGGTGTTCGTCGAATCGATCGGCAACCCGCGCGGCAACGTCACCGACATCGCCGCCATCGCCGAGGTCGCACATGCGGCCGGCGTGCCATTGATCGTCGACAACACCGTGGCCACGCCGTTCCTGCTGCGCCCGTTCGAACATGGCGCCGACATCGTGGTGCACTCGCTCACCAAGTACCTCGGTGGTCACGGCACCAGCCTGGGCGGGGCGATCGTCGATTCGGGCCGCTTCGACTGGACGGCACAGCCGCAACGCTTCGCCCGCTTGAACCAGCCCGATCCGAGCTATCACGGCGTGGTCTATACCGAAGCGCTCGGCGCGGCGGCCTACATCGGTCGGGCGCGGGTGGTGCCGTTGCGCAACACCGGCGCAGCGTTGTCACCTTTCAATGCCTTCCTGATCCTGCAGGGCATCGAGACCCTGGCCCTGCGCATGGAGCGGATCAACGCCAATGCGCTGGCYGTGGCGCAGTACCTGCACGCCCATCCGAAGGTAGCCTGGGTGCGTTATGCAGGGCTTGCCGACGACCCCGAACACGCGGCGGCGCAGCGCTATCTGGGCGGCCACGGCTCCGGTGTGCTGACCTTCGGCCTGCCGGGTGGGCGCGTGGCCGGCGCCCGCTTCCTCGATGCCCTGAAACTGTTCACCCGGCTGGTGAACCTGGGCGATGCCAAGTCACTGGCCACCCATCCTGCGTCGACCACCCATCGCCAACTGGATGCGGCCGAACTGGCCAGGGCCGGGGTCAGCGAGGACACCGTGCGCCTGTCGATCGGCATCGAGCACATCGGCGATCTGCGCGCGGACCTGGAACAGGCTCTCGCCCAGGCCTGAGGGCGGGCAATCGCGCAGGATCGGTCACGCACCCCGCTAAAGGATCAGGCACGATCGCAGCCAGGTCCTCAGCGGAGATGGTCATGAAGCGGCTTGCAGGCCTGCGCCAGGCGCAGGGAATCGAACGGGTCATCGACCATCTGCAGGGCTGCCTGCGTGAGCAGCAGGCACTGCCGGATGTGGCGTCACTGGCCACTGTCGCCCATCAGTCGCCCTATCACTTCCAGCGCCTGTACCGGGCACTTACCGGGGAAAGCCCCGGACAGACGCTGGACCGGCTGCGCCTGCTCAACGCCCTGCAGGCGCTGCAGCAGCCCGATGCAAGCGTCACCGACGCTGCGCTGGCCGCTGGATATGAGAGTGCGCAGGCCCTCGCGCGGCGCTGCAGGCAGCGCCTGGATACCACCCCGCGCGCGCTGCGCGCCGATGCAGCGCTGCGGCAGCAGTGGCAGCATCTCTTGGCGCATCCACCGGCCGACGTGGACGCAGTGACCGCCGCCCCGCTGAAGGTGGAAGTGCGCGCGCTGCAGCCGTTCGAGGTCGTGCTGCTACGCGCGAAGGGGGCCTTCGGTGATCTCGATGCCAGCTTCGGCCGCCTGTACCAATGGGCGCAGGCGCAAGGGCTGGCCGACGATCTGCTACACCTGGTGGGCATCGCCCTCGATGACCACCGGGACGTACCCGCGCAGGCGCACCGCTTCGACTGCGGGATGGGATTTGCCACCGCGCTGCCGCAACTTTCGTCGCCGCTGCGGCGGCAGGCCCTCGGCGTCGGTCCGCATGCGGTCGTCCGCCATGTCGGCCCCTATGAGCAGCTGCAGGCCGTGGGGGATGCACTGCTGCGCGATTGGTGGCCGGACAGTGGGCACGCGCTTGCCGAAGCGCCCCTGTACTTCCACTTCCTGGATGATCCCGAACAGGTGCCTGCCCACCAGTTGCGCGCCGACGTTTGCCTGCCCCTGGCAGGCTGATACCTGCTGGCTTGGTCGTCATCGCCAGGGGCGATCACCACCACTGCAGGAAAGCGTTACGGTAGAGACGCTCTCCAAGGGCGTGGCGATATCATCCCCGGCCGATGCGGGTCGGCCGGGGATTTTTTTGGGCGCAGCCCACTCAGGTAGGAGCCGCATGGATGCGGCGACCGAGCTTACATGGACGTACTTGCAGCGTCCCCCGCAACCGGACCCACCCCGCCATCCCACGGAATGCCAGCTTTTGCCGTTGCCGTTGTTTCGGCGGGTGCAGGGCGCAGCCCTGCTGCACACCCCTCACACCACCGGAATGCTGTGCTGCCCAAGACTGCGATACGGCGGAGTCGCCATCACCATTTCCGCCAGCGAGTAGGCCAGCTCGCGCTCGGCCATCACCGTGCCGTCGGCACCGTGTTCAAGCAGATGCTTCACTTCGGCATCGCTGTGCGCGCGCGCCAGCAGGGTCAGGTTGGGGTTGATCGCACGCAGCTTGGCCAAGGTCTCACCGGCTTCCAGCGGCTGCGGGATCGCCAGCACCGCGATCTTCGCGCGCTCGGGATGGGCTTCGGCCAGCACCTTGTCCGAGGCCGCGCTGCCGCGGATGCCGGGCAGACCAGCGGCATGCGCCTCGGCCACGTGTTCCTTGTTGTCGTCGATGATCATCACCGGCACGCCACGGTCGCGCAGCACCTGCGCCAGCGCACTGCCGACGCGGCCGTAGCCGATGACGATGGCATGGTCGTGCAGGTCCAGCGACGGCCCCGGTGGCAGCTCGGTCTCCACCGCGGTGGGCGTGGTTTCCTGGTGCTTCAGCAGCCAGCGGTCGAGCAGGCCGAACACCAGCGGGTTGAGCATGATCGAGATCAGCGCGCCGGCCAGCACCAGCGCCTGGCCGGTGGGTGGCAGGATCTTCAGGGTCACGCCGAGGCCGGCGATGATGAAGGCGAACTCGCCGATCTGCGCCAGGCTGGCCGAGATCGTCAACGCGGTGCCGGTGGGGTGGCCGAACGCGCGCACGATGAAGAACGCCGCCGCCGATTTGCCGAACATGATGATGCCGGCGGTGGCCAGCACCTGCCACGGGTGCTCGATCAGGATGCCGGGATTGAACAGCATGCCCACCGAGACGAAGAACAGCACCGCGAAGGCATCGCGCAGCGGCAGGGAATCGCTGGCCGCCTTGTGGCTGAGTTCCGATTCATTGAGCAGCATGCCGGCGAAGAACGCGCCCAGCGCGAACGACACACCGAACAGCATCGCCGAGCCAAACGCCACGCCCAGCGCGATCGCCAGCACCGACAGGGTGAACAGTTCGCGCGAGCCGGTACCGGCGATGCGCTCCAGGATCCACGGAATGACCCGGCGGCCGACCACCAGCATCACTGCCACGAACAGGCCCAGCTGCACGAACGTCCAGCCGATGCTGGCCAGCACGCTGCCGAGGGTGTGGTGTTCATTGGCCGCGTCGGGCCCGAACACACCGGCCATCACCGGCATCATCACCAGTGCCAGCACGCAGGCCAGGTCCTCGACGATCAGCCAACCGACCGCGATCTTGCCGCGCTGGGTTTCCAGCAGGCGGCGCTCTTCCATCGCGCGCAGCAGCACTACGGTACTGGCCGTGGCCAGCGCGAAACCGAACACCACGCCGTGGATGACCGGCCAGCCCATCAATGCCGCCAGGCCCCAACCGAGCAGGGTAGCGACCAGGATCTGGCCGATGGCACCGGGAATGGCGATGGCCTTGACCGCCATCAGGTCCTTCAGCGAGAAGTGCAGGCCGACGCCGAACATCAGCAGCATCACGCCCAGCTCGGCCAGCTGGTTGGCCAGTGCCTGGTCGGCGACGAAGCCCGGCGTGAACGGCCCGACGCAGATGCCAGCAACCAGGTAACCGACCAGAGGAGACAAGCGGAGCTTGTTGGCCAGCGCGCCGAAGATGAAGGCGAGCCCGAGACCAACGGCAACGATGTTGATCAGGTCGGTGTCATGGTGCATCGGCTCTCGCAGAAATCGGGGGGATGCCCCGATTTTCACCTAATGAGCCAAATGCGGCAAACCTTTAGAGCAAATAGGGTCAGATCCCTTTTCCTGCAGGAAAAGGGGATCTGACCCCGGATGAACCCGCCGGGCAGGGCCCGGCGCGCCCGTTACCGCTTACCAGTTGTACTTGATCCGCCCGTACACATACGCACCATTGAAGCCGAACGGCGAGTAGTTGCTGTACGGCAGCATGCCAAAGGTCGAGTTCTGCAGATCTTCGGTGCGGTCCGGGTACTCGTTCAGCAGGTTGTCGGCACCTACCGTCAGCGTCCAGTTCGCACTCGGCTTGTAGCTGGCCGACGCATCCAGCACCCACTTGTCGCCGTAGGTCTGGTCACGCGTGGCCGTGGCCGAGTTGCGCACCGTGAACTTGCCGTAGCGGGTTGCCGCCAGGCCCAGCTCCCAGTGGTCCGAACGCCAGGTGCCGCTGAGGATGGTCTTGTCGTGCGGGTAGCTGTCTTCGATGCGGCCAATCTCATCGCGGCCGATCAGCGACTGGGTCAGGCCCAGCGTGCCGAACACCGCCGGCGTGCCGCCCACGCGCTGCACTTCGGTGTCGTTGTAGCTGTACGCCGCAGTCAGTTCCAGGCTGCTGGCGCTGAACGGCACGGTGTAGCTGGAGACGAAGTCAACGCCGCGGGTGCGGGTGTCCAGACCATTGGTGAAGTACGAGAACGCGGTCACCTGCGGCAGGCCCAGCCCGGCCAGCAGCGCACTGGATGCTGCGTTGGTGGTGATGCTGGACGACAACGCGATGCGGTCGTCGATGTCGATCTGGTAGGCATCGACGGTGACGTACAGGCGGTCGATCGGCTGCAGTACCAGACCCAGGCTGTAGGACGTGGAGGTCTCGGCCTTCAGCGGCGACGCGCCCAGTGCCTGTGCAGCCGGGCTGGTGGTCGGGAAGGTGCCGCGTTCGACGAACACGCCGTTGGTGAACTGGCTGGTCACCGCCTGGTAGCCCTGCTGCGGCAGCGAAGGCGCTCGGAAGCCGCTGGAGGCGGTGGCGCGAAGCGCGACCTTGTCGGTGAACGCATAGCGCGCCGACAGCTTGCCGGAGAAGCGGTCGCCGAAGTCCGAGTAATCCTCGTAACGGCCGGTGATGCCGGCGGAGAACTTCTCGCTCAGGTCCGCTTCCAGGCCCGCATAGACCGCGTAGTTGTGGCGATCGGTGTGCACTTCGTTGGTCGGGGTGAAGCCGCCGAAGCCCTGCGCACCGGTGCCGGTGTAGGAGTTCAGCTCGCCCGGGTTCTGGTCCCACTTCTCGCGGCGGTACTCACCGCCGAAGGACAGCGTGACCGGATAGGCCAGGCCCCAGTCCAGCGACTTGGTCAGGTCGGCGTTGAAGATGTCCTGCTGGTACTTCAGCGTGCCGTCGTAGAACGAACGCGGGCTGGTCGCGCCCAGGCTGTAGTTGATGCTGTTGCGGGTGTGGAAATCCAGGGTGTTCTCGCCGTGGTTCAGGCTCAGGTCCCATGTCCAGCCGTTGTCGGTGTTGCCTTTGACGCCGGCCACCAGCGAGCGGTCCTTGGAGTACTGGTTGATCTGCGGCACGTAGCCGTCCGGATAGGTCTGCGCCAGCAGCGCGCTCTGCCCGCTGTGGTTGCGCGAACGGTAGAACGCGAACGAGGTGATGTCGCGGTTGCTGAGCAGCGCGCTGGCGTAACCGGTCACGTGGTCGCTGAAATCGTAGCTGGCATTGACCGAGGCAGCGGTGGCGTCCACCTTCGGGTCGCCGACGATGAACGTGGTCTGGCCGACGCTGGGGAAATTGCCGGTGTTCGGCGTGGTGCCGCGATACGGGCCGGCGCGGTCGCTCTCGTCCTGTTGGCTGATCTGGCCGKCCACGTGCACGCGGCCACGGCCGTTGCCGAATTCCACGCCGGTATCGCCGGACAGCTGGTACTTGTTGCCGTCGCCGGCCGAATACTGGCCGTAGTCGACGGCCAGGCTGCCACCGCTGCCGCTGCCCTTCAGCACGATGTTGATGACGCCGGCGATGGCATCCGAACCGTACTGTGCCGAGGCGCCGTCGCGCAGCACCTCGACGCGCTCGATGGCGGCGATCGGAATCGCGTTGATGTCCACCGCCGACGAACCGCGGCCGATGCTGCCGTTGACGTTGATCATCGCCGAGGTGTGGCGGCGCTTGCCGTTGACCAGTACCAGCACCTGGTCCGGGGACAGGCCGCGCAGCTGTGCCGGGCGCACACCGCTGGTGCCGTCGGTCAGCGCGGGGCGCGGGAAGTTCAGCGACGGCAGCGCGCGGGACAGCGCGGTGGCCAGCTCACCGGTACCGGTGGACTGCAGGATCTCGGGGGTGATGATGTCGATCGGCGACTGCGATTCGGCGACCGTGCGGTCGGCCACGCGGGTGCCGGTGACGATCACCGTATCCAGAGTGTTGGCGGCGGTGCCGGCCTGCTGGGCGGCGGCAACGAACGGAGAACCACCGAGTGCGACAGCGACGGCGGCGGCGATCAGGCTGGTCTTGCGGGTCATCGGGAGGGGGCTCCGGTTGGCGGGATGGCACCGGAATCGACATCACGGGGGTGAGGCGGACGACGGTTGTTGCGGTGCGCAATACAGGAATTAACGGGATATTCAGTGCCTGTCAAATGCCGGTCATCAGAAAAAACGTTGCAGCAGCAACCATTTAGCTGCGACAGGCGGTGACGGGGAAGGGGCCCGGGAGGCGCGCGGACAGGACGTGGGAGAGAGGAACGTCGCCCGCCGCGCATCCCGGGGCGCGTCAAGTATTCGTTAACGTTAGAATTGCGTCGCAGGAACAGTGCTTACCAGCACATTCCATTCGGTTATATGGACGCCTCCCCCCATGATTTCGCTTCGTAATTTCGCCTTGCGCCGCGGCGAGCGGCTGCTGTTGTCCAATGTCGACCTGACTCTGCATGCCGGTTACCGGGTAGGCGTGGTCGGCCGCAACGGTGCTGGCAAGTCCAGCCTGTTCGCGGCGGTGAAGGGCGAGCTGGAGGCCGACAAGGGTGACGTCGACCTGCCCGGCAAGATCCGCATCGCCAGCGTCGCCCAGGAAACCCCGTCGCTGCCGGATCCGGCGCTGAGCTTCGTGCTGGGCGGTGACGTCGAGGTTGCCGCCGTGCTGGCCGCCGAGGCCGAGGCCACCGCCCGTGAAGACTGGGAAGCCGTGGCCGAGGCGCATACGCGCATGGCCGAGCTGAACGCCTACGACGCTGAAGCGCGCGCCGGCAAGCTGCTGCATGGGCTGGGTTTCCCGGCCGAAACGCACCACCGCGCGGTGTCCTCGTTCTCCGGCGGCTGGCGCGTGCGCCTGAACCTGGCCCGCGCGCTGATGATGCCCAGCGACCTGCTGCTGCTTGACGAACCGACCAACCACCTGGATCTGGACGCGGTGTACTGGTTGGAACAGTGGCTGCTGAAGTATCCGGGCACCCTGCTGCTGATCTCGCATGACCGCGAGTTCCTCGACAACGTCGCCACCCACACCCTGCACCTGCACGGTGGCGGTGCCAAGCTGTATCCGGGCGGCTACACCGATTTCGAGCGCCAGCGCGCCGAACAGCTGCGTCAGCAGCAGATCGCGCACGAGAAGGAACAGGCCGAGCGCGCCCATCTGCAGAGCTTCATCGACCGCTTCAAGGCCCAGGCCAGCAAGGCTGCGCAGGCACAGAGCCGGATGAAGCGACTGGCCAAGCTGGCCGGTACCGAAGCGGTCCGCGCCGAGCGCGAATTCCGCATCGAGTTCGCACCGCCGGCCAAACTGCCGTTCTCGCTGATCCGCCTGAACCACGTCGAGGCCGGCTACGGCAGCGACTCGGTGATCCTGCACAACGTGGGCTTTGGCCTGGAAGCGGGCCAGCGCATCGGCCTGCTGGGCCCCAACGGCGCCGGTAAAACGACACTGGTGAAGACCCTGGTGGGCGAGCTGGCACCGATCGCCGGCGAGCGCGCCGCGCACCCGGACCTGCGCATCGGCTACTTCGCCCAGCACACGGTCGAGTCGCTGCATGAAGGCCAGTCGCCGATGGAGCACTTCCGCGACCTGGCCCCGGATGCACCGAACCAGTCGTTCCGCGATTTCCTCGGCAAGTGGAATTTCCCGGGCGACCGTGCCTTTGAACCGGTGGATGGTTTCTCCGGTGGCGAGCGTGCACGCCTGGCGCTGGCATTGATCGCCTGGCAGCAGCCGAACGTACTGCTGCTGGACGAACCGACCAACCACCTTGATCTGGAAATGCGCGAAGCCCTGGCTGAAGCCCTGGCCGATTTCGACGGCGCGATCGTGATGGTCTCGCATGATCGTCATCTGATCGGCCTGGTCTGTGACACCTTCTGGCGGGTGGCCGATGGCGTGGTCGAACCGTTCGACGGTGACCTCGACGCCTATGCCGCCTGGCTGCGCACGCGCCCGCAGGCGCAGGGCACCAAGGCACGCATGGAGCAGGTGGAGGAGCCGGTGGTGGTCAAGACCGCACCGGTCGCGCAGGTGGTGCAGAAGAAGCCGGTCAACCCGCACAAGCTGGCCAGCGCCGAAGCCAAGGTCGCCGAGCTGGAAGGTGTGCTGGCCGAACTGGACCGGCAGCTTGCCGACTCGAGCAACTACGCCGATGCCACGCGCATGGCCGTGCTCGGTCGCGACCGCGAAGCTACCGCGGCGCAGCTGGAAAAGGCCGAAGCGGCCTGGATGGAACTGCTGGAATCCTGATCGGTAGTGCCGGCCGCTGGCCGGCAATGCGATGCGCCCACAACGATCAAGGGGGTGCCGGCCAGCGGCCGGCACTACCTACGCGCCCTGCGCCTGCAACCACTCTCGGAAGCGCCTGGCTGGCTCACGTTCAGCACGTGAGCGCAGACGGGTCAGCCAGTAGCGGCCCAGTTCCAGCGTGGTGGCAAACGGCTGCAGCAGCCGGCCCTCGGCCAGGTCCGCTTCGAACATGCGCAACGGCAGCAGGGCAACGCCCGCGCCACCGGCCGCAGCCACCGCCAGCGTCAATGACGAATCGAACACCGGTCCGCGCGCTTCCACGCCGTTGGCCCCAGCCATCTGCAGCCAGCGTGGCCATTCGTCGCTGCGGTACGAACGCAGCAGCGGCAAGGCCGCCAGATCGCGGGGGTGCTTCAGCCGTCGCGCCAGTGCCGGCGCGCACAACGGTGCGAACGGCGCGTCCAGGATCGCCGTGCAGGCCTGTCCCTGCCAGTCGCCATCGCCGAAACGGATTGCCAGGTCCAGGCCTTCACCGGCCAGGTCGATGCGGTTGTTGTGGGTCTGCAGCCGCAGTTCGATATCCGGGTGGGCCGCATCGAACGCGGCCAGCCGCGGCAGCAGCCAGCCGGTGGCGAAGGTGCCGACCACGCCGATCGTCAGCACTTCCCGCGCCGGGCCACCGGTGTAGCGGGCGATGCTGGCTGAAATGCGCTCGAAGGATTCATTGAGCACCGGGTACAGGGCTGCTCCTTCCTCGGTCAGCGCCACGCCGCGGGGCAGCCGATGGAACAGGCGGATACCCAGCCGGTCCTCCAGCCCGCGTATCTGGTGGCTCAGCGCCGCCTGGCTGACGCAGAGTTCCAAGGCGGCCCGGGTGAAGTTCTGGTGCCGGGCAGCCGCTTCGAAGGCGCGCAACGCATTCAGCGAAAGGGTGGGGTGCAGCATGGGGACGTGTGAGGCAGGATGATGGCTGATGGTAGCGCCTTGCCATGGGCGTTGGATAAATAAAGGGTTTAATGCGTCATGCATGAATTAATCTCATGACTGACGCTGAAAAAACGCGCTGGTCGCCTTTGCCCACCCTTTCAATAATCGGGACAACTTCCACGAGGATTCCGCATGCTTGCCCGTCGTCGATTCCTGCAGTTCAGTAGTGCCGCAGTCGCGTCCACCCTTGCGTTGCCGCTGCTGGCCCGGGCTGCCGCACCCGCCACCGTGCCCGCCACACCGGTCGATGCCGCCATCGCCGCCGCCGCCGACTTCGCCGCACTGGAAAAGGCGTGCAGCGGTCGACTCGGCGTAACCCTGCTCGACAGCGCTGGTGGTCGCCGCCTCGGCCATCGCCAGGACGAACGCTTCCCGCTGTGCAGCACCTTCAAGAGCGTGCTGGCCGCCACGGTGCTCAAGCAGGCCGAGCGCGATGCGGCACTGCTGGACCGGCGCCTGCCGGTGCGGACCCAGGACCTCCTGGAGCACGCGCCGGTCACCCGCCGCCACGTCGGCAAGGACCTGACCGTGCGTGACCTGTGCCGGGCCACGTTGATCACCAGCGACAACACCGCCGCCAACCTGTTGTTCGCAGCGATCGGCGGGCCGCCGGCGGTGACCGCGTTCCTGCGCGCCACCGGCGACACGATCACCCGCAGCGATCGCCTGGAGCCGGAACTGAACAGCTTCGCCATCGATGATCCCCGCGACACCACTACGCCGGCGGCCATTGCATCGACGCTGCAGCGTCTGGTGCTGGGCAATGCACTCAGGCCTGCCTCACGCCAGCAGTTGGCCGACTGGCTGATCGACAACGAAACCGGCGATGCCTGCCTTCGTGCGGGCCTGGGCAAGCGCTGGCGGGTGGGCGACAAGACCGGCAGCAATGGCGAAGACGCCCGCAACGACATCGCCGTGTTGTGGCCGGTGCAGGGCGGTTCGCCCTGGGTCCTGACCGCCTATCTGCAGGCGGGCACGATCAGCCTCGAACAGCGCGCGGCGGTACTTGCGCAGGTCGGGCGGATTGCAGATGGGCTGATCCGCTGAAGGGCGCTCTGCCGAAAGGAGAGGACACTTTCAGCCGTGTCCGGCTTGCCCGATCCGGATCGAACCCGCATCCTGCGCGCGTTCGATCCACACGGAAGTCCCCCCGATGAGCCATGAACTGGTCTACCTGCTGCTGATCTTCGCGCTGCTGGTCATCCCGCGCGCGCTGCAGCGGTTCAGCCTGCCGGCGCCGCTGACCTGCCTGCTGTTCGGCATCATCGGCATGCTCTGGCTGGGTGACCAGGCGCACGACGCTGTCATCGCACTGCTGGCCACGCTGGGCATCTCCTCACTGTTCCTGTTCGCTGGCCTGGAAGTTGACCTGCAGGCCCTGCGGCGCGGCATGTGGCCGCTGCTGGCGCATCTGCTGATCCGCAGTGCGACCCTGTTCGGCGTCGGCTGGCTGGCCTGGCGTTACGCCGGCCTGCCATGGCAGGCGGCAGGGCTGCTGGCGCTTGCGCTGCTGACCCCCTCCACCGGTTTCATCATGGATTCGCTGTCGCGGCTGGGGCTGAGCGAGGACGAGCGGTTCTGGGTCACCAGCAAGGCCATCGCCGGTGAACTGCTGGCCCTGGCGGCGTTGTTCATCGTGCTGCAGGCTGGCGATCCCGGGCACATGGCGCTGTCCAGCCTGGCCCTGCTGGCGATGATGATCGGCCTGCCGCTGCTGTTCATCGCGCTCGGTCGCTGGGTCGCGCCGCATGCACCGGGCTCGGAATTCTCACTGCTGGTGATGGTGGGCATGGTGGCGGCGTACATCACCTACCTGCTGGGCGTGTACTACCTGGTTGGCGCCTTCATTGCCGGCCTGGTCGCGCGCCTGCTGCACCAGCGAATGCCGCTGCTGGCTTCGCACGAAAACCTGCATGCGCTGCGTCTGTTCGCCTCGTTCTTCGTGCCGTTCTATTTCTTCAACGCCGGCACCAAGGTGCCCAGCGAAGCGCTGAGCTGGGAGGCGCTGGGGCTGGGCATCGTCATCACCCTGGTGGTGCTGCCGCTGCGCATCGCAGTGGTCTGGCTGCAGCGTCGCGTGATGTTCGGCGAGAGCTTCCGCAGCAGCCTGCGCGTATCGCTGGCACTGGCACCGACGCTGATCTTCACCCTGGTGCTGGCCGCGATCATGCGCGATCGCTTCCAGATTCCCGCGGTGCTGTTCGGCGCGTTGCTGCTGTACGCCGCATTGACCACGCTGCTGCCCTCGCTGGTGTTCCGCACGCCGTTCGATGTCGACCCGGTCGAGCAGGAGCCGGCAGGGCAGGGCGAAGATGCACCCGTGGCGGCGACGGACGTGGTTGCCGTCGCCCCTGCAGCCGAGCGCTGAGGTAGATCCAGGGAGTGCGGTTTGCGCGCATCGGCCATGGCCGTTAGGGTTGGGGCATGAAACCGATCGCCGCTGTTGCTTCCGCCTTCGCCCTGCTCGGCCTCGCCGCCTGCTCGCAGCCATCGCATACGGTCAACCACGATCTGTCGACCGCGCCGGCCGACGCCTTCATGGCCGCGGTCGCTGCCCATTGTGGCCAAGCGTACGAGGGCAGGGTGGTGGAAGACACGCCGGCACCCACCGGCAAAGATCCCTTCGCCGGGCAGAAGCTGGTGATGCACGTGCGGGGCTGCGCCGACCCGGGCCATGAGCTGCGCATCCCGTTCCACGTCGGTGATGACCATTCGCGCACCTGGGTGTTGACCCGCACCGAGCACGGGCTGCGCCTGAAGCACGACCATCGCCACGCCGATGGCAGCCCCGATGCGATCACCC
This sequence comes from Stenotrophomonas sp. 2YAF26, assembly GCF_052114625.1. Classification (NCBI taxonomy): domain Bacteria; kingdom Pseudomonadati; phylum Pseudomonadota; class Gammaproteobacteria; order Lysobacterales; family Lysobacteraceae; genus Stenotrophomonas; species Stenotrophomonas sp. 2YAF26. Next base: position 150,393 of record NZ_JBFRFC010000009.1, on the reverse strand, counting down.
TCTACGGCGGCGACAGCAAGCCGCCGGGTACCGCCGAACGCCAGCAGTTCCCCGCCGATGGCGAGTCCGTAGCGATGTTCCGCCGCGCCGATATGCTGGCTTCAACCCACAACACGTGGGCGATGGAGATCGAGCCGGACCAGCGTTTTGTCTATGAGCTGACGCGCCCGGAAGGGCGCCGTTTCCGGGTCGAGTTCGATCTCAGCAAGCCGGTCGCGCTGCCGCCGGCGCCCTGGGGCGACCAGGCTTCGCCGGCACCCTGATTGCGGGGTCGGATCCCTCCTTTTGGAGGGTTCCGACCCCAGCATTGCACGCCCCCAAGGGGCAGAGCGCTGGCCGTCGGCCAGGGATCCGACCCTGCCATCAACGCGTGCCGAAGCGCGCCCGGCAGCCGTTGCTGACCCACACGTTGCCGCGCGAGTAGCCCCAGGTCCGGCCTTCCTGGCAGGCACTGCCGGACAGCTGCTGCTGCAGCACCGGCCGGCCCTGGCGGTCGTCCCAGTTGCAGCTCTGCTGGCGGTTGTTGTTGCTGCTGCAGGTCACGGTGTAGTTGCTGTTGCCGCCCCCCCAGCCGCCGCCATTGCCGCCGCCCCAGCCACCGCCGCGGGCTTCGGCGAACTCGGCGCGGCAGCCGCGGTTGACCCAGATCGCGCCGTTGCGCACGCCCCAGTTCTGGCCTTCCACACATTGGGTGCCGGAGATCTGCCGGACCACGCGCGCGTTGCGCCAGCCGACCGGGCAGCTGCGTTCGCGGTTGTCCTGGCTTTCGCAGCGCACGGTGCCGCTGTTGCCGTTGCCGTTGCCACCACCCCAACCGCCGCCGTTGCCGCCACCCCAGCCGCCTCGGCCCTGGGTGAATTCGGCGCGGCAGCCGTTGTTGACCCAGATGCTGCCATTGCGGGTGCCCCAGGTTCGGCCTTCCACACAGGCCGAGCCGGACAGCTGGCGGACCAGCCGGGCGTCGCGCCAGCCGGTGTTGCAGACGCGTTCGCGGTTGTTCTGGCTCTCGCAGCGGACCACCCCGTCCTGCGCGGCGGCAGGGGCGGAGTGCAGGGCGAGCGCGGTAAAGGTGCCAAGGATCACGGCCAGGCTGGCCAGAGACTGCAGTTTCATGGCGACATCCCCATACGGGAGTAGGTGCGCGACTATAAGGACCGGGGCGATCAAGCCCGCGTGACCGTCCGCATTTGCCCCGGCCGGGGCCTCGGCCGCAGAATAAGAGGCTTTCCGGCCCCCATCAGGCGCCGGCGTTCTCCAGCGGAGCTTTCCCCCCATGCGTACCCACTTCTGCGGCCTGGTCGATGAGACCCTGATTGGCCAGACTGTCACCCTCGCCGGCTGGACCGACGTGGCCCGTAACCAGGGCGGCGTCTGCTTCATCGATCTCCGCGATCATGAAGGCATCGTGCAGGTGACGGTGGAGCTCGACAACGCCGAAGTGTTCGCCGTGGCCGCCTCGCTGGGCTATGAGGACGTGCTGCAGGTGGAAGGCGTGGTACGTGCCCGCCACGCGGTCAACGACAAGCTGCGCACGGGCAAGGTGGAAGTGATCGCCACCGCCATCACCGTGCTGAACAAGGCCGCGCCGCTGCCGTTCCACGCCCACGAGAACCCGGGCGAAGAAACCCGCCTGAAGTACCGCTATCTGGACCTGCGCCGTCCGGAGATGCAGCGCATGCAGCGCACCCGCATCAAGCTGGTGCAGGCCCTGCGCCGCCACCTGGACGAAAAGGGCTTTCAGGACATCGAAACGCCGATCCTGACCAAGGCCACCCCGGAAGGCGCACGCGACTTCCTGGTGCCGGCGCGCATGCACCCGGGCGAGTTCTATGCCCTGCCGCAGAGCCCGCAGCTGTTCAAGCAGATCCTGATGGTGGCCGGCTTCGACCGCTACTACCAGATCGCGCGCTGCTTCCGCGACGAGGCCCTGCGTGCCGACCGCCAGCTGGAATTCACCCAGCTGGACATGGAGTTCGCCTTCGTCCGCGAGCGCGACGTGCAGGACTTCGTCGAAGACATGATCCGCGCCATCTTCAAGGAAGTGGTCGACGTCGAACTGGATGCCAGCTTCCCGCGCATGACCTGGGCCGAGGCGATGCGTCGCTATGGTTCGGACAAGCCGGACCTGCGCATCGCGCTGGAACTGGTGGACGTGGCCGAACTGGTCAAGACCAGCGAATTCCCGGTGTTCACCGCTGCTGCCAACGATGCCGATGGCCGTGTCGCCGCGCTGCGCATCCCCGGTGGTGCCAGCCTGTCGCGCAAGCAGATCGACGAGTACGCCGCGCACGCCGCCAAGTACGGTGCGAAGGGCCTGGCCTACATCAAGGTGGGCGAGAACGGTGAAATCAGCTCGCCGATCCAGAAGTTCTTCAGTGAAGAGGGCTTCGCCGCCCTGGTCGCCCATGTCGGCGCCGGCAACGGCGACATCGTGTTCTTCGGTGCCGGCGGCTACAACAAGGTGTCCGACTTCATGGGCGCGCTGCGCCTGAAGGCCGGCAAGGACTTCGGTCTGGTCGCCGACAGCTGGGCGCCGCTGTGGGTCACCGACTTCCCGATGTTCGAATGGGACGAGGAAGCGCAGCGCTACGTCGCCCTGCATCACCCCTTCACCGCGCCGGCCGTGGACGACATCGCCGACCTGCGCGCGCACGCCAAGACCGCCGTTTCGCGCGGCTACGACATGGTGCTCAACGGCAATGAAATCGGCGGCGGTTCGATCCGTATCCACCGCCCCGACATGCAGAGCGCGGTGTTCGAACTGCTCGGCATCGGTGCCGAAGAAGCCCGCGCCAAGTTCGGCTTCCTGCTCGACGCGCTGAACTACGGCGCGCCGCCGCACGGTGGCATCGCCTTCGGCATCGACCGCATCGCCGCGCTGATGGCCGGCACCGAGTCGATCCGCGACGTCATCCCGTTCCCGAAGACCACCGGTGCGCAGGATCTGATGACCGACGCGCCGTCGCCGATCGTCGACGAGCAGCTGGCCGAAGTGCACATCCAGGTTCGCCCCAAGAAAAACTGATCAGGAGATCCAGGCAATGACCGAGTTTGCGTTTTCGCTGGAGTGGGAAAAGCTGGGCAATGAAGGCTCCGAGGCCAACCTGGTCACCGAGCGTGCACGTGTCTTCGGTGGTTGGCTGGTCCGTGTCGGTACCAACCCGTCGGCCATGGCCCTGACCTTCGTCGCCGACGGCGAAGGCCGCTGGGACGGTGAAGACTTCGGCGTCGAGGATTACGAAGACGACGAAGAGGAAGAGTACGACGAGGACGAGGAAGGCGAAGAAGAGGAAGACGGCGAGGAAGAAGAGGAAGACGAGGAATACGAAGAAGAGGAAGAGGAAGAAGACGACAAGGAACCGGCGGAGCGGGCTTGACCCGAACCGTGGTCCTGACGTCAACTCGACCCATGTATTCGATCCGCCGCGCCACTGTGGACGACGCGCCGACCCTGTCGGCGCTGGCCGCACGCACGTTCACCGAAACCTTCGGCCATCTGTATCCGCCGCAGGACCTGCAGGACTTCATCGACGAGGCCTACACGGTCGAGCGTCAGCGCACGATCCTGGCCCACCCCGATTACGCGGTGTGGCTGCTGGAGCTGGATGGGGAGGCGGTCGGCCATGCCGCCGCCGGCCCCTGTGGGTTGCCGCATCCGGAGGTAAAGCCCGGTGACGGCGAGCTCAAGCGCCTGTACCTGATCAAGACACAGCAGAGCTGCGGCTGGGGCAGCCGCCTGCTGGAAACCGCGCTGGCCTGGCTGGAGCACGACGGCCCGCGCACGCTGTGGCTGGGCGTGTGGTCGGAAAACTTCGGCGCGCAGCGCTTCTACGCCCGGTACGGTTTTGAAAAGGCCGGCGAGTACCTGTTCCCGGTGGGCGATACCAACGATCTTGAGTTCATCCTGCGCCGTCTGCCGCATCCGGCCTGAAACCGTTCACTGCCGCTTGCCCCTGGCTTCTGTTCAATCACCGTAGTTCCGCCCCGCTGACCGCCAGGCTGTTGCACATGACTCCCCCCGTTCTGTTGTTGCATGGCATCTGGAATGCCCGTGCTTGGGTCGGGCCGCTGGCCTGGCGCCTGCGCGCGCGCGGCTTCCAGGTCCATACCTTTGGCTACTCGTCCGTATTTGGCGGTCCCGATGTGGCCGTGCCGCAGTTGCTGGAGCGGCTGGCAGATGCAGGCCCGCTGTCGCTGGTCGGGCACAGCCTGGGTGGCCTGCTGGCGCTGGAAGCCCTGCGCCGGCAGCCGCAGTTGCCCGTGCAGCGCGTGGTCTGCCTGGGCTCGCCACTGCGGGGCAGTGGCACTGCGCGCTCGTTGTCCGAACATGGTTGGGGCCTGGCCCTGGGCCGCAGCAGCGAGCTGTTGCTGGACGGGCTGCCGGACTGGCAGGGCAAGGCCGCCGTCGGCCTGATCGCCGGCTCGGTGCCGCATGGGCTGGGCAGCCTGCTCGGGGCGCTGGATGACGATTCCGACGGTACCGTGGCGCTGGCCGAGACCCGCCTGCCGGGCCTGGCCGACCACTGCGTGGTGCGCACCAGCCACAGCGGCCTGGTGGTGTCACCCGATGCCGCGCGACAGACCGCGCATTTCCTCCGCCATGGCCAGTTCGACCATGGCCGGGACGCCGCTGCGGCCTGAGCGACGTCACCCAGCGCCGCTGCGCTCGCCGGGCATGGCCCGGCGCTACCGGCCTGCCTTGATGGGTGCGAACCGTCCTGCTTCGGTGGGTGCGAACCGTCCTGCCTTGGTGGGTGCGAACCGTTGGTTCGCACGCTCTCGCCGGGCCACGCCCGGCGGCATCCTACCGGCTCTCGACACGGTCAGCGGGCCCGATCAGGTAGAATCCGCGGCCTTATCCATCAACGCACGTACGGAAAGACCCATGGGTAGAGGCCCCTCCATCGAAAACCGCAAGAACGCGTCTGACGCGAAGCGCGGCAAGATTTTCACCAAGATCATCCGTGAGATCGGCGTGGCCGCCCGCGGCGGTGGAGGCGACCCCAACAACAACCCGCGTCTGCGTGTGGCCGTGGACAAGGCGCTGACCGCGAACATGTCCAAGGACGTGATCGAGCGCGCCATCAAGAAGGCCACCGGTGAACTGGAAGGCGTCGAGTACGAAGAGATCCGCTACGAGGGCTACGCGCCCGGTGGCGTGGCCGTCATCGTCGATTGCCTGACCGACAACCGCGTGCGCACCGTGGCCGATGTCCGCCATGCGTTCAGCAAGTGCGGCGGCAACATGGGCACCGAAGGCTCGGTCAGCTTCATGTTCAAGCGCGTGGGCGTGCTGCACTACGGCGCCGGCGCCGATGAGGACGCCATCTCCGAAGCGGCCATCGAGGCCGGTGCCGATGACATCGTGGTCTACCCGGAGGATGGCGCGATCGACGTGCTCACCGCCGCGGACAGCTTCCACGCAGTCAAGGATGCGATGCAGGCGGCTGGCCGCACGCCGGATCATGCCGAGCTGACCTTCCGTGCCGACAACGACATCAAGGTCGAGGGCGACACCGTCCTGCAGGTCAAGAAGCTGCTGGACATGCTGGAAGACCTCGACGACGTGCAGGACGTGTACTCCAACGCCGATCTCGGCGCGGACGCCTACGCCTGAACGGACGCTGTGCCGGTCGCCTTTGGCGGCCGGTGAGCGGACAATGCGGACCATGATGACCCCAGACGTTTCCAGCCATCACCGCCGCATGCGTCCTTCCCGGATCAGCGGCCTGCGCGCGTGTGCCGCATGACCCGCATTCTCGGCATCGACCCGGGTTCACAACGGACCGGGGTCGGCATCATCGATGTCGATGCCAGCGGCCGGGTCAGCCACGTGCATCACCAGCCGCTGGTGCTGCTCGGCGCCGATGACTTCCCGCAGCGCATGAAGCTGCTGGTGCTGGGCCTGGCCGAGCTGTGCCTGGAGTTCCAGCCACAGGAAGTGGCCATCGAAAAGGTGTTCATGGCGCGCAACCCCGATTCGGCGCTGAAGCTGGGCCAGGCCCGTGGCGCGGCGATTTCGGCGGTGGTGCTGCGCGACCTGCCGGTGCACGAATACGCTGCCAGCGAGATCAAGCTGGCGGTGGTCGGTCGTGGCGGCGCCGAAAAGCAACAGGTTCAACACATGGTCGGGCTCATGCTCAACCTGAAAACCAAGCTGCAGGCCGACGCGGCCGACGCGTTGGCCGTGGCCATCACCCATGCCCACGTAAGGGCAACGGCCAACCGCCTGGGGCTGACTGCCCGCCAGGCGTGGGGCCGCAAATGAGGAGCTGCACGCAATGATCGGTCGACTGCGCGGAATCGTCGCCTACAAGGCGCCGCCGTGGCTTGTGGTGGACGTCAACGGGGTGGGCTACGAGCTGGAGGCGCCGATGAGCACCTTCTACGACCTGCCCGAGCTGGGCCGTGAGGTCACGCTCTACACTCATTATTCGCAGAAGGAAGACAGCGTCTCGCTGTACGGCTTCCTGCGCGAAGGCGAGCGCCGCCTGTTCCGCGACGTGCAGAAGGTCAGCGGCATCGGCGCGAAGATCGCGCTGGCCGTGCTGTCCGGGGTCACCGTCGAAGAATTCGCCCGCATGGTCCAGGCCGGCGACATCACCGCGCTGACCCGCATCCCCGGCATCGGCAAGAAGACCGCCGAGCGCATGGTGCTGGAGCTGCGCGACCGCGCGGCGCAGTTCGGTGCCGGTGGCGCACTGCCGACCGGCAGTGGCCCGGCCCCGGCCGATCCGCTGTCCGATGCCACCGTGGCGCTGCAGCAGCTGGGCTACAAGCCCACCGAGGCGGCGCGGATGGCGCGCGAGGCCTTCAACGAGGGCGACGAAGTGGCCACCGTCATCCGCAAGGCCCTGCAGTCGGCGCTGCGCTGAGCCGCTCCGCTTTCTTTCCCATTACACCCTGAGCTTCGCCAGGAGCCCCATGTCCAGCAGTCAAACCCCGCACACCGCCGCCCATGGTGGCCATGGTCACGCTCCCCCCGCCGGGGGCCTGGCGCTGATCATCGGTGCGATCGGCGTGGTCTTCGGCGATATCGGCACAAGCCCGCTGTACACCCTGAAGGAGGCGTTCTCGCCCCACTACGGGCTCAGCAGTGACCACGACACCGTGCTGGGCGTGCTGTCGCTGGCGTTCTGGGCGCTGAACATCGTGGTCACCCTGAAGTACGTGACCATCATCATGCGCGCCGACAATGACGGCGAGGGCGGCATCATGGCGTTGATGGCGCTGACCCAGCGTACGCTGCGCAACGGGTCGCGTTCGGCCTACGTGGTCGGCATCCTCGGCATATTCGGCGCCTCGCTGTTCTTCGGCGATGGCGTGATCACCCCGGCGATATCGGTGCTGGGTGCGGTCGAAGGCCTGGAGGTCGCTGCGCCCGGGCTGCACGCCTTCATCGTGCCGATCACCGTGGTGGTGCTGCTGGCCGTGTTCGCGGTGCAGCGTTTCGGTACCGCGAAGATCGGCAAGCTGTTCGGCCCGATCACCTCGATCTGGTTCATTTCGCTGGCCGCGATCGGCATCTACAACATCGTCGACGCGCCGGAAGTGCTGAAGGCGTTCAACCCGTGGTGGGCGATCCGCTTCTTCATGGAGCACGGCTGGCACAGCATCTTCATCCTCGGCGCGGTGGTGCTGGCGGTGACCGGTGGCGAGGCGCTGTACGCCGACATGGGCCACTTCGGTGCCAAGCCGATCCGCCACGCCTGGTACTTCTTCGTGCTGCCCTGCCTGGTGCTGAACTACCTGGGGCAGGGCGCGCTGGTGCTCAACCATCCCGAGGCGGTGAAGAACCCGTTCTTCGAGGCGGTGCCGTCGTGGGCGCTGTACCCGATGATCATCCTGGCCACGATGGCTGCGGTGATCGCCTCGCAGTCGGTGATCACCGGTGCGTTCTCGGTCTCGCGCCAGGCCATGCAGCTGGGCTACATTCCGCGCATGCGCATCAAGCACACCTCGCACGACACCATCGGCCAGATCTACATCCCCGGCATCAACTGGGGCATCGCGGTGATGGTGATCGGCCTGGTGCTGGCCTTCCGCAGCTCGTCCAACCTGGCCGTGGCCTACGGCATCTCGGTGTCGGCCACCATGCTGATCGATACCCTGCTGCTGGCCCTGGTTGCACGTTCGCTGTGGCCCAAGGCACGCAACTGGATCCTGCCCTTGTGCGTGGTGTTCTTCATCATCGATCTGGGCTTTGTCATCGCCAACGGCGCCAAGCTGCTGCAGGGCGCCTGGTTCCCGGTGGTGCTGGGCATCTTCCTGTTTACCATGATGCGCACCTGGCGCCGTGGCCGCGAGTTGCTGCGCGACGAGATCCGCAAGGACGGCATCCGCATCGACACCTTCCTGCCGGGCCTGATGCTGGCGCCGCCGGTACGCGTACCCGGCACCGCGGTGTTCCTCACCGCCGACCCGACCGTGGCCCCGCATGCGCTGATGCACAACCTCAAGCACAACAAGGTGCTGCACGAGCGCAACGTGTTCCTGCATGTGGTGACCTTGCCGGTGCCGTACGCGGCGGAAGGGCAACGCCTCAAGATCGAATCGGTGGGCGATGAGTTCTACCGGGTCTACGTGCGTTTCGGCTTCATGGAGACCCCCGACGTACCGCTGGCGCTGATGCGCTCGTGCGACCACGGCGGCATCTACTTCGACCCGATGGACACCACCTTCTTCGCCAGCCGCGAGACCATCGTCGCCACCGCCAACCGTGGCATGCCGATCTGGCGCGACAAGCTGTTCGCGCTGATGCACAGGAACGCCGCCCCGGCGACGGGCTTCTTCCGGATTCCGGGTAACCGCCTCGTAGAGCTGGGCGCGCAGGTGGAGATTTAATCTCCACCTGCGCTACGTCCCACGATTTGCTGCGCAAATCGTGGGCCCCGCCCGCATTCCACCTTATCCCCCCGCCTGTCGGCGCGCCCCCTTGAAACGCAGGCGCCGTTGGCGCCGGCGTTCCGCGCATTCCGCCTTAACCCCCCGCCTGTCGGCGCGCCCCCTTGAACAACAAGGGGGCTCCACTTTCGGAGGCGCCGCGCGCCAGAAGCCGAGCGCACTCTGCTCCTCGGTTCCATCCACGCATGGCGTGGATCTACCGTGTCGACCAAGGTCGACACCCACCAAAGGCAGGCCATGCCGTGTCGGCCAAGGTCGACAACCACCAGGAGCAGGCCATGGCATTCCGGCAGATCGCGGCGATCTGTCGAAGGCGGGGTGGGTCCGGTTGCGGGGGCGTGAGCCGCATGGATGCGGCGACCGAGCTTACAGGGACGTACTTGCAGCGTCCCCCGCAACCGGACCCACCCCGCCATCCCACGGAATGCCCGCTTTTGACGTTGACGTTGGCGTTGACGTTGACGTTGATTCGGCAGGTGCAGGGCGCAGCCCTGCCGATCACCCCACCTGCACCCGCCGCCCTTCGCGCGCGCTGTCCATCCCCGCCTGCAGCAACCGCATCACCTGCAGCGCCTGCTGCGCGCTGACCGTCGGCTCGCCCTCACCCTGCATCGCCGCCGCGAAGTCGGCATACAGGCGCCGGTAGTCGCCCGGCAGGTTGTCCACGGTGCTGCGCTGGACGTTGTCCTCCGCATCGCAGTGCAGCAGCTCGCCGTGGCGCGGATCGACGCCCCATCCCGGCGCACCTGGCGCGATGCCGCGACGCAGCTGCGCCTCCTGCACGTCCAGGCCATGTTTGATCCAGCTGGCCCGCGTGCCATGCACGGCGAAACGCGGTGCAGGCGCAGCGACCAGTGAACCGGCATGCACGATCGCGCGATGGCGCGGGTAGTGAAGCACCGCATGGAAATAGTCGATACCAGCGCCGCCTTCGCGCTGCACGGCGAGGTCCGCATCGATCGCCTGCGGACAGCCGAACAGCACCAGCATCTGGTCCAGCAGGTGCGGCCCCAGGTCGTACCACAGGCCGCTGCCCGGCCCGTCCTGCTCGCGCCAGCGTTCGCGCACCTGCGGACGATAGCGGTCGAAATGTGCGTGGCATTCGGCGATGTCACCGAGCGTGCCGTCGGCAAGCAGCGCCTGCAGGGTCAGGAAGTCCGCATCGAACCGCCGGTTCTGGAACACGGTAGCGATGCGTCCAGCGTCGCGCGCTGCGGCCAGCACCTGTTCGGCTTCGCGCACGCTCACGGCGAACGGCTTGTCCACCAGCACATGCTTGCCGGCGGCCAGCGCGGCGATGGCCAATGGCGCGTGCTGTTCGTTCGGCGTGGCGATGACCACCGCATCTACCGCAGGGTCATCGAAGACCTCCTGTGCGGTAGCGCGTACGTGGACGTCGCTGAAGGTGCGCAGCAGCGTATCGCGCTGCGAACTGACCACGCTGTGCAGAGCCAGCCCCGGCGTGTGCTGGATCAGCGGGGCGTGGAAGACGCGGCCGGCAAGGCCGTAGCCGATCAGGGCCAGTTGCAGCTCAGGGCGCATGGGAGGACTCCGCGCAGATCGTGAAGTGCAGGACAGGAACCTCAGGGTAAACGAGATGACTACGCGCCCGGAAGCTGAACCATTCCCGCTGCGGGTGCGCCCATTCACGTGAGCGTGACCGCAGCGCCACGCCTGCACTACAAGCACTTGGCGACACTGGGCGCACCAACCAGTAGGAGAACCAAACGATGAGCACCACGACCCGTACGCTGTTGGCTTCCGCCCTCACCCTGGGCCTGGCGCTGTCCTCCTCGGCCGCATTCGCCCAGGACGCCGCAGCGAAGAGCCCGCCGAAAACCGATCATTCGGCGATGACCCATGCAGACCGCCATGATTCCAACGAGCCGGTCACCGACAGCTGGATCACCACCAAGGTCAAGGCCGATCTGCTCGCCAGCAGCAATGTGCCGGGTACCGAAGTAAAGGTGGAGACGGTCAATGGCGTGGTCAGCCTGAGTGGCACCGTTGCCACCAAGGCCGAGCATGACAAGGCCATCGCCACCGCCAAGGGCATCAAGGGCGTGACCCGCGTTGATGCCGCCGCACTGAAGGTCAGTGCCGCCAAGCGTTGATCGACGCCGCAGGTTATCGGCAGGGGCGCTCCTACGGGGGCGCCCCTGTTTTGTGCTGTGGCGCCTGCTCGATACGTGCTGGTGGGCGCCCCGCCGAATGACCCATTGCCCCAGAGATGTGACCGGCTGCGCTATATTGCCGGTTCCGCCGTGGCCGGTCCTGCCCGGATCGCACTCCCCGGCTGAGCTGACGAGGAACTATGGCGCTGGTTTTCAGTGATGACATCTGGGATCGCTGGCGACTGCCTGCTTTGGCACTGGCAGCGGTAGCCATCATCGTGGTCCCGTGGTTGACCCTGCGCAAACTGCAGCAGGACAACGAACTGGCCATGGGCTGGGTGACCCATACCCAGCAGGTGACCGTGGCCCTGCAGCAGCTGCAGACCGACGTGCGCGACATCGAATCTGCTGCGTTGACGCTGTCCAAGGGCGTGGACGCGCCGGGCCTGCGCGAGCGCATGGGCAAGGCCAACGACATCCCCGAGCGTCTGGCCGAACTGGGCCGGATGACCCGCGACAATCCCGACCAGCTGATCCGCATCGGCCGCATCCAGTCGATGCTGGAAGGCCGGCTGGGGGTTGCGCGTGAACTGGCGAAGTCCGAGCCGAACAGCGACCAGCGCGAGCTGGTGCAGGACCTGAGCACGCGCTACCCGATCCGCGGCCTGGTGGAAGAGCTGCAGGCCAGCGAGGAAGCGCTGCTGGCCCAGCGCACCGCGCAGGCGGAGCGACAGAAGCGGCAGACCAACTTCGTGTCGTGGAGCTCGCTGCTGGTGCAGCTGGCACTGCTCGGCCTGGTGCTGTGGCTGCTGCAACGGCAGATCGGCCGCCGCCTGCAGGCAGAGCGGCAGTCGCAGCGCGCGGCGGCACGCGCGGCGTCGGTGCTGCAGACCGTGCGCGAACCGATCGTGCTGCTGGATCGCGAGCTGCGCGTGCAGCTGCACAATCCCGCGTTCTCCGAGTTGTACGGGCTGCAGGATGAGCGCGCAGACGGCCTGCTGCTGGAAGACGTAGGCGAGGGCGCGTGGCGTGACCCGGTGGTGCGCCAGCGTCTGGCCGATGTGTTGCTGCGCGGCCGCGAACTGTGGGATTTCGAACATGAACAACGCACCGTCGACGGCATGTCCCGTTACATGCTGCTCAACGCACGGCGCATGCCGCTGCCTGACACCGACGATGAAGTGGTGCTGCTGACCGTCAGCGATGTGACCGTGCAGCGTGCGGTGCAGACACGCGTTGAAGAACTGAACCGGCAGCTGGAGGGCAAGGTTGCCCAGGTCTCGGAGGTCAACCGCGAACTGGAAGCGTTCAGCTACTCGGTGTCGCACGACCTGCGCGCGCCGCTGCGCCATGTCGCCGGTTTCTCGGACAAGCTGTCGCGCCATCTGGGCGAGGCTGCCGACGAGAAGAGCCAGCACTACCTGGGGGTGATCTCCGGTTCAGCGCGGCGCATGGCCACGTTGATCGACGACCTTCTGGTCTATTCGCGCCTGGGCCGCGTGGCGATGCGCCAGCAGACCGTGGACATGCAGTCGCTGGTGGCCGATACGCGCGCGATGCTCGACGCGAACGTGCAGAGCGAAGCCGAGAGCAGTGGCCACGCCCATCAGGTGGAGTGGAGCATCGCGCCGCTGCCGATCGTGGTGGGCGACGAAAACATGCTGCGCCAGGTCTGGCTGAACCTGCTGGGCAACGCGGTGAAGTATTCAGCCAACCGCGAGCCGGCCAAGGTCCGCGTTGACTACCAGCAGCAGCCCGATGGCGGTCATCAGTTCACGGTCAGCGACAATGGTGCAGGCTTTGACATGGCCTACGCCGGCAAGCTGTTCGGTGTATTCCAGCGCCTGCACAAGGCCAGCGACTATCCCGGTACCGGTATCGGCCTGGCCAGCGTTCGCAGGGTGCTGACCCGCCATGGCGGCCGAATCTGGGCCGAAGCCGCACCGGATGCTGGCGCCACCTTCCACTTCTATCTTCCCCCCGTGCTCGACACGGACAAACAGGGCCCCATCGCATGACGACGCTGCGCACCATCCTCCTGGCCGAAGACAGCCCGGCCGACGCCGAAATGGCGATCGATGCGCTGCAGGAAGCGCGCCTGGCCAATCCCATCGTGCACGTCGAAGACGGCGTGGAAGTGATGGATTACCTGCTGCGCCGTGGCGCCTTCGCCAGCCGCGAAGAGGGCCTGCCGGCGGTGCTGCTGCTGGACATCAAGATGCCGCGCATGGATGGCCTGGAAGTGCTGCGGCAGATCCGCGAACACGATGAGCTGAAGCGGTTGCCGGTGGTGATCCTGTCCTCCTCGCGCGAGGAAAGCGACCTGGCCCGCAGCTGGGACATGGGCGTGAACGCGTACGTGGTCAAGCCGGTGGACGTGGACCAGTTCTTCGGCGCAGTGCAGACCCTGGGCAAGTTCTGGGCACTGATCAACCAGGCTCCGGAGATCGAGTAGGCCCATGCCCCTGACCGGTCCCGCGCTCGGCGCATTGCGCATCCTGCTGGTGGAAGATTCCCCGGAGGATGCCGAGCTGATGTCCGAACAGATGCTCGATGCAGGCCTTGAGGCCACCTTCGAGCGTGTCGAGAGCGCGGACGACCTGCGCCATGCGCTGGCGCGCTTCCAGCCGGACATTGTCCTGTCCGACCTGAGCATGCCTGGCTTCTCCGGCGACGACGCGCTGCGCATCGTGCGCGATGCGTTGCCGGAGGTACCTTTCATCTTCGTCTCCGGCACCATGGGCGAGGAGAATGCGGTGGCGGCCCTGCAGAAGGGAGCCAACGACTACATCATCAAGCACCAGCCGGCGCGCCTGCCGTCGGCCGTGGCGCGCGCGGTGCGTGAGGCACGCAGCGCCATCGAGCGCTCGCGGGTGGAAACCGAGCTGATGCGCGCGCAACGGCTGGAAAGCCTGTCGTTGCTGGCCGCCGGGCTCAGCCACGATCTGCGGAACATCCTGCAGCCGCTGCTGATCATGCCGGACCTGCTGAAGGCGCGTACCGAAGATCCGCAGCTGCACCACCTGGCCGACGTGATCGCCGAGTGCGGTCGCCGTGGCCATGAGATGGCCGAATCGATGCTGTCGTTCGTGCGTGGCTCGCGCAAGGCCAGCGAACGCATCCACATCGATGACCTGTTCCAGGCCGTGGCGCTGCTGTTGCGCAGCAACGTGCCCGATGGCGTCCGCCTGGACCTGGTGGTCGAGGATGAGGGGCTGGTGGTCGATGCCAACTACACCGAGTTGCAGCAGGTGTTGTTGAACCTGGCGCTCAACGCGATCCAGGCGATGCCCCAGGGTGGCAACCTGAGCCTGACCGCCAGCCATGGTGGCCAGCGCGATGGCGAGGACTGGCTGCGCATCGCGGTGGTCGATGAAGGCACCGGCATGGATGCGGACACGTTGTCGCACCTGTTCAACCCGTTCTTCACCACCAAGGCCGATGGCACCGGGCTGGGCCTGATTTCCTGCAAGCGCATCGTTGAAGGTGCCGGTGGCAGCATCCACGTCGACAGCCAGCTGGGGCGGGGCACCTGCTTCGAGCTGCGCTTGCCGATGCATGCCAGCGCCGAGGGCGGCGAACCGATCGAACAGCTCGTGGCGCTGGGCAGCGGCCAGTCGATCCTGGTGGTCGATGGTGAAGCCACGCGCCTGTCGCTGTTGGGCAATGCGCTGTCCAGCCAGGGCTATCAGCTGCAGCTGGCCTCCGATGGCCCGGCTGCGCTGCGCTGGATGCAGCAGGAGGCGATGCCGGCGCTGGTGATTGCCGATGCCGGCTCCAAGCTGTTGTCGGCCAGCCAGCTGCTGGGCGAGATGGCCACGCTCGGTTATCGCGGCCCGGCGCTGGTGCTGGAAGATGCTGCCGGGGAAATGCCGGTTGATGTGTTCCCCGCTGGCATCGAGGTGCACCTGCTGCGCAAGCCGCTGCAGATGCAGCAGGTCTTCCGCGCGGTGGCCGACGCGCTGGGCTGAAATCAGGGGTAGTGCCGGCCGCTGGCCGGCATCCGCAATGATCCGACCACACGCAGATGCCGGCCAGCGGCCGGCACTACCGGTCCTGGGGTTCCCACGGGAACCGCGGCAGGCTTTCCACCGCCTGTTCCAGCCGCCGCGACCAGTTCTGGTGGATGTCGGCGTACAGCGGTGAATCGGCGCCCAGCCGCAGCTGCTGGCTGATCCGCAGTTCGCCGGCGCGCAGCAGCGCCAGGTCGACCGGCAGGCCCACCGACAGGTTGGAACGGATGGTCGAATCGAGCGAAACGATCGCCGTGCGCGCGGCATCTTCCAGATGCGTGGATGGGGTCAGGATGCGATCCAGGATCGGCTTGCCGTACTTGGATTCACCGATCTGCAGATAGGGCGTTTCCGGCGAGGCGGCGATGGCGTTGCCCAGCGGGTAGACCATGTACAGGCCGGGCTGCTCGCCGGCAATCTGTCCACCGAAGATCAGCGTGGCCTGGGTGTTCACCCCGTCATGGCCGTGTTCGGTGTGCTGGCTCTGCACCTGGCTGTCCACCAGCAGGGAGCCGACGTAGGCCGCAGCCTCGAACAGATGGGCCATGTCGCGCAGGTTCGGTGTGCGCCGCTCGTCGGCATCGCGCTTCAGCCGCGACACCAGCAACTGGGTCGTGGCCAGGTTGCCGGCGGCCATCACCACGTAGGCGGCCTGGCCGGGGTATTCGAACACGTGCAGTTTGCGGTGCACGCGGACATCGTCCAGCGCGGCATTGGTGCGGGTGTCGGCGGCGAAGACCAGGCCCTCGTCCACCTCGATTCCAACGCAATAGGTCATGTCGGTGCCCTATCATATGCGTCCCGGATTGTAGGCAGGCCGTTGTGACGATGGCATGCCCGCGCTCCACCTGATTGCCGTCACCGGAACCGCATGACCACCGTGCTCCTGAGCCTGGGCAGCAACGTCCATCCCCGCCGCTACCTCCACGCTGCGGTGGCGGCCCTGCGCGAGCGCTTTGGCGCGCTGCAGGTGTCTGCCGCCTACCGCACCGCTGCCGTCGGTTTCGACGGCCCGGCCTTCCTCAACAACGGCGTTGCCCTCGAGACCGACCTGCCGCTGCAGGAACTGGATGACTGGCTGCATGCGCTGGAAGATGCGCATGGTCGTGACCGCAGTGGCCCGCGCTTCTCCGACCGGACCCTGGACGTCGATGTGGCCGATACCGGTAGTGCCGGCCGCTGGCCGGCAGCATTTCAGCTGACCGTACGCCCACCATCCACGCGCAACGTGTGGCCGGTGACGAAGCTGGCCTCGGCCGCCAGCCAGTACACCGCTTCAGCGATTTCCTCGACGGTGCCGATCCGCGCCAGCGGCGTGCGCGCCAGCAGCGCCTCGCGGGCGAAGTCGTCCTTGCCCTGTTCCGGCCACAGGATCGCACCGGGTGCCACCGCGTTCACCCGCACCTTCGGCGCCAGTTCCAGCGCCAGCGAGCGGGTCGCCATTTCCAGCGCCGCCTTGGCCATCGTGTAGGCAATGTGGTCGCGCATCGGGTCGGTGCCGTGCAGGTCGGTCAGGTTGACGATGCAGCCGTGCTGGCGGCGCAGGTAAGGCGCGGCGGCCTGGGCCAGCAGCAGCGGCGCGCGCGCGTTGACCGCGTACAGCTCGTCCATCGCCTCGGCGGTGACCTGGCCGAGCGGGGTGGGGAAGAAGTTGGAGGCGTTGTTGACCAGCGCATCCAGGCGGCCGAAGTGGGTGACCGCCTGCTCGACCAGATCGGCCAGGGCATCGGCGTCGCGCAGGTCGGCCTGCAACGCCAGCACGCTGCCGGGGCGCTCGTTGTCCAGGTTGAAGGCGGCCTGCTGCAGTTCGGCGCTGGAGGTATGCGCGTGCAGCACCACTGACCAGCCACAGGCGTGGAACTGGCGGGCGATGGCTGCGCCGATCCGGCGTGCGCTGCCGGTGATCAGGGCCACGGGGGCGGTGTCACTCATCGAGGGTCCTCCAAGGCTCGGCTATCCTGTGCACCATTGTCACCGCATTCGAAGACGCCATGCAGCCTACCTTCCCCCTGCCCGAAGCCGATGCCCAGGCCCACAGCGATCAACTGGCCGCCGCCCTGCGTGCCGAGATCCTCGCACAGGGTGGGGCGATGCCATTCTCCCGCTTCATGGAGCTGTGCCTGTACACGCCGGGCTGGGGCTACTACAGCGCCGGTGCCAGCAAATTCGGCGGCAGCGGCGATTTCACCACCGCACCAGAACTCGGCAGCCTGTTCGCCGGCAGCGTGGCCAATGCGCTGGCGCCGGTGTTCGGCCAGCTCGATGCGCACGCACGGATGCTGGAACTGGGCGGCGGCACCGGCGCCTTCGCCGAGGCGGTGCTGCTGCGCCTGGCCGAGCTGGACGCGTTGCCGGCCCGTTACGCGATTCTCGAGCCCAGCGCGGACCTGCGCCAGCGCCAGCAGGAGCGTCTGCAGCAGAACCTGCCGCCTGAGCTGGCCAGCCGGGTGGAGTGGCTTGATCGCCCGTTCGAGGACGACTGGGACGGCGTGGTGTTCGCCAACGAGGTGATCGATGCGCTGCCGACACCGCGCTTCCTCATCAAGGACGGCGAGGTGTATGAGGAAACCGTCGAACTGGACGGGCAGGGCAATTTCATCCGTGGCGCGCAGCCGGCCGACGTGCTGCTCAACGGCGCGGTGCGCCATCTCGAACGTTATCTGGAAAAGCCCTTTGCCGATGGCTACCGTTCCGAGGTGCTGCCGCAGCTGCCGTACTGGCTGCAGGCGGTGGCCGGTGGCCTGCGCCGCGGCGCGATGCTGTTCGTCGATTACGGCTACAACCGGGGCGAGTTCTACCAGGAAGAGCGCGATGACGGCACCGTGCGCGCGTTCTACCGCCATCACGTGCACAACGAGATCCATCGTTGGCCGGGCCTGCAGGACATCACCGCGTCGGTCGATTTCACTGCCATGGCCGAGGCCGGCCTGCACGGCGGTTTCGAGCTGGCCGGTTACTGCAGCCAGGCCAGTTTCCTGCTTGGCAACGGCCTGGACCAGGTGCTGACCCTGGCCGAGGAGCGCACCGATGAAGTGGGCCGCATCCAGCTGCGCGACCAGGTGAAGAAGCTGACCCTGCCAACGGAGATGGGCGAGCGGTTCCAGGCCATTGGCCTGCAGCGCGACGTCGATTTCGAACCGGCCTTCGAACTGGGTGACCTGAGCTGGCGCCTGTGAGTGCAGCGTTGCCGGTGATCAAACCGCTGCGGCGGCCACGCTTGTGGAGCGCGTTGTGGGTGTTGGCGGTGCTGACGGTGATCGTGGTCTGCCTGATTCCGCCACCGCCGATCCCGCTGCCGGAAAACAGCGACAAGGGCGAGCATTTCCTGGCCTATTTCATCCTGGCCGGCAGCGCGGTGCAGTTGTTCCGGCGTGGCCGCCCACTGCTGTGGGTGGGGGCTGGCCTGGTACTGATGGGCGTCGGCATCGAGTTCGCGCAGGGCGCGTTGACCAGCAATCGCATGGCTGATCCGATGGATGCGGTGGCCAACACCATTGGCGTGTTGGCGGGGATGGCCACCGCATTGACCCCGCTGCGCGACATCCTGCTGCGCTGGCGGGGGTAAAGGCGTGCCAACCAAGGTTGGCGTCTACCGGTAGATCCACGCCATGCGTGGATCCCGCCGTAAAGCGCCAACCAGGGTTGGCATCTACCGAAGCGTCACCTCATCCAGCACCCACATCGCCGGGCGCGTGTCGCCGGTGAAGTTGATGCACAGATCACCCGTACCCGAGGTGCCCTTCGGCAAATCCGCGCGCAGGGTCACGAAGCCGTCTGCATTGGTCTGCGCCGGCAGCGGCACCTGCGCCAGTACCTTGCCCGTGCAGTCACCGCGACGGATCAGCATTTCGCCGTGCGCGCTCCGGGCCTTCTCGAAGCGGCGCTTCGGCTCGTCATGGGCCAGCTGGAAGTAGTACGGAATGCGGCCCGCACGCACTTCCACGCTGCCGATGCCATCGAACTGCGCCTGCGGCCAACGCCAGCAGGGCTGGAAGATATCGACGGTGAACACCGCACGCGCACCTTCGCGCGGACCATCGTCTTCCAGGCGCAGTACCAGGCCCTTCTCACCGACACAGCTGCGCAGTTCCTCGCTGTGCCGCGACAGCAGCGACTGCGTGGTGTACGACGCCTCCGTCGGCTTCGCGGCCAGCGGCTGGCCCTGGTAGAACGCAGCCGCCTGCACCGTCGCTGGCAGCGTGGACGTCAAAGGCTGCTGGTACAGCGGCGACTGCGCGGTCACCGGCTGGCCGTTGTTGCTGTAGCGCACTTCATAGCCCAGCGGATTGGCCAGTGACACGGTCACCGTGTTCGCCGCGCGGTCATCGGTGTAGGCCACGCCTACTTCGAACGGCGTCTGCGCATACGCCAGGCCCCAGGCGCGATAGCGCTGCAGCTGCGAGGGCAGGCGGGCCAGGAAGTCGCGGAAATCGCGATGCTCCGGCGTGCTCCAGCCGGTCTCGGCCACGGCGGCCAGGCGCGGGAACAGGTTGTGCTGCAGACGCGCGTAGGTGCGCGTGTGCTCGGTGAACATGTTCGCCTGCAGGCCGAGGATGTGCCCGCGCTTGTCGGCGGCCAGTTCGGCCGGCACCGGTTCGTAGTTGTAGAGCTTGGCCAGGTTCACCTGCGTCGGCCGGCCCGGCGGTTCGTTTGGCGAGGCCGTCTGCAGGTAATCCAAGTACAGGTGACTGACCGGCGACATCACCACATCGTGGCCGGCGCTGGCCGCAGCAAGGCCGCCTTCGGTGCCGCGCCAGGACATTACCGTGGCCTGCGGCGGCAGGCCGCCCTCAAGGATTTCGTCCCAGCCGATCAGGCGGCGGTCGTGTTGTTCCAGGAAGGTTTCCAGGCGCTTGATGATGTGGCTCTGCATGGCCATCTCATCCTTGATGCCGAGCGCGCGCATGCGCTGCTGCACCTGTTTTGATGCCTCCCACTGGTCCTTCACCGCCTCGTCGCCACCCACATGCACATACCTGGCCGGGAACAGGGCGATGACTTCTTCCAGCACGTTTTCCAGGAAGGTAACGGTGCCGTCCTCGACGTTGAACAGGTTCGGGAACACGCCCCATTCGCTCAACGGCTTCAGTGGCGTGTTGATCGTGCCAAGTTCCGGATAGGCAGCGATGGCAGCGGTGGCGTGGCCGGGGACATCGATCTCCGGAATCACCTGGATATGCAGCGCGGCCGCGTACGCGATCACTTCGCGGATCTGGTCCTGCGAATAGAAGCCGCAGTACGGATGCTCCTTGCCGCTGACCGGATCGATGCCGCCGTCACCGGCCGGCAGTCGGCAGCTGCCGACCTCGGTCAGCCTCGGGTAGCGCTTGATCTCCATGCGCCAGCCCTGGTCGTCGGTCAGGTGCCAATGGAAGGTGTTGAGCTTGTGCGCGGCCATCGCATCGAGCACGCGCTTGATCTCGTCCAGGCTCTGGAAGTGCCGCGCCGAGTCGAGCATGAAGCCGCGCCAGCTGAAACGCGGCGCATCCTGGATCTGCACGGCCGGCAGCACGCCGTTGCTGCCGCCGGTGGCGAGCTGGGCCAGCGTGGTGGCGCCGTAGAACAGGCCGGACTCGTTGCCGGCCTGCACCACCACGCCCTGCGCGGTGCTTTCCAGCGTGTAGCCCTCGCCACTGTCGCGGAAGGTCGGCACGATCTGGAAGCGGATGCTGCCGCCCTTGGTGACGGCCTTGCCGTTGGCCACTGCCAGGCGCGGCCCACCACTGCGCGCCAGCAGATCGGCGAACTGTGCAGCGACGCGCTGTGCGGCTTCGCCATCGGCATGCAACACGGTGCCCGCGCCGACAGTGATGCCCGCGCCGTTGCCTCGCTGCACGTTGGCCGGTGCGGGAATCAACATCAGGCTGCCGGCGCGCAACTGCGGTCCGGGGCCGGTATCGAGTGCCGGGGCATCGGCGGCCAGTGCCGGCAGCACGGGCAGGGCGGCCAGCAGGCTGCCCAGCAACAGAAGGCTGCGCATCCTGGCGCGGGTGGGCTTCGTCATCGGAAGGACTCCTTGAATCGGGTGCGATGTTCGCTATACATGAAAAACGCCGGGCCCGGAATGACCCAGGCCCGGCGTGCGTGCACGACTCGGCGATGAGGCTGCCGTTGGATCAGTACTTGAAGCGGAAGTTCAGGTAGTACTGGCGACCGTTGCTGTAGAACGAGGTCGGAATGGCCGCGGTCTGGTAGTACTTGTAGGTCGGGTTGTTGAGGTTCAGGCCATCCAGGCTGATGCTCAGCCAGTCGGTGGCCTTGAAGCTCAGCGACGCCGACAGCGTGCCGAAGTCATCCTGGTAGTACGGGTTGGTGCCCGACAGGCTGATCAGGAACGAGGAGCGGTGGGTGTAGCTGACCCGCGCGCCGAAGCGCTCGTTCTCGAAGTAGGCACCTACGTTGTAGGTGTTCTTCGAGGTGCCCAGCAGGTTGTGCGAGCCGTCCGACCAGGTGTGCGCGGTGCTGCCGTTGGCGTAGGTGTAGTTGGCATTGACGCCGAAGTACTCGCCGATCGGCTGCTCATAAGCCACTTCCACACCCGTGACCTTGCCGTCGGCATTGATCGGGGTGGAGATCTGGTAGGTCTCAAGCTGGTTGGTCAGTTCGCTGTACAGCTGGCGCGAAACCACGTCGAAGGCGATGTAGTCCTTCAGGTCCATGTGGTACGCACCGATCGACAGCAGGCCGCGCGGCATGAAGTACCACTCCAGATTGGCATCCAGGTTGGTGGACAGGGTCGGCTTCAGGTTCGGATTGCCGCCGCCGCCGGTCCGGTTCAGATCCGAACCGTAGGACGATGCACCCAGTGCCGAGTAATCGGGCAGGGTCTGGGTCTGCGAGGCCGCTACGCGCAGCACCAGCTTGTCGTCCAGGTCGAACTTGATGTTGGCGCTGGGCAGCACGCGGTTGCGCTTGTTCTGGAAGGCCACGCGTTCCCACATGCCGAACAGGCTGCTGACGTCGGCATCGGCGGCATTGCTGACCGCGTTGTAGGTGTTGATGTCCTGCTTGATGTTGACGTAACGCAGGCCCACGTTGCCTGCCCACCAGTCACCACGGAAGTTGGCCTGCACGTAGCCGGCGAAGTTCTTTTCCTTCACCTGCCACTCGGCACCGTAGTTGTGGCGACCGGTCGGGCCGTCGTTGCCCGCCAGCCAGGTGGAGTTGTTGGTTACCGCGTCCTTCAACGCACCCGGGGTGAAGTACCAGATGTTGCGCGGGAAGGTGCCGCCGATATCACCAGCGAAGCCGTTCGGATAGTTGGAGGTGGCACCGTTCTTCAGCGCGCTCCAGATATCACCCGGCGTTGCACCTTCCGGCGACAGCGCTTCGCGCTTGTGGTCGGCAAAGCGCAGACCGAAGTCGATGGAGCTCAGCACGCCGCCGTCGTTGAAGTACTGGTTGAAGTCGAGCGTGGCCCACTTCTCCTTGTCTTCGGCGGTGACCTGCTGGTTGCCCCAGGTGCCGAAGCTGGTCACGCCGTTGGGCGAAAGGTCGCCGCCGACGTTCCAGTCGATCGGCGAGCCGGCGCCATGGGTAGCCCAGCTGGCGCCACCGCCGCTTCCAACGGTGACCTCGGCGATGTACTGGCGCGGGGTCTCACCAGTGCCCTTGGTGCTGCCGGCTTGGAACTTGGCCGTCAGGCTGTCGCTGATCTGCCAGTCGGCATCGAAGGTGACGTAGCTCGACTTGGCCTTCGACTCGCGGTAGATCATGTCGTACACCGCGTAGTTGGTGCCGGGCACGCCTGCATAGGTGGCGTTGGTCAGCACGCCATCCTTGACCACATAGCCCGGGTTCGGCGCCTGCACTTTGGCGAAGCTGTTGCCGAACATCATGAAGTTGCGGTTGTAGTTGTTCGCCTTCAGCTCGGAGCTGAAACCGTTCAGGCCCAGGGTAAGGGTGTCGGTCGGCTTGAACTGCAGCGAGACCAGGCCACCCTTGCGCTCACGGGTCTGTTCGAACAGGGTTGAACCCAGCAGGCCGGGAACGTTGACGCCGATCAGGTCCGGATTGGTCTTGGCAACCGGATCACCGGCGCCGATCTTGAAGAAGCCGCCCGGAATTTCCTGTGCTTCACGGCGCAGTTCGCGCTTCTGGCTGAAGCCCTGCACCATCACGCCGAAGGTGTTTTCTTCGTTCTTGTAGTTGAACAATGCCGAGTACTGCGGGTCATTCGACTTGGCCTGGTCCGAACGCACCATGCCGATCGAGCCTTCAGCGGTGAACTGCTTGGAGAACTCCAGCGGCTTGCGGGTGATGATGTTGACGGTACCGGTGGTGCCGCCGTCCTGCAGCTTGGCCTGCGAGGACTTGTTCACTTCAACCGAGCTGACCAGTTCCGACGGCAGCAGCGAGTAGCTGACGCTGCGGCCGACGTTGTTGCCCTGGCTGAGCACGAACCAGTCGGCCGAACCGACGGTGTGGCCATTGATCAGGGTCTGGGTGAGGCTGGGGCTGGTGCCGCGCAGGCTGACACGGTCGGCTTCGTCGAAGCCGCCTTCATCGGCGCTGGACGAGCTGATATTGACGCCCGGCAGGCGCTGCAGGGTGTCGGCAACGTTGTGCGCCGGCAGCTTGCCCACGTCTTCGGCGGTGACCACTTCCACGCGCGCATTGGCGTCGCGCTTGGTGTCCAGCGACTTTTCCATCGAACCGCGGATACCGGTGACGGTGACGGTGTCCAGATCGGTGGCGGTCTGGGCGGCCTGCTGCGCGTGCGCACTGAAGGCGATGCAGCTGATGATGGCGGCCGAAAGCAAGGTCTTGCGGGTATTCATGATGTCTCTCCTCATCACTCGATTGGATGCCGGCGGCGATATGGGATTGCGGTTGCGATGACGTGCGCGGGGCGGCGGCGATGTCCCGGGCATTGGCGTGCCACGTACTGCGTGCTGCGATTGCGTTGAAGCCGTTTCAGGTTCAGGCGTCGGCGTGGAGCAGGTACCAGCTGGCAGCGCCGATCACGCCCAGCTGTCCGTGTTCGACCACCTTCACCGGGATGCGTGCCAGCGCCTCGCCCATCGGCCCCTTCTGCAGGTAGCGTTCGACGAAGGTGCTGGTGCGCAGGTACTCGCGGATCTGCGGCAGGATTCCACCGGCCAGGTAAACCCCGCCGTGGGCGCCATAGAACAGGGCCATGTCGCCGATGGTGCTGCCGAGCAGGCCGCAGAACACATCCAGCGCCTGTCGTGCCAGCGGATCGGTGTCTGCCATTGCTGCGGCGGTGACCGCATCGGGGCTGGCCAGCGCCGGCGCCTGGTCCTGCAGTGCGCAGATCGCGCGGTACAGGTTCATCAGGCCAGGACCGGAAATGGCATGTTCGATCGACACGTGCGCGCGGTCGCGTTGCATGTGGCGGACGATCGCCATTTCCAGTTCGGTGCTGGCGGCCAGGGTGGGCTGGCCGGCTTCGGTGGCCAGCACCACCGGACCGTTGGCCGTGGGAATCCACAGCGCTGCACCCAGGCCGGTGCCAGGGCCGACCACCAGGGTCGGGCCGCGCGGCGCCGTCTCCGGTCCGCACAGGTGCAGCACGCCGCTGGCATCGACCTGCGCGGCCGCATAGGCCACGGCTTCGAAGTCGTTGACGATGTGCACCCGCTGCAGGCCGACGTCGGCCTCGATCTGCCGCGCCGACAACGGCCACGGCACATTGGCGGTGATCACTGTGCCGTCTTCGCGGGCATAGCCAGCGGTGGCGACCACGCAGTGCGACGGGCGCGGGCCTTCGGCCAGGAAGTCGGCGAGGATCGCGCTGAGCCCGGCGTGGTCGGCGTTGCGGTACTTGCGGTAATCGAGCACCTGCACCGGATGGGCATCGTCGCCGCTGGCCTGGACCCGGGCGACACGCACATGGGTGCCGCCAACGTCGGCAGCCAGGAACGAGGGCGCGACGCGGGACAGGACATGGGCCGGGGCGGGATGGCTGGCGGTCACGCGGGCTCCTGCTGCAGGTGGGGCCGGCCCCGGGAAGGGCAACGATGGAGCCGGCGATTGGGCGGAGTCTGTAACCGCGTTGACAACGATGTCAACGAGTTCGTGACACTTTCGTTGCTGCGCCGCAACGAATGCAGATCGCCGTAAACGTTTACATGGCGTGAGTACTGCATCCCGGGCGGAACCGTTGCAGCAAGGGGCTTCAAGGGCCAAGCGCATTCAGCGGATGGCCGTGCAGCGCGCTTGCGCAGTGCAACATGAGGTGTGGTGACCCGTGCAGGGAAGTTGACAAACGGTCGCTGTCCATCGAAAGAATGTGACAACGTTGTTCCCAGCCACTCTCCGACGCCGTGTTCTGCGGCCGTCGCCGCAGGAGCCTTCCTGATGTCAGCCGTCCCCGCTGCAAGCGCACGCCCGAACGTGGCCTCGTCCATCGCCATCGTCGGCGTGCTGTTCTTCCTGATCGGCTTCTTCACCTGGCTCAACGGCCCGTTGATCACCTTCGTCAAACTCGCCTTCGAGCTGAGCGAGGTCGGCGCCTTCCTGGTGCTGATGGTGTTCTACCTGTCCTACTTCTTCCTGGCCCTGCCGGCGTCGTGGATCCTGCGCCGCACCGGCATGAAAAAAGGCCTGAGCCTGAGCCTGCTGGTGATGGCCGGTGGTGCGGCGTTGTTCGGTGAATTCGCCACCCAGCGCTGGTATCCCGGTGCACTGGGCGGCCTGTTCGTGATCGGTAGCGGCCTTGCGCTGCTGCAGACCGCGATCAACCCGTACATCTCCATCCTCGGCCCGATCGAAACCGCCGCACGGCGCATCGCGATGATGGGCATCTGCAACAAGATCGCTGGCATCCTTGCGCCGATATTGATCGGCACCCTGGTGCTGCATGGCATCGGTGATCTCGACGCTCAGGTGCAGGCCGCCGATGCGGCCACCAAGGCCACGCTGCTCAACCAGTTCGCGGCCAAGATCCACGCGCCGTATCTGGCCATGGCCGGTTTGCTGGTGCTGCTGGCGGTGGCGGTATTGTTCTCGCCGCTGCCCGAAATCAAGGCCTCCGAGGCCAATGCCACACCGGCCGGCGTGCCAGGCAAGGCCGAGCGCAGCAGCATCTTCCAGTTCCCGCATCTGTGGCTGGGCGTGCTCTGCCTGTTCGTCTACGTCGGCGTGGAAGTGATGGCCGGTGATGCCATCGGTACCTACGGTCATGGCTTCGACCTGCCGCTGGACCAGACCAAGATGTTCACCGCGTTCACCCTGTTTGCGATGCTCATCGGCTACGTGGTCGGCCTGGTGTTGATCCCGCGAGTGGTCTCGCAGTCGCGCTACCTGACCGTCTCGGCGGTATTGGGCGTGCTGTTCTGCCTGGGCGCCTTCTTCACCCACGGCTATGTGTCGGTCGCCTTCGTGGCACTGCTGGGCTTTGCCAACGCGATGATGTGGCCGGCGATCTTCCCGCTGGCGATCCGTGGCCTGGGCCGCTTCACCGAAACCGGTTCGGCGCTGCTGGTCATGGGCATCGCCGGCGGCGCGATCATTCCGCAGCTGTTTGCCGTGCTCAAGCAGCACATCGACTTCCAGCTGGTGTTCCTGCTGCTGATGGTGCCCTGCTATCTGTACATCCTGTTCTACTCGGTGGTCGGCCATCGCGTCGGCCTGCCGCAGGACAAGGTCTGATCGGCGATGATGGACGGCAGCCAACCCCAGGAAAAGCCGATGCGCAGAGCGACCATCAAGGACGTTGCCGAAAAGGCCAAGGTCTCGCTGAAGACGGTGTCGCGGGTGATCAACAACGAGCCCTCGGTGATGCAGGCCACCCGTGCGCGGGTGCTGCGTGCCATTGCCGAGCTCGACTACGAACCCGATCCGTCGGCGCGCAACCTGCGCAGCGGCACCACCTTCGTGATCGGGCTGGTGTACGACAACCCCAACCCGTACCACATCATCGGCGTGCAGAACGGTGTGCTCGCGGCCTGCCGCGAAACCGGCTTCGGCCTGCAGATCCATCCGTGCGATTCCAGTTCGCCGCTGCTGGCCGATGAACTGGCCGACTGGGTGCAGCGCTCGCGCCTGGCCGGGCTGGTGCTGACCGCACCGATGTCCGAACGTCGCGACCTGGTTCAGGCGCTCACCGCGCGCGGCATCAAGCTGGTGCGGATCATCGCGGCCACCGAAGATCCGGCCGATGGCGCTTGCGTGTTCGTCGACGACCGCGAAGCCGCCTACGAAATCACCGAGCACCTGATCCAGCTGGGCCACCAGCGCATCGGTTTCCTCTGGGGTGGCACCTCGCACCGATCGTCGGGCGAGCGCTACGCCGGTTACGAGGCCGCGCTGAAAGACTACGGCATGACCGTGGACAAGCATCTGGTGGTGCAGGGCGACTACACCTTCGACGACGGCTTCCGCGGTGCGCGGCGCCTGCTGGCACTGCGCGAACCGCCCACCGCCATCTTCGGTTCCAACGATGAAATCGCCGCCGGCGTGCTGGCCGCAGCGAAGTCGGCCGGCATGAACGTGCCCTACGACCTGTCCATTGCCGGCTTCGAGGACAGTCCGTTCTCGCGCCAGTCGTGGCCGCCGCTGACCACCGCCAAGCAGGCCACCGAAGACATCGCCCGCCATGCCGCGCGCCTGCTGATCGCACAGCTGCGCAGCGATGCCTACGACGATGCGCCGGCGCCGCTGCACAACCAGGGCTTCGTGCCGCAACTGGTGGTGCGCGGCTCGACCGCACCGATGCGTCCTGCTGCCGCGCGTCCCCTTCCTTCCGATCCTTCCTGAGCCTGCCATGTCGCTGTCCGATCCCACCTCCACCCTGATGTTCGCCGAGGCCGCCGAAGCGGCCGAGGTCGTTGCCCGCCAGTTCGCCCGCAACCACGCCGTGATGGAGACGCTGGCAGCCAGCCTGCGCGCTGCGCCGCCGCCGTTCGTGGTGACCTGCGCACGTGGCAGCTCCGACCATGCCGCCACCTACGGCAAGTACCTGCTGGAAACCCAGCTGGGCCTGGTCGTTGCCTCGGCCTCGCCATCGGTGGGCTCGGTCTACGCGGCACCGCTGCAGCTGCGCGGTGCGTTGTTCATTGTTATCTCGCAGTCCGGCAAGAGCCCGGACCTGCTGCGCAATGCCGAAGCGGCCAAGGCCGCTGGCGCGCGCGTGGTGGCGCTGGTCAACGTCGAGGATTCTCCGCTGGCACAACTGGCCGACACGGTCATTCCGCTGCATGCCGGCGTGGAGAAAAGCGTGGCCGCGACCAAGAGCTACCTCGCTTCGTTGTCCGCGCTGCTGCAACTGGCGGCGTACTGGAAGCAGGACAGCGCGCTGCGCAATGCACTGGACCTGCTGCCCGATGCGATGCGCGAGGCCTGGCAGTGCGACTGGAGCGCAGTGACCGATGGCCTGGTGGAGGCCAACAACCTGTTCGTGCTCGGCCGTGGCCTGGGCCTCGGCGCGGCGCAGGAGGCCGCGCTGAAGTTCAAGGAAACCTGCAGCCTGCACGCCGAGGCCTACAGCTCGGCCGAGGTCAAGCATGGGCCGATGGCGCTGGTCGATCGCGGCTTCCCGGTGCTGGCCTTCGCCCAGCCTGATGAAACCGGCGCCGGCACTCGTGCCGTGGCCGAAGAATTCACCGCACGTGGCGCCCAGGTGTGGCTGGCCGGTGCCGGCGGCAACCTGCCGGTCGCTGCCGCGCCGCATCCGCTGTGTGCGCCGCTGCTGACGGTGCAGAGCTTCTACCGCGCGATCAATGCGCTGGCGCTGCGCCGCGGCTTCAACCCGGATCTGCCGCCGCATCTGAACAAGGTGACGGAGACGGTGTGATGGCAACCGTGCTGCGCAATGCCCGCATTCTTGCCGGCGATGAGTTCCGCGACGATCTTGCGGTGGTGATCGAAGACGGCCACATCAGCGCGCTGCTGCCCGACGCTGCGCCGCAGCTGGGCAAGGCCGACGAGCAGGTGGACCTGGGGGGCGGCTGGCTGCTGCCCGGCTTCATCGATGTACAGGTCAATGGCGGTGGTGGCGCGCTGTTCAACAACACGCCCGACGTGGCGTCGCTGCGCACGATTGCGCGTGCGCATCGCCGCTTCGGCACCACCGCGATGCTGCCGACCCTGATCAGCGATGACCTGGGTGTGATGCGCGAGGCGATCGCTGCGATGCGCGAGGCCATTGCGCAGGGCGTGCCAGGCGTGATCGGCATCCACCTGGAAGGGCCATACATCGCACCGGCGCGCAAAGGCACGCACGATGCCAGCAAGTTCCGCGTACCGGACGCGGAAGAGATCGAACTGGCGTCGTCGCTGGACAACGGCGTGACCCTGCTGACCCTGGCGCCGGAGCGCGTGCCGCTGGAGACCATCCGCGCGCTGGTCGAACGCGGTGTGATCGTTGCCGCTGGCCACACCGCCGGTACCTATGAAGAGATCCGTGCCGGCCTCGATGCCGGCGTGCGTGGCTTCACCCATCTGTACAACGCGATGTCACCGCTGCAGGGGCGCGAGCCCGGTGCGGTCGGCGCGGCGCTGGAAGATCGCGACAGCTGGATCGGCATCATCGTCGATGGCGTGCACGTGCATCCGGCCAGCCTGCGCGTGGCGCTGGCGGCCAAGCCGCGCGGCCGCCTGCTGCTGGTGACCGATGCGATGCCGCCGGTCGGTGCGGACGATCCCAGCTACGTGCTGTATGGCGAAACCATCACTGCCATCGACGGCGTAGTGCGCAACGCGGCCGGCTCGCTGGCCGGCTCGGCGCTGGACATGGCCACCGCCGTGCGCAACACCGTGCAGCTGCTGCGCCAGCCGCTGGCCGAAGCCGCACGCATGGCCTCGACCTATCCGGCGCAGTTCCTCAATGTCGATGATCGCCTGGGTCATATCGCCGAGGGTTACCAGGCCGACCTGGTGCTGCTGGACGATGCGCTGCAGGTGCGTGGTACGTGGATCGCCGGCCAGTACGAGGCCGCTTGACGATGAGCAGCACGCCGCCACGCCGGTTGGGCTCGATCGACGCCCTGCGCGGCATGACCGTGGCGGCGATGCTGCTGGTCAACAACCCCGGTGACTGGAGTGCGGTGTTCGCACCGCTGCGCCATTCCGAATGGCACGGCTGCACACCGACCGACCTGGTGTTCCCGTTCTTCCTGTTCCTTGTTGGCGTGTCGATGGCCTTCAGCGTCGCACCGCGCGCGCTGGATCCGGCCGCACGGCCCGCACTTGCACGTGGCGTGCTGGAACGCGCACTGCGCATCGCCATTGCCGGCGTGCTGCTGCACCTGCTGGTGTGGTGGGCACTGCACACGCATCACTTCCGCATATGGGGTGTGCTGCAGCGCATCGCGCTGTGCGCGGCAGTGGTGGGCGTGCTGGCGGTGTATGCGCGTCCGCGCATGCAGGTGGCCGTGCTGGTGGCGCTGCTGGTGGGCTACACCGCGCTGCTGCTGGGCATCGGAGATCTTGCGCCCTGGACCAACCCGGCCAGCCGTCTGGACACCACCTTGTTCGCGCCATGGATCTACCAATGGCAGGCGGATACCGGTCTGGGCCATGACCCGGAAGGATTGCTGAGCAGTCTGGGCGCGTTGGCCAGCACCGTGCTGGGCCTGTTGGCCGGCGGTCTGCTGCGCAGTGGCCGCGCCGGTGCATTGGCCGCGCTGGGTGCGGTCACCGCCGTGCTCGGCCTGCTGCTGGCAACCGTACTGCCACTCAACAAGCAGCTGTGGACGCCCAGCTACGTGCTGTGGACCGGTGGCCTGGCCGCGCTGGCATTGTGGCTGGGCCACCTGCTGATCGACCGCAAGGGATGGCCGGCACTGGGCCGGCGCTTTGGCGTCAATGCGATCACCGCCTATCTGGGTGCCTCGGTGATGTCAGTGATCCTGCTGGCGACCGGCGCCTGGGGGTGGGTCTGGCAGCAACTGGCTGCGGCGATGCCGCAGGCGCTGGAGCTGGCCTCGATGCTGCAGGCGTTGGTGTTCGTTGCGCTGTGGTGGGGCGTAGCCTGGTGGCTGGACCGACGTCGCATTTATCTGAAGATCTGAGCGCGGCAGAGATGGTGGAGAACGGCCCATCCACGCATGGCGTGGATCTACTGTGCTGGTGGGTTGCGGGGTCATCCACGCATGGCGTGGATCTACTGGGCCAGGATTGCAGTAGATCCACGCCATGCGTGGATGCTCTTGGCAGGCTGACGAAGGTGAACTGGTTCATCGACATGCGGACCGCGTGAGCGCTTCCCGGTTTCACATCGAAAACGTGACCGCTTGCCTGCAATTTCACCTATCGAAACCATTCATGGCAGGGCAGACTGCATCAGCAGTGTCGTACAGACCATCCGCAGTTCCTGATCCCCGACCCAGGAGTGCTGTATGTCCCATGTCGTCCCGCGCGGGTTCCGCCAACGCCGTCTGACCGTTTCCCTTCTGCAGATCCTGGCGATGCCCTCGTTGCTCGCCTTGTCCGCCCCTGCCGCCTGGGCCGGGTGCGATGCGACGGCTCCCGTCGCCGGGCAGACCGTCACCTGCAGCAGCACCGCCCCCAATCCCGAGACAGCAGCCATCAGCGCCAGTGGCGCTGCAGGCATCACCGTGAATGTTGGCAATGGCGCGCAGCTGCAGCAGGCCGGAGCGGGCAGCGCCATCTCCCTGCTCGGCGCTGGCGGGCACGTGCTCACCAATCTCGGCGCCATCAGCTCGGCGAGCGGTACTGCGGTACAGCTTGGCGGTGGCAGCCGCGTCGACAACACCGGCAGCATCAGTTCCGGCAGCGGTATCGCACTGCAGTTCAGCGGTGCCGGCGACAGCGAGCTGGTCAACCGCGGCACCATCAGTGGCAGCAGTGGCGTGCAGTTCGGTGCCGGCAACGATCGTCTGCAGATGCTGGCCGGCAGCATCAGCGGCGGCGTGCAGCAGGGCGATGGCAACGATGTGCTGCTGCTCAGCGGCGGCACCATCGACAGCCTCGACCAGGGCAATGGCGATGACCAGCTGACCATCAACGCCGGCACCATCACCGGGCTGGTGACGCAGGGCAGTGGCCGCGATGATTTCGTCATGACCGGCGGCACCATCGGCGCCCTGCAGCAGGGCGACAACATCGACACCTTCCGCATGAGCGGTGGCCGCATCGTCGGCGCGTTCGAAGATGGCGACCAGGCGTGGATGACCGACGGCCGCATCGGACGCGTCAACATGAAGCTGGACAAGAACCTGTGGGACATGTCCGGCGGCACCGTCGACGGCAACGTGGTCACCGGCTTCGACACCGACACCATCATCATCTCCAACGACGCCTACATCGGCGGCAACATCAGCGTCAGTGGCGGCGCCGACAGCGTCACCATCACCGGTGGCACGGTGCGTGGCCAGGTGCTGCTGAGCACCGGCAACGACACCTTCAACTGGAATGGCGGCGGCATTGTCTACGGCACCATCGACATGGGCCCCGACGATGACGTCGCGACCCTGGGCAATCTCAACCAGGCCAACCTGGGCGCTGTACCGCTGTTCGATGGTGGCACCGGCACCGATCGCCTCAGCTTCAACAACGTCAAGACCGCTGGCGTCGGACGCTTCCAGAACTGGGAAGCGATCAGCCTGGCCAGCAGCACCGAGCTCACCTTCGATGGCGACCTGGTGCTGGGCGACAGTGCCACCGGCACCGGCAGCTTGAACGTGGACGAGACCAGCACGCTGTTCGCCGGTGGCGGCAACCATGCGATCCGTCCGTTCGCGGCAGCTGCGCTGGTGAACATGGTCAACGCCGGACGCATTGATCTGACCAACAACAGCGGCGCCGGCGATGCCTTCACCATCCGTGGCAACTACCGCGGCGACGGCGGTGGCGTGTACCTGCAGACCGTGCTGGGTGCGGACGACTCAGCCAGCGACCGCCTGGTCTTTGATGGCGGCACCGCCACCGGCAGCACCGGCCTGGGCATCATCAACACCGGCGGCGGAGGAGCGGCCACGCTGGTCGACGGTATCCTGGTGGTGCAGGCGCTGAACGGCGCAACCACCGCGCCAGGCGCGTTCTCGTTGTTCGCACCGGTCTCGGCCGGTGCCTACGAGTATTTCCTGTTCAAGGGCGGCGTCAGCGCCGGCACCGGCGAGAACTGGTATCTGCGTTCGACATTGGCGGCCGGGCCGGCCCCCGCACCGAACGGCGGCGGCGAAGTACTGCCACCGCCACCGCCGACGCCACCGGTGGCGCCACCGCCGCCGATTCCCCCGGCACCCCCGCCGCCGCCAGAGGGTGCCACCGATCCGGACCTGACCGCAGGCGAAGCCGCACCGCCGCCACCGCCGCCGGAACCTGCGCCCGTAGCGCCGCCCAGCGATCCACCCGTGCCGGACGTGCCGGTGGCCGGTGGCAGCCTGCCCGGTACCGGTTCGCCGCCGCCCACTGCGGGGGCAAGACCTGCCGCACCGGACGAGAACGGCCTGGTGCCGCTGTACCGCCTGGAGACCGCGGCCTACGCCGTGGTACCACCGCTGCTGCGCGAGACCTCGCTGGCCAGTTTGGGGACCTTCCATGAGCGCCAGGGCGAACAGCGCCTGCTGTACAACCAGGGCGCCTTCCGCACGGCATGGGGACGGCTGGTGGGGCAGAGCAGCGAGATCCACTGGAAAGGCGATGCACGGCCCGGCTTTGATGGTGACGTGATGGGCGCGCAGGCAGGCTTGGATGTGTGGGCTGCCAGCGGTGACAGCCATCGCAACCAGATCGGCGTGTTCGTCGGCCGTACCCGCGCCGATGGCAGGATCACCGGCCTGGCCGTGGGCTGGGACAACGTGTTGGTCGGCCAGAGCCGGTTGGACGACAAACACGTGGGCCTGTACTGGACGTTGACCGACAGCAGCGGCGGCTACATCGACGCAGTGGCGATGCAGAGCCGCTACGACGGCCGCACGCGCTCCTCGCGCGGGCTGGGCATCGACCTCAAGGGCGATGGCACCACGCTCTCGCTGGAAGCGGGCAAGCCACTGCTGCAGTTCGGGCAGTCATCGTGGTGGCTGGAGCCGCAGCTGCAGGTGATCTGGCAGCGCAGTTCACTGGATGACCAGCGTGATCTGGTGTCCACCGTTTCCTTCGATAACGACAACGCCTGGACCGGCCGCGTCGGCCTGCGCCTGGCGGGCGATTACCAGTTGGCCGACAACGGCTGGCAGCCGTACTTCAAGTTGAATTACTGGCATGGCCGTTCGGGAGAGGACCGCATCCTGTTCGACAGCGACGCGATCATCAATTCGCAGCGCTCGCGCGCACTGGAAGCCGGTGTCGGCGTGGTCGGACGTTTCAACCGCGCGATCAGTGCGTATGCCGTGGCCGACTATACCCGCGAGGTTGGTGGCAGCGACAACGGCAAGCGCCGCATCATCGAAGGCAACATCGGCCTGCGCGCGGATTGGTAGCGCCCTTCGCTTTGGCCGCTTTGGTGGGTGCCGACCCTGGTCGGCACGAATCCAACCGACGCCATGAACCGCTCTGGTAGGTGTCGACCTCGGTCGACACGAATCCAACCGGCACCATGACCCGCCCTGGTAGGTGTCGACCTTGGTCGACACGCCTTGGCAGCAGTCAATCAATTCCCACACACCTGCATCACAACGGCGATCGACCCAGCAACGTACCTGCGTGATCGGCCAGCAGCTGCACCGCATACAGCAACCCTTCCTCTGTCAGCGGCGGGCATTGCGCCTCCGCGTCGTCCAGTTCACGCGCGGCCTGCGTCGCCAGCAACACGCCACCCAATGCCGACAACGCCAGCAGGCAGCGAGTGGCGCCGGCCAGATCGCGCGCCCGTGCCGGGGTGATGCGCAGCTCCGTCCACGGCTCGCCGTCGGCGGCGTGGCAGCGCGTGATGTCGCGCAACCGCTTGAAAAAGGCGGGCGTGGGAGCGGCTTCATCCGCTTCGGTCAGCGCGTCTTCCAGAGCCTCGGCAGTAGCGTTGGGCAGCTGCAGGTCGGGCAGGGCATCACCCAGCAGTGTGTGCAGGCGGGGATAGGTGGGGTAGAGCGTAGTCATGGCAGCAACCTCACAGGGCAAGGCCACCTGCGGGATGCAAGGTGGCGGGCGGTGCGGGTTGGCGTGCCGGTCAAGAGCAAAGAAGAAGCCGACGGACCCAAGGGTCCCCACGCACCGCCCGCCATGGAGCGGCAGGTGGTGCATTGTCGCGAGTGCCTGCATCGAGGCAATCGGTCATCTTTGCTCATTGATTCAGGACGCCAATCCCGGCCAGCGCAGGTGGCGCTGGCACAGCGACCTTCGCGCTTTTGCGGTCGCGCTGACATGGGCAAAGTTGCAAATCGATACGACGCGCCCTGCCAAGCCAAACACGACAGGGTGCGCGATGGAACACACCGCTCCGGCACCGTTATGCTTCGCCTTCATCCAACGACAGGGAGATGTCGATGCGAAACAGCAAGGGACTGCCGGCACGAGCCGCCTTGATCGCCACGCTGCTGGCAGCGACCGCTGCCACTGCGGCCGACACCATCGAGATCCCCTCACCCGCCGCACAGGCACAGCTGCTGGACATGCTTGAACGCGAGGCGCTGTACCGAGGCAGGGTCGATTGGCCTGCCACGCGCACGCGGCTGAAGGATGCGCAGGGCGATCCGGCCAAGGTCCGGACCGTCCTGGCCGAGTCCATCGGTCGCAGTTCAGGCGGTCACGGCAGCTGGATGACCCCGCAACGACAGCAGCAACGTGTGGAGCGTTTCGCCCGCGAAAACGCCACCGCCGCTGCCCGCAGCGAAAGCGACGCCACTCGCGCACGTGACCCGCGTATCGGCCAGGTGCTGATCGAGGGCTATGCGGCAGACCCCGGTGCGCCGCCGCAGCAGCTGCAGCAACAGAACATCCAGCGTGCGGTGCGTTGGCAGAACATCATCCGTGAAAAGGACAGCACGCCTCGCTGTGGCTGGATTGTCGACCTGCGCGACAACACCGGCGGCAACATGTGGCCGATGCTGCTGGGCGTTGCGCCGCTGCTGCGCACTTCGGCGATGGGTATCGAGGACGTGGGCTCATTCGAGACCGCCGACGGTCCGGTACGGTGGCGGACCACCGCCAGCGGCGTGCGCATGGGCGATGCGACGGGTCTGGATTTCGGCCAGCCCGGCTATCTACCCAGCCTTGTTGGCGCACCGGTGGCAGTGCTGACCGGCCCGCGCACCGCCAGTTCCGGCGAGGCGACCGTTCTGGCGTTCCGCGGCCGCGCGCAGACCCGCAGTTTCGGCCAGCCCACGGCGGGCGTATCGACTGCCAACGTGGTGCGCCGGCTGGTGGACGGCAGCGCGCTGGTGCTGACCACCAGCGTCATGCGCGATCGCAATGGACATGGCGACGGGCGGAAGATCGCGCCGGACCAGGCCACCGTCGGCGATGCCGCAACGGTGGCGGCGGCTGAGGCCTGGCTGCTGGCCCAGCCCGCCTGCAGGAAAGGCTGAACCATGCTGCTGATCGGCCAACACGAACGGGTGCTGATTGTCGGCCCCACCGAATCCCACCACTGCCTGCGCTGCCAGGCTGAAACCGAATTCGCCCCGCAGCTGCGCTACAGGATGGCGCGCATCGACCTGCTGTTCGGCATCGTCTACCAGCGCCGCTACGAGCTGGCCTGCACCGGCTGCGAGCACGGCTGGGTGCTGGATACCGAAAGCATGGACCAGCAGCTTGGCGGGGTACCGATCCCGTTCCGGCACCGCTTCGGCCTGCCGGTGATGCTGGTGGTAGTGGCCGGGCTGGCGGTGGCGGGGTGGATGTGGCGGATGGGACACGGTGGAGGCTGAGCAATGATGGATGATTTGCATAAGTCCCAATTTGGGACTAGGATGGGGCGGTGAGAGTTTTCGCGCTGGCTACGCTCAGGCGTTACTGGGAAAGGTTCCCAGAGTGCGAGCAACCGCTGAAGGCCTGGCATGACGAAGTGAGGCGCGCCGCTTGGGCCAGTCCGCATGACATCCGCAGTTGCTATGCGAGTGCGAGTTTCGTCGGTAGCAGTCGCGTGGTTTTCAACATCAAAGGCAACAGCCACAGGTTGGTTGTCGACGTTACTTATCAGCGTCAGATGGTCTACATCAAGTTCATCGGCAACCATGCCGAATACGACCGGATTGACGTAGCGACCGTGGAGGAAAAATGAACATTCGTCCTATTCGCACAGAAGTCGACTATCAGAACGCATTGCGCGAGCTGGAGGCCTATTTCGAGAACGAACCTGCGTTGGATAGCGAAGAGGGAGATCGTTTCGAGATTCTCGCCACCTTGGTGGAGGCCTACGAGGCGAAGCACTACCCGATCGAGCTGCCTGACCCGATCGAAGCGATCCGCTTCCGCATGGAGCAGGGCGGTCTGACCGTGAAGGATCTGGTGCCCTCCATTGGTCAGCTCAACCGCGTGTATGAGGTATTGAATCGCAAGCGTGGATTGACCTTGGAGATGATCCGCAACCTGCACCGCAACCTGGGCATTCCGGCGGAAAGCCTGATCGGCCGCTGAGGCCCATCCCGATGCGGGATGGGGTGTGCGTAGCCTCGTGCAGGGCCTGCTAAAGTTGCAGCCAGCAATCACGTACCGGAACCGACCATGGACCACGAAACGCCGTTCGAACCCGCCAACGACCTGGAAGTGCGCCTGCTGCAGGCCCAGGACGGAACCCTGACGGCCTCGCAGTTCCTCGACGGCCTGCTGACCGCTCCGGTGTTCGTGCTGCTGGACAAGGCCATCGGCGAAGACGGCGCCTGGGACGAAAGCATTTCGCCGCTGGTGCTGACCAGCGAAGGCGGGGAGCCGATGTTCGCAGTGTTCACTGCGCCCGAGCGCGCGGAAATCTGGCACGAGCAGCTGCCGCAGTTCGCCCATGCCATGCCCATCGCGGTGCATGCGCTGCTGTCGGGCATCGGCGAGGGCGTTGGCCTGGTGCTGAACCCGGGCCTGGACGTGGGCATGGAGATGATTCCCGACGCGGTGGCGCAGCTGAAGGAACGTGCTGCGGCGATTACACGTGGGATGGCGCACTGATAAAAGCTGTGGTTGCCGGCCAGCGGCCGGCACTACCAGATGCTTCAGCGCGCGGCGGCAATGGCCTTCACCCGCGCCTTGGCCAGCGCTTCGCCAATGGCTGGACCCTTCAAATGGGTGGTATCCAGATCACGTGCCTGCACTGACAGCGCCGCCTGGTGCAGGCGCTTCAGCGTTTCGCCCTGCGGGTAGTCGCTGTCCTCGAAACCGAGCCGGCCGCGCTTGTCGGCCTCGCAGCACAGCGCGATGCGCGCCACCCGTTCCGGCCGGCGCAGTGCATCGCAGCGGCCCAGCAGTTCCAGCACGGTGGCATCGCGCAGTTCGTCGATGCGATGCACGTTCAAGTGCTCGCGGCATACCGCCTCGGCCAACTGCTGGTGCTCGGTGGGAATCTTCAGGCGCGCACACAGTGTTTTCAGCGGTGTGATGCCGCGCTGTTCATGCATGATGTGGCGCGGCCATTCCTCGGGCGGAGTCAGGCCCTTGCCGAGGTCGTGGGTCAGTGCGGCGAAGCCGACCAGGTCATCACCGGGCGCCAGCTTCGCGGCCATGTCGCTGACCATTTCCTGGTGGACGCCGGTATCGACTTCCGGATGGAATTCCGCGCGCTGCGGCACGCCGTACAACGCTTCCAGCTCCGGCAATATCGGGCCCAGCGCGTGCGCGTCGTGCAGGGTGCGCAGGAACGCGGACGGGCGTTCGCACACCAGTGCCTTGCGCAGTTCCTGCCATACACGTTCCGGCACCAGTGCGTCGAGCTCGCCACTGGCGGCAATCTCGCGCATCAGTTCCATGGTTTCCGGCGCGACGGTGAAACCGAGCGAGGCGAAGCGGGCCATGAAGCGCGCCGCGCGCAGCACGCGCAGCGGGTCTTCTACGAAGGCGGGACCGACATGGCGCAGCACGCGCTGCTCGATGTCGCGCGCGCCGCCATAGGGGTCGACCAGCGCGCCGCTGTCTTCATCGCAGGCGATGGCGTTGATGGTGAAGTCGCGGCGCTGCAGGTCTTCTTCCAGCGTCACCGCCGGATCGGCATCGACCACGAAGCCGCGGTAGCCACGGCCGGATTTGCGTTCGGTGCGCGCCAGCGCGTATTCCTCGCCGGTCTTCGGGTGCAGGAAGACGGGAAAATCACGGCTGGCCGGCTACCCTGGACAATAACGGATGCCGGCCAGCGGCCGGCACTACCGGATGTCGATCAATCCCCGCCCTGGTCGGCGTCGGCGGCGCAGGTGAAGCTCTTGCGCTTGTCCACCAGGCGGCCCATCAGGCGGTCGCTCAGCGGCAGTGCGTCGCCGTTGAGTCGCCAGTCGTAGATCACGCTGAAGGCCAGCACGCGGGCCACGTACTCGCGCGTTTCCTTGTAGCTGATGGTCTCGATCCACAGGTCCGGATCGAAGCCCGGGCGCTGGGTCTGCCAGCGCGCGGTCGGCGTCGGGCCCGCGTTGTAGGCGGCGATGGTCACGTAGGGCAGGCCGTCGTACTTGTTCATCAACTGCCGCAGGTACGCGGTGCCGATGGCGATGTTGGTGTCCGGGTCGTACAGGCTGTCAGCGCCGCCGTAGCCGGTCAGGCCGATGGACCTGGCCACGCCGGCGCCGGTCGCCGGCAGTACCTGCATCAGGCCCATGGCGTTGGCAGGCGAACGCGCGCGCGGGGTGAAAGTGCTTTCGGCGCGGATCTCGGCGGCCACCCAGGCCGGGTCGATGGCATTGCGTGCCGATTCACGGCGGATCGTGGCGTCGTGGTGCAGCGGGAAGCGCAGGTCGTACAGGCGTTGCTCCTGCGGCTGCTTGCCGAGCGCGAACACCGCGCGGTCGAACCAACCGTTGTCCTGCGCTACGCGCACGGCGAGGCGACGCTGGGTGTCATCGAAGCGCGACAGCGCATTGTTCCATTCGGCCACCGCCCAGCCGGCGCGGTCGATCTGGTAAAGCGCCATCGCCCGCTGGATGGCCGGATCGCGGGCCACCGCAGCCTGCGCCTGCGCGCTGTCGTTGGGCTTCCACGGGCACAGCGTGTAGGGCTGCTGCAGCTTGTCCGCGGCGAGGAAGCCATGGAAGGTCGGTGCGCGCGCGGCTTCGCGGAACAACGGCTGCGCCTGCTGTGCCTGGCCGGTCTTTTCCAGCATGCGGCCTTCAAAATAGCGCCAGCGCGAATCGTTGCGCTGGGTCGGGCCCATCTTGCGGATCGCCGCCAGCGTCGCCGGCCAATCGCCGCGCGACATCGCTTCGCGTGCTCGCCATTCGTGCAGGCGTTCGTCGTAGGCCGCATCGGGTACGGCATTCAAACGGCGGGCAGAGTCGGGCAGGTAGGACGCCACCGTCCACAGGGCGATCTGGTAACGCACCTGGCCCTGCTGTTCGGCGCTCAGGCCCAGCGCCTGCGCGTACTGCGGCAGCTGCTGTTCGGTGGCGTCCGGGTCAGCCTTGGCCAGCTTGGCCAGGCCATCGGTGGCGATGCGTCGGCTGCGCTCGTTGCGCGGCCAGTTCAGGGCACTGGCGTTGGGCTTGTCGACGAAGGCGGCGTAGGTGTTGGCCAGGGCGAGATCACCGGCCGGCAGGCCGCGCGCGGCCGAACGCATCACCGCCGGCTGCTGTGCATCGGCAGCGGCATCGATGCGTTCCCAGCGCAGCGCATCGCTCATGCCACCCTGCGCCTGCAGCACGGCGAACACGGCGTCGCAGGCATCGGGCAACGACTTGCCGTTCTTGCGCCACAGATCCTGGGCTTCACCGATCCACTGCGGGTCCAGCTTGCCGGTGGCCTGGCGCGCTGTCAGCTGCGCACAGCGCAGGCCGAGGTTGTCGGTGGGAGCCCAGTTGGCCAGCAGCGTCGGCCAGTCCTGGCGGCGCGCTACTGAGGGCAGCCAGGCGCTGCGGAAGCTGTTGGCTACGGCCTGGCCCTGGTAGCGCTTGAGGAAGGCCTGTGCCTGCGCCGTATCGACGGTGTCGATGTTGCGCCGCAGGTTGGCGAACTCCAGCCAGCCATACGCGGGATGGCGGCTGAGCGCGGCGGCCTGGCCGGCATCGTACTGGCCCCGTTCGGCGGCGGCGATGGCGGCCTTCAACTGGGCGTTCTGGGCATCGAGGGACTGGGCACTCGCGCAGCCGATCAGCAGCGTGGTGGCCAGCGGGAGCAGGGACAGGGCGGTCGAAGATCGTCGGGTCATGGCGGCCAGCATAGCGGGCGGTGGCTGAATTCAGTTTCTCATTGCGTACACGGCAGCAGAGGGCAACGACAGCTGAATGATGAGGTCATCCGCACTGCCGCGAGGGCAGCTGCCCGGCGTAGGTTTGGGCTGGGGCAACCGGCCCTGCTGCAGGGAGCGGCACATGGCATTCAGTAGCGCAGGAAGAAGCGGCCCGCTGGCGGACATCAACGTCACGCCACTGGTGGATGTGATGCTGGTGTTGTTGATCATCTTCATCGTGACCGCGCCGATGTTGTCGCGGCCGATCAACGTGCAGTTGCCGCAGGCCACCGATCGCGTGGTTGATCGCCCCGAGCCACCACCGCCGATCGAACTGCGTCTGGATGCGTCCAGCCAGTTGAGCTGGGACGGGCAGCCGATGGCCATCGGTGATCTGCAGTCGCGCCTGCAGGCGCAGGCCAGTGAGCACGCTGGCAATCTGCCGGAGCTGCGCATCAGCACCGATCCGTCGGCCGAGTACGACGGCATGGCCAAGATCCTGGCCGCCGCCGAGGCCACCGGCATGGAACGCATCGCGTTCGTGCAGTGAGCGAGTCACCGGTGCGGCCTTCCTGAGGGAGGGCCGCATTTGGGTAACAGGCGCTCAGAAGGGTGCCGATGTAGATCACCGCCTTCGGTGAATACGTAGCTAATTGACGTTATCTGCTTTCAGAATCGTCAAATTCGCGTGAAAGAGTGTCGGGCATCACGCCGCGATTTTTACCGCTTGTTTACAAAGGAGACGCTGCCGCCATGCAGGGGGGAGCGCGGCAGTCCATGTCCCGACATTCCTTTGGAGAGAGAGCGAATGAATTACCTGCACCACCGCCCCTTGGCGGTCGCCGTCGCGCTGTGCGTGACCGCCTTGGCACCGATGGGTGCTGCTGCCCAATCGGCCACCACCAATCTGGACGCGATCGAAGTCACCGGCACCCGCATCAAGCGTGCTGAAGTGGAGGGCCAGGTGCCTGTCCAGACGCTCAATCGCGCCGACATCGAACGCACTGGTCTTACTTCGATCGGTGAAGTGCTGCAACAGCTCACCGGCTCGGGCTCGGCGCTCAATGCCAAGTTCAATTCGTCGGGCAACTTCGGTTTCCCACCCGACGGTAGTGGCGTCGGCGCGGGTTCGGCGCAGGTGGACCTTCGCCATCTCGGTGCCAAGCGTGTACTGGTGCTGGTCGATGGCATCCGCTGGGTCAATGAATCCTCGGCCTCGGGCGTGGGCTCGGCCACCGATCTCAACACCATCCCGCTGGCGATCGTTGAGCGCATCGAAGTGCTGGAAGACGGCGCGTCGTCCTTGTACGGCTCCGATGCCATCGCCGGTGTGGTCAACATCATCACCCGCCGCGATTTCGATGGCGGCCAGGTGACGATGAACTACGGCCAGTACGGCAAGGGCGATGGCACGCAGAAGGGCGTGGACCTGGCCTGGGGCAAGAGCGGCGACCGCTACAGCCTGTTCCTGGGGGCAAGCTGGACCAAGCAGGACCCGGTGTATGCGAAGGACCGCGAGCAGTCGCGCTTCCCGATCCCCGGCACCGGCCTGGCCTTCGGCAGCGGCGGCATTCCGCAGGGGCGCTTCGCCTTCGTCGATCCCAACACCGGTGCCGAACAGGACATCGTGCCCAACACCGGCGTGAGCAGCCCGCGTTACGACGGCAGCGCCGGCTGCAACCGCACCGACGACTACCACTGCTTCACCAGCGCTGACCGCTTCAACTTCGCCGAATACAACATGGTGCTGACACCGTCGGAGCGCAAGGGCCTGTTCGGCCAGTTCCGGTTCGACATCACCGACAACGTGCAGTGGTACGTCAAGGTGCTGGGCAACCGCCGCGAGTCGACCAACCAGGCCGGCCCGGAGCCACTGTTCTTCGGCCCTGATGGTGCCACCGGCAATCCGCTGGCCGACAACATCGTGGTCTCGGCACTGAACCCGTACAACCCGTTCGGCTTCGACCTGGTGTCGTCGGGCAACATGAGCCTGATCGGTCGTCGTCCTGTGGAAGGCGGCGCGCGCGTATTCGAGCAGCAGGTGGACACCACGTACTTCGCCACCGGCCTGGTCGGCAACTTCCAGGCAGCTGACCGCAGCTGGTACTGGGACGTCAACGGCATGTACAGCAAGAACAAGGCCGAGCAGACCAACTACGGCAGCTACAACATCTACAACGTCAACATGGCGCTGGGCGATCCTGCAGTGTGCGCGGCCACGCCAGGCTGCGTACCGCTGAACATCTTCGGCGGCGCTGGTTCGATCACCCCGGACATGCTGCGCTGGATCCAGCCGGTGGTGCGCGACCGCAGCCAGAACGAGCTGAGCCTGTTCACCGCCAACCTGTCCAGCGATCTGTTCACCCTGCCTGCCGGCCCGGTGTCCTTCGCCACCGGCCTCGAACATCGCAAGTACAAAGGTTCCTACCAGCCTGATCCGCTGACGGTGATCGGCCACTACAACGGCGTACCGTCGCAGCCGACGTCCGGTTCCTACGACGTCAACGAAGCGTACCTGGAGCTGAGCGTGCCGATCTTCGCCGACTCGGCACTGGGCAAGAAGCTGGACCTGAGCCTGGCTGGCCGCTACTCGGATTACTCGACCTTCGGTGGCGAGTTCACGCCCAAGTACGGCCTGCGCTGGCAGGTGACCGATGACTTCGTGCTGCGTACCACCTATGCCGAAGGCTTCCGCGCACCGTCGATCGGTGAGCTGTACGGCTCGGCCGCGCGCGCCGATCTGCAGTTGTTCGATCCCTGCTCGGTGGGCCTGGGTGGCACACCGCCGCGTGGTAGTGCGGCCAACTGCGCATCGCTGGGCGTGCCGACCGGCTTCCAGCAGGCCAACTCGCAGATCTCGGTGACCACCGGCGGCAACCGCGAGTTGGAGCCGGAGCGGTCGCGCAGCTTCAGTGCCGGTTTCGTGTGGAGCCCCTGGTTCGGCAACGATGCATCGTGGTCGGAGCGCTTCGACGTGGAAGTGACGTTCTACCGCCACAACATCGATGGCGCGATCCAGGCGATCAACGCGCAGACCCAGCTGGACCTGTGCGTGGATACCCTGGACCCGATCTACTGCGACGGCATTACCCGTGCCAGCACC
Organism: Stenotrophomonas sp. 2YAF26; assembly: GCF_052114625.1. Lineage (NCBI taxonomy): Bacteria > Pseudomonadati > Pseudomonadota > Gammaproteobacteria > Lysobacterales > Lysobacteraceae > Stenotrophomonas > Stenotrophomonas sp. 2YAF26. The sequence continues at coordinate 106,104 of NZ_JBFRFC010000009.1, read as the reverse complement.
GGTGCGGTCAGCAGCTTCAACAACCGCCTGACCAACCTGGGTTCGATCAAGACCGACGGCTGGGATGTGGACCTGTTCTGGACCCTGCCGCAGAGCTCGATCGGGCAGTTCAAGCTGGGCTGGAAGAACACCTTCGTCGGTCGCTACGAGGCCACCGGTGCGGCCGGCCAGCGGCAGCCACAGAAGCCCGGCGTGGAAGTGGCTGACAGTTCGATTCCGGAATGGACCAGCAACGCCAGCATCGGCTGGACGCTGGACAACTGGAGCGCCAACTGGACGGTACGCCACATTTCCGAACTGACCGAAGACTGCGGTGACGCCGTGGCGTTCCCGGTGTGCAGCAACCAGGCCGCCGGTACCAACACGCTGTCGGCCACCACGTTCCATGATGCGCAGGTGGGCTACAAGATCGACTGGATGAAGGGGCTGCAGCTGACGGCCGGTTTGAACAACGTGTTCGACAAGGATCCGCCGATCTGCCTGTCATGCTCGTTGAACGGCTATGACGCCTCGACCTACGACATTCCGCGTGGCCGTTACTGGTACCTGCGCGCGGACCTGCGTTTCTGATGTGAGGACGGCGGCGCCGGAGTGATTCCGGCGCCGCTGTTGCTGTGGCAGCGCCGGGCCATGCCCGGCGTCATCGAGGCTGCGCCTGCGTGGTTCGGTGCCTGGCGCCTGTTCCAGGGAAACTGACAACGAGTGATGTGCCGCCCTCGGCCGGTGCATAGTGGACCGCCGCGGCGATGGTTCTGTCGCAGCCCTTGAACGACCAGCGCTCCTCGATACGGCGCTGCGAGCCGCTGCCACCATCGCTGACCACTTCGGTCTGGATGCTCTGCAGTGCGGTGCAGTCGAGCAGGATGGCCGCACCGGAAGAGGCCTGCTTGAAGATGTCGGCGCGCAGCACGGGGCTGGTCAACGTCGGCCCCTGCATCTCGAGTGGCACATTGAAGCGGATGCCGTTGAGTGCCTGCTGGCAGGCTGTTTGTGGATCAGCGGCCAGCTCCGCTTCCGTCTGTTTGGCGGACTGCTCGCGAACGCGGCTGCGCTGGGTGGCGATGTCTTCGCCCAGTTGTGGGTAGAGTTTCAGTGCGGCGTCGCTGCCGCGCTGGGTGGCGGCGGCGTTGTCGTGGCGCCATTGCTGTGCAGCCGATTGCATCTGCCTGCCCAGCTCAGGCGAATGCTGCAGGCATTGCCCGGTCATGTAGTCGATTTGTTCGGACTGGAAGAAGGTCTTCAGGTCCTGCCGGTGGGGAGCGACTGCGGCGGCATCCACCGCATGAGCGGAAAAACCGCTCATGCCCGCCATTGTCATCGCCACTGACACATGCATGCGCAGTTTCATCGTGCAGATCTCCTGTTGAACGTCAGTGTCGGCCAGGCCCAGGTGCGCGCAGCGCTGGCCCAGGGTAGTCAGTCCAGACGCTGGTCGATGGCGCTGCCGAGCTGGCGGATGTAACTGTCCAGCTTTTCCTTTTCGAGGGCCTGGCTGGTCGATGCCGAAATGGCAATGGCGCTGCCGCCGGTCTCGGTGGCATAGACAACGACGAACAGTTCCGCGCCCCAGCTGAAGGCGCTGGTGGGTGTCTTTGCCTGCAAATAGGCGGTGGGCTTCAGGCCGGCCTGAGCGGACTTGCTCCAGGCAAGCTGGTCGTCGGTTTCGCCACCGAGGTGGTTGTTGCTCTGGAAGCCGTGGTCGCCTTTCGGCCTTTCCGTGCCGCTGTAAAGCAGCTTCCACTTCTGTTCGGCAATGGCTGCCTTCGCGGCTGCCGCGGCGCTGTCCGGGCCGGACTGGAACTCCAGTCGCGATGCCGCGCCCGTCTCAGCCGATGACACGGTCCTGGGCTTCAGGGTTTCACAGCCACTCACTGTCAGTACGGCAATGATCAGAATCCACTTCTTCATCGCTCACTCCCTGCCTGGTCGGGTTCGACTTCCCTGGGGCCGGCGCGATCCTGCAGCCGGCTGGCGGCAAGCTTAGGAGCTTCGGTGTTGCCGCGATAGTGCCCGTCCGCGCAAACGGGGAGGGGCAAGGGAAGGACCGGCCAGTGCCGGTCCTTCCGACCTCAGCGGGTCGTCAGAACGACCAGGTAAAGGTCAGCGAACCATTGCGGCCATCGCCATACGCGCCGTAGCCGTTGATCTGCGACAGGTACTTCTTGTCCAGCAGGTTGTTGAGGTTGGCCTGCACGCTGAACTCCGGCGAGATGCGGTAGCGCACGAACGCACTGACCAGCGCATAGCCGCTCTGCTCGATGCGGCCGTAGGCCGGTACCGGGTAGTAGATGCGGTTCTGCCAGTTGGCTCCGCCACCGACGGTCAGTTCCTGCAGCGACTGCGGGGTGTAGCTGGTGAACAGCTTCAGCGCGGTCTGTGGCAGATTGGTGTTGATATCGGCGCCGTTGATGTCCTTGGCCACATAGCGCGAGGCACCGAAGGTGGCATTCCAGCCCGTTGCCAGCTCGCCATTCAGTTCGAACTCGAAGCCACGGCTGACCGTGCCACGCGCGGCGCGATAGGCGAACTCATTCTGGCTGCCCTGCACGGGTTCACCGGTGGCCTGGCCAACGTTGTCCTGTTCGATGCGGAACACGGCCAGTGAGGCGTTCAGGCGGTTGTCGAACCATGCGCCCTTGATGCCCACTTCGTAGCTTTTGCCATCGACCGGATCGAGGTAGCTGCCGTTGCGGTCCTTCAGCGTCTGCGGCTGGAAGATTTCGGTGTAGCTGGCGTAGGTCGAGTAAGTGTCGTTGATGTCGAACACCAGGCCGGCATACGGCGTGGTGACCTTGTGTGCGCGGTCGGCGCCTTCGCCTTCGCTCTTCCAGTCGGTGTAGCGGGCGCCAATGATCAGCTTCAGCGGGTCAGCCAGCGACAGGCGTGCAGCGGCGTAGCCGGCCTTCTGGGTGATGGTGCCTTCGCTGGCCAGTGCCAGCGGGTTCCAGTTCGGCTCACTGATGTTGCCGGTCCAGTTCAGGTAGCTGGTGAACGGGTTCCAGGTCTGGCCGACGCCGCCGACCTGGTAGTCGCCGTAGTTGGCGTACTCGCGCTTGTTGTAGCTCAGGCCGGCCATGAACTGGTGCTCGCGGCCGAACAACTGGAACGGACCGTCAACGTAGCCATCAACGCCGGTGACCTTGCGCTCGGTGTTGTAGAAGCCCGCTGACGGCGAGATGCCGGCGCCGGTGGTCTTGTCGAAGTTCGACGCGCCGGTGGCCCAGTCGTTGTAGGCCGGGTAGAACAGCTTGTCGTCGGCCCGGGTCTCATCGTGGGTGGCACCGACCTTGAACTTCCAGCCGTTGCTGAAGGCGTGCTGCAGGGTGGCGAAGGCGCGCTTGCTGGTGGTGTCCCAGTAGGTCCACTTCGGGCTCGCGTTGAACGATTCGTCGTAGCCGGTGGGCGAGCCATCGGAATACAGCATCGGGAAGCCACCCCAGGTGGCGCCGTTGGCGCGCTTCTGCTGGTAGTCGTAGCCCACGCTGAGCTGGGTGTCGGGGGTCAGGTCGGCATCGATGACCGCGTAGCCCAGCGTCTTGCGCTGGTTGTAGCGATCCATCTGGCCGTCGGTGTCCAGGTAGCTGCCGATCACCCGGCCACGCACCGTACCGCTGGCATTGAGCGCGCTGCCCACGTCCACGGTGGTGCGGGTGCGGCCCCAGCTGCCGACGTTCACCGACACGCTGCCGGTCAACTCAGCGCTGTCGGCGTGCTTGCGGATCAGGTTCACCGATGCCGACGGGTTGCCGGCGCCACTGAGCAGGCCGGTGGCGCCGCGCACCACTTCCACGCGGTCGTACAGGGCCAGGTCCAGGCCGGAGTCGCCGTAGCTCCAGTTCTGCACCATCTGCGTGGGCAGGCCATCGAACTGGTAGCTGTCGATGTAGAAGCCGCGCGCGTAGAACTCGGTGCGCTCGCTGTCCGACTGCGTGCTGGTCACGCCGGTGGTGTTGCCCAGCACGTCGATGATGTCGTCCAGCTTCTGATCTTCGATGCGCTGATGACTGATGATGCTGACCGATTGCGGGATTTCGCGCGGCGCCAGGTCGAAGCGGGTACCGGCCGAGGTGCGGCGCACCGAATAGCCTTCGGCACGCTCGCCCTTCACCACGACCTTGTCGAGCGTGGTCGGGTCGGCGACGGTTTCGGCGAAGGCGGCCGGGGCGGCGGCCAGGCACAGGGCGGAGAGCACCGCTGCGGACAGGCGATGCGGCAGCAGGGGGGAGGTCGAACGGGTCATCAAGGTTCCTGGACGGGCACGTGCGTGCGTCCGACCGGCTTCCCGGATGGTCTGGCGCCGCGGCTGGTGGGGATCTCACGTCGCTGGCGAAGCCCTGTGTTTCAGGGCGGTGGCTGGGCAATGCGAGCACGGACGAACCGTCCTGGCTGCCCGGAAAACGCGAATATCGTAATGGGAATTGTTTCCATTTACAAATAGCCAGCGGCTGTGCCTGCGTTCCGCGCGATAGAGCTATTCGTCGGGAGCCAGGCGTTCAGCAAGGATGTTCAGGCGCGGCAATTGGCTCTCGACGCCGTCGGCATATTCGATGGTGATCATCACGTTCCGCTCGAGCCCACGGATGTCGGACACATGGATCTTGCCGGTCAGGTACTCGGGCGTGGTACGCACCGGTCCGGCATAGCGGGCGCCGGGGTCCAGGCAGGCCATCGCGCTGCGGATGTTGGCCGAGGCGAATTCGGTGGAGGAATGGGCAAGCAGCCAATCGCAGAACCGCTTGCCTGCCGGATTGCCCTCGTGCGTGCAGCCCTTGCTCCACGTGTTCCAATCAGTAACCAGTTCGATCGACTGGCTGGCGCCTACCGGCGTGCTGTTGGCGAAGGCGAGCATCTGCGCGCATATCGGCTCGCGCGGCGCCTGCAGCGTGCTGCAGCCCGTGGCCAGCAGCATGATGGTGATCAGCAGCGGGGTGCGACCAAGTGCGGCCATCGGCGTGCTCTCCCTGTCACTGCGGTTGATGATGGGGGCATGCAGGTGAAGAGTCGACCTTGCAGAACTGCCTGGCAGCGGTCGGCAACGTGTGACTCTGCGAGGCAGCTCAGCGCAGCAGCGGCAGCGGATCGCGAGCCCCGTCTTTCCCGTAGATGCCCCAATGCAGATGGGGCGGCGTGCCCTTGGCGTTCCCGCTGTCGCCGACATGGCCGAGCAGGTCGCCGGGTTGCACTACCTGTCCGCGCCCCAGGCCATCGGCCCAGTCTTCCAGGTGCGCGTAGTAATAGCGCTCGCGTCCCGGGCCGATGACCCAGACCTGGCGGCCACCGAGGCCGCTTTCGCGGATGTCGGCGATGACGCCGGGGGTGGCGCTGCGCACCGGCGTACCGCGCTTGCCGAAGATGTCGATGCCAGCATGCGTGCGGTCACGCCCGCGCGGCGCACCGAAGGTATCGGCGATCTGGCGCGGGCGAACGCCTTCCACCGGCACCGGCAGCTGCGTGGCCGGCGGCATGCGCGAGAGCGTCCACAGCATCTTAGGTGCGGCGGCCCACGGGCTGTTCCAGAAGGCCATCGCCGCGATGGCCAGGATCAGCAGGATGGCGCCACGCAGCAACCAGCGGCGCAGGCGTCTGGCATTGGAAGGGGAAGCGGTGTTCATGCGTTGGCAGTGTAGGAGCAGGACACGCTCGACTGCATCTGCGTCATGTCAGCGGCACGTCGAAACCACGCTTCAACGTGCCCAGCGCTACCGACGTGCGGAAGCGCTCGATGTTGTCATCACCACCGAACAAGCGCTCGGTGATCGCCTCGTATTCCTCCATCGATGCCGCCGAGAGCAGCAGCAGGAAATCGCCGTCGCCGGTGATCGAGTAACACTGCTGCACGGCAGGGTCGTCCTGCACGCGACGGCGGAACGGGGCGACCTTTTCGCGCTGCTCGCTGACCACGCGCACCTCGACGATGATGGTCAGCGGCCGGCCGATTTTCGCGGCGTCGATCACCGACACATTGGCGGCGATCACGCCGCTGTCCTGCAGGCGCTTGATCCGCCGCTGCACCGCCGGCGTGGACAGGTGCACGGCTTCGGCGATCTGCCGCTGCGGCAGGGTGTTGTCCTGCTGCAGGAGGGCGAGGATGGCGCGGTCGAAGCTGTCCAGCACGGGGGCGGTGGCCATGGTGAGCAGAAGTTGCACGGACGGGCCGTCAATTGAGCCAAGTGCTCGCCGCCGACGCAATAGACTGGCGGCATGCAGACTTCTCGAATCGCGCCGATGTTGCCGGCGCTGGCGGTGCTCGGCTCGGTCACCGCACTGGCCATCGGTACCTCCTACGCCAAGCAGCTGTTTCCGTTGATCGGCGCGCAGGGCACCAGCGCGCTGCGCGTGGGCTTTTCGGCGCTGTTGCTGCTGCTGTTCTGGCGGCCATGGCGCTGGAAGACCAGCCGCGTGGATGCGGTCACCATCCTGCGGTACGGCCTCACCCTGGGCCTGATGAACCTGTTGTTCTACATGGCCTTGCGCACGATCCCGTTCGGCATCGCGGTGGCCATCGAATTCACCGGCCCGTTGACGGTGGCGATGCTGTCGTCGCGGCGTCCGATCGATTTCCTGTGGGTGGGTTGCGCAGCGGTCGGGCTGCTGTTGCTGCTGCCGATCGGCGGCGGCCCGGCACTGGATCCGGTGGGCGTGCTGTACGCCATGGGGGCAGCAGCGTGCTGGGGCCTGTACATCGTGTTCGGCAAGCGCGCCGGCCACCTGCATGCTGGGCATTCGGTGTCGCTGGGGCTCCTTGCCGCGTCGCTGGTGGTGGTGCCAGTGGGCGTGGTGCATGCCGGCGCGGCGTTGCTGGAGCCGAAGATCCTGCTGGCCGGGCTGGTGGTGGCGCTGGTGTCCAGCGCGATCCCGATGTCACTGGAAATGATGGCGCTCAAGCGCCTGCCCAAAGAGACCTTCGGCATCCTGATCAGCATGGAACCGGCGGTGGCCGCACTGTGGGCGATGCTGCTGCTGCACGAGCACCTGCATGGTCTGCAGTGGCTGGCCATCGGCTGCACGGTGCTGGCTTCGGTGGGCAGCACGATGACGTCACGGCGGTTGAAGGTGCCGGTGGCGCAGGCGGGGTAGTGCCGGGGCATTCCCGGCGGAGAGCGTGCGGACCAACGGTCCGCACCCACAGGAGCAACGGTCCGCATCCACCAGATCAGCGTGCCAACCGAGGTTGGCACCTACCAGAAGCGTCAGCGCAGGGCGTCGGCGGGGACGTCGATCGCCATTGCGAGGGCCAGATGGTCGGAGAACGCCGCCGGCACCGCTTCCACGGTGCGGGTCTGCAGACCACTGCTGACCAGGATGTGGTCGATGGCGCGGTCGGGGCGCCAGCTGGGGAAGGTCGGCACGATGCAGCCGGGCGGCTGCAGCCGGGTCTTCTGGTACAGCACCTGCATTTCCGGACGTTCGGCCAGGCAGTTGAAGTCGCCCATCAGCACCGCATTGGGGTGGTCCGACAACAGCTCGGCGATGAAACCAAGCTGGGCCATCCGCGAGCCTGCGCCCAGCGACAGATGCGCTACCGCAACGGCCAAGCCATCGCGACCGTCGCCGAACTTGGCCAGCAGCACGCCGCGCCCGCCGATACGGCCGGGCAGGGCATGGTCCTGCACTTCCACCGGTTCCAGCTTGCTCAGCAGGCCGTTGGCGCTGGAGGCGACGCCACCCATGCGCCGGTTCGGCTGGTGGCTCCAGTAATTGAAGCCGGCGCGTTGGGCCAGGTAATGGGTCTGGTTGGTGAAGCCCGAGCGCAGGCTGCCCGGGTCGGCCTCCTGCAGGCCGACGATGTCATGACCGCGCGCCAAAGTGGCAATCGCGTCAAGGCTGCTGCGCTTGCGACCCGCCGGCAGTGCATGTGACCAGCTGCGGGTCACATAGTCGCTGTAGCGGCGGGTACTTGAGCCGGCCTGGATGTTGGCCGTCAGCAAGCGCAGGGTCCGTGTTGTGGGGGAAGTCACGGCCGGGAAAACGTCTCTTTGATCAGTGAGCCTGGGCCGCACCGCGTTCGCGGGCGATCAGGTGGTCGGCAATGCGCAGCATGTCCGGGAAGCTCTTGCCCTTCACCAGGTACTTGCCGTTGACGATGATCGACGGTGTGCCGCTGATCTGGCTGCGCTGGGCGAACTGCTTGGCCGAGTTGGTCTTGGCATTGACCGCGAAGCTGCCCATGGTGGCGGCGAACTGCTTCGGATCGACGCCGTAGGCACCGTAGAACTTGGCGATGTCATCCACCGAATCGGCACCGCGCTCGCCCTTCAGGGTCTTCTGCGAGTGGATGGCCGAGTACAGCGCTTCGTGGGTCTTCTCCTGTACGCCCAGGGTCTGTGCGGCGTAGAAGGCACGGGCGTAGTTGTCCCAGGTGCCGCCGAACATGGCCGGCACGTAGACGAAGTTCACGTCGCTCGGCAGGCCGGCCTTCCACGGGCTGACCAGCGGCTGGAATGCCGCGCAGGCCGGGCAGACGTAACCGAAGATCTCGACCACTTCGACCTTGCCGGCCGCCGGCTGGAACGGCTGGCCGTTCGGGATCAGCTGGTAGTCGGCGCCTTCCACCGGGGCCGGGCCGGTCAGCGCGGCGGTGGTCGGGGCAGGCGCGGCGCTGGCAGCGGTCGTGTCACCTTCGGCAGCCGGAGCAGCGGCTTCGTTGCCTGCGGCCGGTGCGGCCGGTTCGGTGCTGGCCGGGGTTGCCGACGGTTCTGCCGGGGCGGCGGTGTTGGCGGTGCCATCGTCGGCCTTGCAGGCCGCCAGGATCGGCAGCAGCGCTGCGAGGGCGAGGGCGGCGAAACGGGTCTTCATGGAAACGTCTCCAGCATCTGGAAAGGTGGGGCCGGCGACAGGCGCCGGCCAGAGGGAAATGATGACATGCGGCGGCGACAGCGCCGTGTCGATGGTGTGTGTTGGTTCAGCGGCCGCGGGCGGCGCGGGCCTGGGCGATCAGCGCCGAGGCGATGCGCAGCTGGTCGTCGAAGCTCTTGCCACGGACCAGGTACTGGCCGTTGATGATGATGGCCGGGGTGCCCGGCACCTGGGTGCGCTGGGCGAAGGCACGGGCGGCATCGACCTTCTTCTGTACCGCCTCGCCGCGCAAGGCCTGCGTGTAGCGCTCCGGGGTCACGCCGTAGGCCTTGTAGAAGCTGGCGAGCTCATCGGCCGAGACGTTCTGCATCGGCAGCGTGCCCTCATCGTGCAGGGCCTTGAAGACGGCGGCGTGGCTGCGCTTGGCCACGCCCACTTCGTCGGCGGCGTAGTAGGCCAGTGCCCAGGCATCCCAGGCACCGCCGAAGGCGGCCGGAACCGGGGTGAAGCGCACGTCGGCCGGCAGCTTGGCGGCCCAGGCGGCCAGCTGCGGTTCGAAATGGGCGCAGTGCGGGCAGGTGTAGCCGAACACCTCGACCACCTCGATCTTGCCGGCCAGCGGCTGGAACGGGCCAGGCTGGGCGATGCGCTCGTAGTCTTTGCCTTCGACCAGCGGGGCGTTGGCGGGGGTGGCGGCGCAGGCCGCCAACGGCAGCAGCACCAGCAGGGACAGCAGAAGGCGGGGAATCAACCTCATCGACACGCATCTCCGTTGAAAATGACAACGCCGGCGCAGCCGCCGGCGTGAAGGAAACATACCGCAGCGACGGGCCGTCGTGGCGACCGGCGCCGACCAGTGGCGGTCAGGGGGCGGCAGCCGGTCGCGTCGAAGCGCCCTCGGCGGCGAGATCGTCGGCTTTGTTGTGCAGGCCCTGCAGGTAGCTGGAAAGGGCCTGCACCTCCTGCTCGGTCAGCTTCTGCGCCACCGTGGCCATGATCTGGAAGTGCGCCTTGTCGGTCTCGTTGGTCTGTCCGGCCTGGTACTCCTGCAGGCGCCGGGCGACATAGCTGGCGTGCTGGCCGCCGATGTGCGGGTAGGCCGGGCCGGGGTTGCCGGCGCCGCTGGGGCCGTGACAGGCCATGCAGGCCGGCAGCCCGCGCTGGGCGTCGCCGCCGCGGTAAAGCTGCTGGCCGATCTGGTAGAACTTCATGCCCTTGTACGGGCCTTCGGCCACCGGCGTGTCGTCGGCGATGCCGGCGTTGGCCTTCTGCGTGGCGAAGAACGCGCCGATATCGCGCATGTCCTGCGGGGTGAGGTTCTGCACGAAGGGCACCATCGCCACGGCGGCGCCGGAACTGCGCTGGCCATTGGCGATCAGGGCCATCTGCTGGGCGACGTAGCGCTCGCTCTGGCCGGCGATGCTGGGATACATCTCCACCGTGGAATTGCCATCGGCACCATGGCAGGCGGCACACGCGGTGGCCTTGGTCTGGCCGGCCTTGGCATCGCCCCAGGTGGTCTTGCTGAAATCCACCTCGAGCGAGGCGGTCTTGATCGGGCCGTTGTCGGGCAGCGGGGTCAGCGTGGTCTGCGCAAAGGCAGCAGCGGCAACAACGGCAGTAGCAAGGGCGGATACGGCAAGAACGCGAGCGTGGCGCATGCTGAAGCTCCGTATGGACCGGCCGGGCGGCGGCGGCCGGCATCGCCCGGATTATCAACGCCGTTTCCTTGCACGGTCAACGCAGCAGTGCAGCATTTTCCCGCTGGAAGGCCCCGGGCCGGGCGCGCGGCGCCGCAACATGCGATCCTATGCGCATGTCATTGCTCATCGAACGCGCCCAATACCACCTCTCTGCCCACAACATGGGGCAGCTGCCGCCCGATGAAGGTTCTGAAGTGGCCTTTGCAGGTCGCTCCAACGCCGGCAAGTCGAGCGCGCTCAACGCGCTGACCCGCCAGAACAGCCTGGCCCGGGTCTCCAAGACGCCTGGCCGGACCCAGCAGCTGGTGTTCTTCCAGGTTACCCCGGACGCCCACTTGGTCGATCTGCCCGGTTACGGCTACGCCAAGGTGCCGTTGGACCTGCAGGCGCACTGGCAGGCCTTCATCGACCGCTACTTCCGCACCCGCGAGGCCTTGAAGGGGCTGGTGGTGGTGATGGACATCCGCCATCCGCTGAAGGACTACGACCGGCAGATGCTGGCCTACGCCGTGCAGCGAGGCCTGCCGGCGCATGCGCTGCTGACCAAGGCCGACAAGCTGAGCCGCAGCCAGCAGATGCAGACCCTGCAGAAGGTACGCAAGGAACTGCATTCGTCGTTCGGCGATACGGTGAGCGTGCAGGTGTTCTCCGGCGCCGCCCGTACCGGCGTCGAGGAAGCCCGCGGCATCATCGGCGGCTGGCTGGGGCTGGAATAAGCCCCGTCGCCATGACGGTAGTGCCGGCCGCTGGCCGGCAACCTCACCGTCCCTGCGGCCGCCCTCACTCCTTCGGCAACGGCGAGAACTCCGCCGGCACCCACGCATACGCCTTGCCTTCGCTGCGAACGTGACCCAGCCCGGGGAACGGCAGGTGCGCACCCGCCACCCACCAGCCGTTGGCGCTGGCTTCCTGCAACAGGCTGCGACGGCTGGCCGTAGCCGCCTTGCGATCCGAATCCGCCTCGAATGCCGCTTCCGGGTGTGCGAACTGCACTGCATGGAAATGCAGCACATCGCCCCACACCAGCAGTGACTGGCCCTGGCTGTCGAAACGGTAGGACACATGCCCCGGCGTGTGGCCGTGGGTATCCATCGCCACCGCGTGCCCCGGCAGGGCGTCCCCAGGCTGGAAGGTGTGCAGGCGACCGGCGGCCTGGTACGGCGCGATCGCGTTGCGTGCCAGCGCGAAGGCAAAGCGCACGCCCTGCGGTGCCGTGGCTTCGCTGGCCGGGTCGAGCCAGTAGCGGGCATCGGCCTTGGACAGCCACACCGTCGCATTCGGATAGGCCTGCTTGCCCTGTGCGTCGAGGATCCCGCACAGATGATCGGGATGGGCATGGGTCAGCAGCACCTCATCGATCTCGGCCGGGTCCACGCCTGCCGCACGCAGGTTGCCCAGCACCTGGCCCTGGTCAGGGCCGAAGCACTGCGCGGTGCCGGCATCGACCAGGGTCAGGTGCTTGCCCTGGCGCACCAGGAAGGCGTTGATCGCGGTCTGCAGGCCCTTCTTGTCTTCGGGCACATAGCGGCCTTCAAGCAGGCGGCTGACCAGCGTTGGCGGCACGTCGACCACTTCCTGCCGGCCGAGCGCAACCACGCCGTCGAACAGGGCCGTGACCTGCAGCGCACCGATGCGCTGGTGTTGCACGCCCGGCACCTGCTGGGTGGGGGCGGGCGAGGTGGCCTCGGCCAGCGCGGCCAACGGCAGGGAGGACAGGGCCAGCAGCAGGGCGGCGTGCAATGGCAGATGACGCAGGGTCATGGCGGTTCTTCTCGGTGAGTGATGGGCAGGCCCGTTGCGTACAGCGTGCCGTGTTGCGCGTGCGTGCGGCGCTCAAAGCACTGCGCGGAATGCTCAATGGGGGTATCGGCAGGGCTGCGCCCTGCACCCGCAGAGGCAACAGCAACGGCAACGGCCGAAGCAACAGCAGGAGCTGGTTTCCTGTGGGATGGCGGGTGGGTCCGGTTGCGGGGGACGCCGTAAACCCATCCATGGGGGCTTGGCCGCGGCTTGCTCGTGTGCGCTGTCCTGCGCACACGGCAAGACCGGGGTTGGGCGTCCTGCCCAACCCGCCCGAGGCATGCCTCGGGCCCATGCCGCGGACACCCCCGCAACCGGACCCACCCCGCCTTCGACAGGTTTCTGCGATCTGTCGGGATGGCATGGCCTGCTTTTGGTGGGTGTCGACCTTGGTCGACACGTAGATCCACGCCATGCGTGGATGCTCTTCGAATTCAATTCGGAATCATCGAAATGAATCGAATGGAATTGGAGGAAATCATCCACGCATGGCGTGGATCTACTGGCCACCGGGAAACTGTCGAAGGCGGGGCACTGTGGGTTTGCGGGGTGTGAGCCGCATGGATGCGGCGACCAAGCCTCCATGGACGGATTCACGGCGTCCCCGCAAACCCACAGTGCCCCGCCATCCCACGGGATGCCGCTTTGGCCTTTGCTGTTGCCGTTGCTTGAAGACCCTCTGCGGGTGCAGGGCGCAGCCCTGCTGAAGAACCCTCAAATATCTGTAGGAGCCAGCCCGTACTGCTCGGCGAAGCGCTTGCTGAAGCTCGCTGCAGAGCGATACCCCGCGCGCGCTGCCACGGTCTTCAGCGGCAGATCGGTGGTGTACAGCAGCTGCATGCCGTGGGCCAGGCGCGCTTCGGTCAGCAGCTGGCGCAGGCTGGTGGCTTCGGCCGCCAACCGCCGCCGCAGGGTCGCACCGCTCAGCGCGAAGTGCGCTTCAACGTCGCGCGACTGCCAGTCGCGTGCCGGTTCCGCGGCGATGCGGTCGCGGATCTGTTCGCCCAGCGTCGGTGCGTGCGGCAGCAGCAGGTTGCCGTGGCCCTGCCGGCACCACGCCAGCACCAGCGTGGCCAGCGCCAGCCGTGCTTCGCTGTAGCGGCCATCCTGCAACGACTGCCGCCAGCTGCGCAGCGCCGTGGCGTGATCGCTCAGCGCCTGCCGTGCCAACGCCGGTCCGGCCGTCGGCAAGGCTTCGCTCCACAGCGTGCGCGCAGCCGCCAGCACTTCCGTGCACAGCGGCACGATCGCGCTGAGGTAGCGGCCGGTCTGCGGGTCCGGTGTGTTGACCACATCGATGCGGCAACGCTGGGTGATCAGCAGGATGTCGCCCGGGACGAAGGTCAGCGACTGGTGTGCGGTACGCACCTGCTTGCGGCCTTCCAGCAGGATCGCGAACTGCGGCTGCGGTATCTCCACCGAACTGGCGCCATGCTCGCGGCGGGCGGTGATGCAGGCATAGCCTTCAGCGCGTTCGCAGCCGGCCAGGCTGGCCATCTCCGCCAGCAGTGCCATGGCGGTGGGGGGCATGCCGGTCATACGACGTGCGCGCCCAGCAGGCGGCCGACCGCCGCTGCAGCGGCCATCGCCAGCGCACCCCAGAACATCACGCGCAGGGCGCCGCGCGTCGGTGACGCGCCACCGGCGCGTGCCGCCATCGCGCCGGTCAGGCACAGGCCGGCCAGCGTGCTTACCGTGGTGGCGGTGGCGACGTTCTGTACCGGTGCCAGCAGTGCGGTCAGCACCGGCAGGGCAGCGCCGCAGGTGAAGGCGCCTGCCGAGGCCAGTGCGGCCTGCAGCGGCCGTGCACGCAGCTCTTCGGTGATGCCCAGTTCGTCGCGTGCGTGGGCGCCCAGTGCGTCGTGCTCGGTCAGCTGCACGGCGACCTGGCGCGCCAGCGCCGGCTCCAGGCCGCGGTGGCGGTAGATCGCGGTCAGCTCGTCCAGTTCGCTGTGCGGGTCTTCGTGCAGCTCGCGTTTCTCCATCGCCAGATCGGCATTCTCGGTATCGGCCTGGGTCTGCACCGACACATACTCGCCGGCGGCCATCGACATCGCTCCGGCCACGGTGCCGGCCACGCCGGTGGCCAGGATCGTGCTGGCCGAGGCGCCGCTGGCGGCCACGCCGACCACCAGGCCGGCGACCGAGACAATGCCATCGTTGGCGCCCAGTACGGCGGCCCGCAGCCAGCCGACGCGATCGGCACGGTGCAGCTCGGGATGTCGTGAATGGCGGCTCATGGCCCTGAGTGTACGAGGGTCAAGAGGGTGTCGGTAGGATGCTGAAACCCGTCACCGTCGCATGACGTAACGAGCCGCCACGCTATAGTGCGCCCTTGCGATGCAAGGCTCCCAGCCCCACATCCCCTGCCACCGTCCAGCGAGCCACCCCCTTGTCGAGCCCCAGCCACGTCGCCGATACGCCCATTACCGACCGCTCGCAACTGGTGGCGGAGATCGCCTCCGGCGAGAAGCCCCGTTCGCAGTGGCGCATCGGTACCGAGCACGAGAAGTTCGGGTTCCGCCTGGATGACCTGCGTCCGCCGACCTTCGATGGCGAGCGCGGCATCGAGGCCCTGCTCAACGGCTTGGTCCGCTTCGGCTGGACGCCGGTGCAGGAAAACGGCAACACCATCGCCCTGCTGCGTGATGGCGCCTCGGTGACCCTGGAGCCGGCGGGCCAGCTGGAGCTGTCCGGTGCGGCGCTGGAAACCATTCACCAGACCTGCGTGGAAACCGGCACCCACCTCAATGAAGTGGCGCAGGTGGCCGGCGAACTGCAGCTGGGTTTCCTCGGCATGGGCTTCCAGCCGAAGTGGACGCGCGATGAAATGCCGTGGATGCCCAAGGGCCGCTACAAGATCATGCGCTCGTACATGCCCAAGGTCGGTTCGCTGGGCCTGGACATGATGACCCGCACCTGCACCGTGCAGGTGAACCTGGATTACGCCAGCGAAGCGGACATGGTGAAGAAGTTCCGCGTGTCGTTGGCGCTGCAGCCGATCGCCACCGCACTGTTCGCCGACTCGCCTTTCACCGAAGGCAAGCCGAACGGCTACCTCAGCTACCGCTCGCACATCTGGACCGATACCGATGCCGACCGTACCGGCATGCTCGACTTCGTGTTCGAGGACAGCTTCGGTTACGAGCGCTATGTCGACTACCTGCTCGACGTGCCGATGTATTTCTCCTACCGCGATGGCATCTACCACAATGCCAGCGGGCAGAGCTTCCGCGACTTCATGCAGGGCAAGCTGCCGGTGCTGCCGGGCCAGCTGCCGACGCTGCGCGACTGGTCGGACCACACCACGACCGCGTTCCCGGAAGTGCGGTTGAAGAAGTACCTGGAAATGCGCGGTGCCGATGGTGGCCCATGGAGCCGCCTGTGTGCGCTTCCGGCCTTCTGGGTGGGCCTGCTGTACGACGACACCGCGCTGGATGCGGCGTGGGACTTGGTGCGTGACTTCAGCCTGGCCGAGCGCCATGCGCTGCGTGATGGCGTGCCCAAGCATGCGATGAACCTGCCGTTCCGCGGTGGCACCGTGCGCGACCTCGCCCGCGAGGCGGTGAAGATTTCGGTGGACGGGCTCAAGCGCCGTGCGGCGCGCAATGCCGATGGCCAGGATGAAAGCAAGTTCCTGGACGTGTTGCAGGAAATCGTCGAGTCCGGCCTGACCAGGTTGCCGGCCAGCGGCCGGCACTACCAAAAAAACCCCGGCATTGCCGGGGTTTTTCGTTTTCACAACCGCCTTGGATCAGGCCGCGTTCTTGATCGTCGCCATGTCGATCACGAAGCGGTAGCGCACATCGTTCTTCGCCATGCGCTCCCAGGCTTCGTTGACGTTCTTGATGTCGATCATCTCTACGTCGCTGACGATGCCGTGCTCGGCGCAGAAGTCCATCATCTCCTGGGTTTCGGCCATGCCGCCGATCGCCGAGCCGGTCAGGTTTCTGCGACCGAAGATCACGCTGCCACCGGTCAACGGCGGGTCCAGTTCGGTCAGCACACCGACCAGGCACATGGTCGCTTCGCGCTTGAGCAGGCCCATGTACGGGTTGGTGTCATGGCCGACCGGGATGGTGTTGAGCAGGAAGTCGAAGCTGCCGGCATGCGCCTTCATCTGCTCGGCATCGCGCGAGACCAGCACTTCGTCAGCGCCCAGGCGCTTGGCATCGGCGCCCTTTTCCGGGGTGGTGGTGATCATCACCACGTGCGCGCCGAGCGCCTTGGCGAACTTCACGCCCATGTGGCCGAGGCCACCCAGACCGATCACGCCGACCTTCTGGCCCGGGCCGACCTTCCAGTGGCGCAGCGGCGACCAGGTGGTGATGCCGGCGCACAGCAGCGGCGCGGCTGCCTTCAGGTCCAGCGTTTCGGAGACCTTGACCACGAAACGCTGCTCGACCACCACGTGGTCGGAATAGCCGCCGTAGGTCGGTGCGCCGCTTTCACGCTCGCGGCCGTTGTAGGTCCAGGTCGCACCTTCGGCGCAGTACTGCTCCAGGTCGTGCTGGCAGGCATCGCAATGGCGGCAGGAATCGACCATGCAGCCGACACCGGCGTGGTCGCCGACCTTGAAGCGGGTGACCTCGCTGCCGACTTCGGTGACCCGGCCGATGATCTCGTGGCCCGGCACCATCGGATAGATCGAGCCACCCCAGTCGTCGCGGGCCTGGTGCAGGTCGGAATGGCAGATGCCGCTGTACAGGATCTCGATGCGCACATCGTTCGGGCCAACCGCGCGGCGCTCGAATTCGAAGGGCACCAGCGGGTCGGTATGGGTGTGGGCGGCGTAACCACGGGCGAGGGACATGGGGAATCCTTGGCAGGGTTTGTCGAAAGGCGTTTTACAATACGCTCCGTACCTCAGGGTAAGAAGCGTATATATCGGCATGATTCATCAAGGCAGACTGCACAATCATGGCCACTGACAACCTGACCCACCTGGCCGCCTTCGCTGCGGTCGCCCGCCACCGCAGTTTCCGCCGCGCCGGTGCCGAACTGGCCCTGTCGACCTCGGCGGTGAGCTATGCGATCCGCGCGCTGGAGGAACGGCTGGGGGTGGGCCTGTTCCACCGTACCACCCGCAGCGTGGCCCTGACCGAGGCCGGGCAGCGCCTGCTGGAGCGCCTGCAGCCGGCGCTGGGGCAGGTGCATGACGCGCTGGAGGAAATGAACCACTTCCGCGCGGTGCCGGCCGGCCTGCTGCGGATCAATGCGACGCGGGCGGCGGTGGCGACCCAGTTGGGGCCGCGGCTGGCGCGGTTCCTGCACGCGCATCCGGACGTACGGGTGGAGCTGACCGAGAACGATGGCCTGGTCGATATCGTTGCCGAGGGTTACGACGCGGGCGTGCGCCTGCACGAGTTCGTGCCCGAAGACATGGTGGCGGTGCCGATGGGGCCGCCGCTGCGCGGCTTGATCGTCGGCTCGCCCGAGTACCTGCGACGCCGGCCGGCACCGCAGCATCCGCGCGACCTGGCCACGCATGAGTGCGTGCGCTTCCGCTTCGCCAGCGGCCATCTGTACAAGTGGCAGTTCGAGCGCGAGGGCCAGACACTGGAGATCGACGTACCGGGCCGGCTGACGCTGTGCGAGCAGGGCACGGTGGTTGGCGCGGTGCTCGATGGCATCGGCCTGGCCTATGTGCTGGAAGACACCGCGCGTCCTTATCTGGACGATGGGCGACTGGTGGCGGTACTGGAAGACTGGAGCGAACCGTTCGCCGGGTTCGCGTTGTACTACCCGAAGCAGCGGCAGATGCCCGGCGCGTTACGTGCGTTCGTGGACATGTTGCGCGAGTGAAGCGCGGCGGGTGATGCAGTGCCGACCAACGGCCGGCACCCACCCGCGTCAGTAGATCCACGCCATGCGTGGATGACTCTCCAGGAGTCTCCGCACAGCACGTGGATACCGTGGATGCCGATGAACACTCGGACTTCTACGACAGCCCAGACCTCGCGGAGAGGTTGTCCACCATCTTTCTATACATTGCTGTGAGCTGGACGGCCCGGCGGCGACTTACTTCTGTCTGAAGCCCTGTCAGAAGGTAGTCATTCCAGCGTGCGTCCAGCATCTCTGAGAACTGGTGAAACAGCTGCCATTCGTCGTCTACGTTCGGCACGCGGCACTTGGACAGGTAGTCCATCACTGCGCTCAGGTCGTCGTTGGGATGGCACCTGTCCGGCCTTCCAATTCTAGGATGTGCTGAGTTCCGATTGCAGAGGGAATGAAAATAGACGTGGGTAAAATCGCGCACGGATTCGCGGATATCCCAGCTCCACAGTTCGCCTTCAGAACAGTTCGCGCGGAAGTAATCCATTGCTGATATGCGATGATCATGCAGATCCTGAATTTCTGCGCCGTGGTCACGAGTATGTCGTTCGCTTGCGAAGCCTCTGAGAATGCACCAGTAGAGAAAGAACGCAGTAGCTTGATCCCAGTGCTTCCACCTGTCTGAATTGTCATTCTTCTCTGGATGATCATTTCCGATGGCAGCATGGCTTGGCAAGGAGTAGCGGTGCATCTGTGCAAGCTTGATCTGCCACCGCCGGGGAGTGCTGGGGAGAACAAGCATGCAGTC
Organism: Stenotrophomonas sp. 2YAF26; assembly: GCF_052114625.1. Lineage (NCBI taxonomy): Bacteria > Pseudomonadati > Pseudomonadota > Gammaproteobacteria > Lysobacterales > Lysobacteraceae > Stenotrophomonas > Stenotrophomonas sp. 2YAF26. Next base: position 87,222 of record NZ_JBFRFC010000009.1, on the reverse strand, counting down.
TGGACGAGAGGTGAGCATCGCGGCCGTTCTCTTGGGCATATCCTCGACAATGAGTTGAGGAGCCGCCTCAACCAGATCCTCAGCGAGGGAGGTCGGAGACAACTGCAATGGCAGGTTGTCTACTGTTGACGGATCAAACCAGATTGAATCTACCCAGCAGACGAAGTGGCGGCCTGATTTCCGGGGTGGGTAGTACGCGGGTGCGAGAATCTCGTGACTCCAGCTGATTTCCAGACCCGTGGGGCGGTGAGACATTTCGCCAAGGGAATTGGAATACGCGAAGGAGGTTGGCTTTGGCGTCTGCGCACCGATACGTTCGGCAATGGAAAGAACCGGATCACTATCGATTCGCTGGCCCAAGAGGTTGCAGAGTTCGGAAAAGAGAAATCGCATGCGACCGCACCGTTTGGATCAACCATGGATGGTCCATTCAGTTTCTTAAGTAAGCCATACAAGAAGTTGCAAAGATTCGCGTGAGACCATTTTGCGAGAATGCGTCGTAGCTCGACCGCCGCAGGCTGGCCACGCTACGCAGCCTGCAGCATAGGTTCCATCAGGTGCAGGCAGTCACGCAGATGCGCATCCACCGATGCGTCTTCGGCAACCACACCGATGGCGCGTTCGCGCAGTGGTTCGGCCACGGCCATGGACAGCACCAGACGCGCCATCCGTTCTGGATCACCGGCGCGCAGCAGACCACGCTGCTGCTGCCGCGCCAGCCAGTCCGCCAGCAACGCACGTCCGCGGCCGATGCCGTTGTCCAGGTAGGCCCGCAGCAGCGCGTCCTTGCCGGGGAAGTCGGTGGTCAACAGGCGGAATACCCGCACCGCCTGCGCTGACAATGCCTGCGCGCACACCGCCTGCAGGATGTCGTGCAGCAGCGGCAGCACGTCTTCGGCGTGGCGGGCATCACGTTGCAGCTGCGGTGCGAAGCCATCGGTCCACTCGCGCACCGCCAGGCCTACCAGCTCATCACGGTTGCCGGCATGCCGGTACACCGTCTTCTTGGCCACGCCGGCATGCACGGCGACGGCTTCGATGGTGGTCGCTTCGTAGCCCTGCGCCAGCAGCAGATCCAGCGTCGCCTGCAGCACGGCATGGCGGACGTCGGCCTCTGGCCGTGCTGGACGCCCGCGGCGACGGGGTGGTGCGATCGGATCGGGAGGCGCAGTAGCGGTCATCGCGCACATTCTAGCGCATTTCGATAATTGCGAAACGAAGTGCGTTTCCGTATTTTCCGGACTTCACCTCCCCAAGGATTCACCATGGACACCGTCGCCAACGCTCACGCCTGGCTGGACCACCACGATCTGCTCCACCCCTCACCGATGCACCTGGAAACCGGCATCCAGCGCCGCGAAGACGGCACTCTGTTGGTGGCGGTGCGCACCGATCTGCATGGCTGCAAGGGCCGCATGCTGGACTGGTGGTTCACCTTCTTCGAGACCACCCAGCACATCCGCTGGTGGCACCCGATGGACCATGTCGAGCATCGTGGCTGGGACGCGGCCTGGCAGCGCGGGCGCAGCTACTATGGCGCGAGCATCCAGGCCGTCGAGTCGCTGGCCGACATCCCGCCGGTGGCAGCGCGCCTGAAGTTCCACGATCCGCGCACGTTGCTGACGTCTGAGCGTCTGCAGGCGGCGCAGGAGGCGGGCGATGTCTCGGCGGTGATTGCCGCGCGCATCGGTTTTGGTGAGCACGTTCGGCTGGATGCGCACGGTGATCCCTGCGACGGGCAGATGCTGCACGTCGCCCGCGATACGCCGTTCGGCTGCGTGCTGCGCAGCCGCTTCGTGCTGGGCCTGGACAGTGAAGATCCGCAGCGCGATGCCAACGATGCGATTGGCCTGGGCCTGCTCAAGCACTGTTATACCGAGTTCAGTTTCCTGTCGCGGCTGCTGCCGTCGCTGTACTACGGCGAGCGCGCCAATGGTGAGGCGGTGCCGTTACCGTGGTGAACTCGCGTGCTACGCCAGTAGGGCGTCATAGCCTGCATCGCTGAACTGGATCAGGCAGAAGCCATGGCCGAAGGGATCGGCCAGCACGGCGATCCTTCCCCAGCTGTGTTCGCGCACGGCCTGTTCAAGGATGGCGCCGGCCGCGATCGCGCGGGCAAGCGCAGCGTCGATGTCGGTGACTACCCAGTCCAGATGCACGGGCGTCCAATGACGCTCGTAGTCGCGTACATCGCCGTGCTCGGTCGCTGCGCTGCCGGCATCGCTTTGCAGCAGGTATAGCGGCGTGGGACCACCGAGCAGTTCCAGCGCGCCCGGGCCGAGTCGGCGGCCGAGCCGCAGGCTGAAGGCTTCGGTGTAGAACGCTTCGGCCGCTGCAAGATCGGGGACGTCGAGGTTGACGATGAAGGACATGGTGACGGAGTTCATGGGGACTTTCGTCATGTTGTTGGACGCGGATGTGACGTCTAGGATCGAACTGTAGTTCCAGACCGGGTGCCTCGTCGTTCCGACCGGTGGCCCCGTTGCCAGGGAGGATTCCATGCGGAACCTGGAAGTGGAAGCGCGAGTACGCAAGCTGGAGCAACGGGCAGGCCGATGGCGCTGGCTGCTGGTGGCAGCACCCGTGCTGATGATGTCGATCATGCTGGCCGGTCGTGGTTCTGCCCGGCCGGAGGCCGGCATTGCTGCGGAGATCCGCACCCATCGCCTGATCGTGCTTGACCACCAGGGCCGCAAGCGCGTGGAGATCGGTGAGGACGCGCCGGACCTGGACATCAAGCGCAATGCGCGGGTGGCGGGGCTGATCATCTTCGATGGCAATGAACAGGAACGCGGAGGCATGGTGACTGCCGACGATGGCAGTGCCACGGTTGCTCTCGATGCGCCGCGCGGCGTTGGCTATCGCGTGTCGGATCGGGCCGGGATGAAGGTGGGAGCGGACGGTTCGGCGTTCATCGGTGTCCTGTCCAACGCCGGTGGCTTTGCTGCCAGGCTGGTCGCGCAGGGGGCGGAAGGACAGCTGGAGCTGAACCGGGTGGCTTCTGCTGAAGGCGGAGCCTCCAACCGTGTGATCCACGTGGAAGCCGAGAGCAGGTGACGGACCCATCACAGAGCCAACCAGGGAGTGCAACATGCATGAGCAGGATATGACCGTACGCTTGGAACGACTGGAGCACAGGCTACGGCGCAGGAATCTGCTGGCAGTCTCGATGTTCGTACTGGGCGCATCGTTGGCTCTGGTCGGGACCAGTGTAGCCACGCCCGATGCCGGCGTGGTGCCGGAGATCCGTACCTACAAGCTGACCGTGCTCGACAGTGAAGGGCGCACGCGCGTGCAGATTGCCGAGGATGTGGATGATGTCGCGCGCAACTCGCGCGCAACGGGAATGACGATCTACGATGCGAAAGGCGATGAGCGCGGTGGCATCGGCACCATGGCCAATGGCAGCGCGGTGATGGCGCTGGATGCGCCCGTTGGCGTGGGTTACAAAGTGCGCGACCGGGCGGGTATGAGGGTCGCGGCCGATGGCACGGCCGTGATCACCACGCTGTCCAATGAAGGCAGCTTTGCTGCCAGCCTGGTTGCGCAGGGCAACCAGGGACGGCTTGAACTGAGTCGCAGAGATTCAGCCAAGGGGGAGATCACCACCCGCGTACTGACCCACGACTCGGACGCGACCAAGGTGGAGAAGGCTCCATGACGCTCAAGATGGCACGGCGTGCACCGCATCCACGCGTGGCTGTGCCAGCGGGTAGTCGAGGTAGCCCTCGGTGCCGCCGCCGTAATAGGTGCTGCGATCGGGCACGGCCAGCGGCACATCGCGCTGCAGACGCTCGACCAGATCCGGGTTGGCGATGAACGGCTGGCCAAACGCGGCCAGGTCGATGATGCCGTCCTCGACCAGGCGCAGAGCACGCTCACGGGTGAGGCCACCGGCGAGGATCACGGTGCCGCCGTAGCTCTGCTTGAAGGTCTTCAGGAACGCCTCGCCGATGACGGGCTCGCCGCGCAGGTAGTTGTCGTTCAGATGCACATACGCCAACCCGCGCTTGCCAAGCTCTTCGGCCAGATAAAGATAGCTGGCTTCGTTCTCGGCATAGGCCGGCATGTCGAAGGTCTGGCTGTTCGGCGCCAGGCGCACGCCGACACGATGCGCGCCGATGCGCGAAACCATCGCATCCACGGTGTCCAGGATCAGCCGTGCGCGGTTGCGCAGTGAACCGCCGTACAGATCCTGCCGATCATTGGTGATCGGGTTGAGGAACTGCTCGAACAGGTAGCCGTTGGCGGCATGCAGTTCGATGCCATCGAAGCCGGCGGCGATGGCATTTTCCGCGCCGCGAACGAAGTCGCTGACGATACCCGGCACTTCGTCGGTGCGCAGTGCGCGCGGCGGCGTCGGATCGGCATGACCACGGCTGCCGTCGTCCAGGTACACGAACGAGGTGTTCTTCGGATCGCTCGCCACCGGCCGCGTGCCAGCGCTCACCGGCTGGCCGCCATCGGGCTGCAGCGAGCTGTGTGACATGCGCCCGACGTGCCACAGCTGGGCGAAGATCGCGCCCTGCGCAGCGTGTACGGCGTCGGTGACGAGCTTCCAACCGGCCACCTGCTCGGCCGACCAGATGCCCGGCACGTCGATGTAGCCCTGGCCCTGCGGTGAGACCGGGGTGCCTTCACTGATGATCAGGCCGGCACTGGCGCGCTGCCGGTAATACTGGGCGGTGAGTGCATTGGCGACGGCGCCGGGGTTGCGGGCGCGGGTCATCGGCGCCATCACGATGCGGTTGTGCAGGGGCAGTCCAGTGAGGTCGAAGGGGCGGAACAGGGCGGCGGTCATGTCAGTCATCTCGGAGGTGGGAGGGCGCCAACGGCGCGACAGCACCATGATGGAGTTGACATGCAGGCGCATAAAGGCGGTAGATTTCCCGCCAAGCGGGACTATCTGTCCCCAATGAGTGAGTCTGCCCATGCTGCCTGTCGAATCGTTGAACGGTCTGGCGACCTTCGTCACCACGGCGCGCTCGGCCACCTTCACCGAGGCCGCAGACGCGCTGGGCATCTCCCGCTCGGCGGTCGGCAAGGCCATCGCCCGGCTGGAAACGCGGCTGGGCGTGCGCTTGTTCCATCGCACCACCCGGCGCATCGCGCTGACCACCGACGGCGAGGCGTACTACGCCTCCTGCGCCGCGGCCCTGGATGAAATCGCGGCGGCCGAAGCCTGCCTGGGCTCGGCTGCGCATCTGCCGAGCGGCCGCCTGCGCATCGACATGCCGTCTTCATTCGGGCGGCTGGTGGTGCTGCCGGTGCTGCTGCGCATGTGCAATGAACACCCGGACCTGCAGTTGACGATGACCTTCACCGATCACTTCGTTGACCCGGTGGAAGAAGGCATCGATCTGCTGATCCGCTTTGGTGGCCTGCATCACGCCGAGCACCTGGTCGCGCGCAAGCTGGCCAGCCAGCGCCTGGTGACCTGCGCGTCGCCGGCCTACCTGCAGGCCTATGGTGTGCCGCAGACGCTGGACGAACTGCGCGACCATCGCAGCGTGGTCGGCTTCCGTCATGGCCAGTCGGTGGCGTGGCGGATCGGCAGCGAGGGCACCAACGGCAGCTTCATCCCCAGTGCCACGCACCAGCTCAACGATGGCGATGCGGTGATCGAGGGGGCGATCGCCGGGTTGGGGATCTGCCAGATGCCGATGTCTCTGGTGCGCCATCACCTGGAATCCGGTGCGTTGCAGTCGGTACTGGACCACTGCACGCAGCACCATGTAGACATCCACGCGCTGTGGCCGCAGACGCGGCATCTGCGGCCGAAGGTGCGTTACGTGGTGGAAGAGCTGACCCGGCTGGCCGCAGAGGGGGCCTTTGATTGAGGTCCGGATCGGCTCCTGTATACTATCCCCCAGTATAGTTCCGAGGCCGGTCCGCCATGCCGCACTCTCCCGAAGAGAAAAAGAAGGTTCTGGCCCGCGTGCGCCGCATCCGCGGCCAGTGCGATGCGCTGGACCGCGCGCTGGAAGCCGGCGCCGACTGCGGGCCGGTGCTGCAGCAGATCGCCGCCATCCGTGGCGCGGTCAACGGCCTGATGTCCGAAGTGATGGAAGCGCACCTGCGCGAGGAGTTCGGCCAGCCCGCCGCCTCCGATGAACAACGCGCCGAACGCGTGCGCGACATGAGCGCGTTGATCCGCTCGTACCTGAAATGAACGACGGCGCGACACAGCGCCGCGCATTCTGTTTTCCGCAAGCCCTTTCTGGAGAGTGCCATCATGAAATCCCGTGCCGCCGTCGCCTTTGGTCCCGGCCAGCCGCTGCAGATCGTCGAGATCGACGTCGCCCCGCCGAAGGCGGGCGAAGTGCTGGTCAAGATCACCCACACCGGTGTCTGCCACACCGATGCGTTCACCCTGTCCGGCGATGATCCGGAAGGCCTGTTCCCGGTAGTGCTGGGCCATGAAGGCGCTGGCATCGTGGTGGAGGTGGGCGAGGGCGTGACCAGCGTCAAGCCGGGTGACCACGTGATTCCGCTGTACACCGCCGAATGTGGTGAATGCCTGTTCTGCAAGAGCGGCAAGACCAATCTGTGCGTGTCGGTGCGTGCCACCCAGGGCAAGGGCGTGATGCCCGATGGCACCAGTCGCTTCAGCTACAACGGCGAGCCGATCTATCACTACATGGGCTGCTCGACCTTCAGCGAATACACCGTCGTTGCCGAGGTGTCGCTGGCGAAGATCAACCCGGAAGCGAACCCGGAGCATGTCTGCCTGCTCGGCTGCGGCGTGACCACCGGCATCGGCGCGGTGCACAACACCGCCAAGGTGCAGGAAGGCGACAGCGTGGCCGTGTTCGGCCTGGGCGGCATCGGCCTTGCGGTCATCCAGGGTGCGCGCCAGGCCAAGGCCGGGCGCATCATCGCGGTGGACACCAACCCGTCCAAGTTCGAGCTGGCCCGCGAATTCGGTGCCACCGACTGCATCAACCCGAAGGATCATGACAAGCCGATCCAACAGGTCATCGTTGAAATGACCACCTGGGGCGTGGACCACAGCTTCGAGTGCATCGGCAACGTCAACGTGATGCGTGCGGCGCTGGAATGCGCGCACCGTGGCTGGGGCCAGAGTGTGGTGATCGGCGTGGCCGGTTCGGGTCAGGAGATCTCCACCCGTCCGTTCCAGCTGGTCACCGGCCGCAAGTGGATGGGCACCGCGTTTGGTGGCGTGAAGGGCCGCAGCCAGCTGCCGGGCATGGTCGAAGACGCGATGAAGGGCGATATCGAGCTGGCCCCGTTTGTCACCCACACCATGGACCTGGACAAGATCAACGAAGCTTTCGAGCTGATGCATGAAGGCAAGTCGATCCGTTCGGTCGTCCATTACTGAGGCGCGTCATGGGCTGGCTGGATGCCCTGCGCCGGCCACGTGCGGAAGACCCGCGCGCGGCCCTGGTCGCCCCGATCGAGCAGGCGCTGCGTGCGCTGGGCTGGGTAGTGGGCGAAGTGGGGCCACCGCGTGCGGTGACCTCGGCCTTCGGCAGCGACGATGGCATGCCATTCGAGCAGTGGCTGGGGCTGGTATTCCTGCCGCGTCTGCATGAGGCCCGGGCTGACGGCCAATGGCCGCCGCGCAGCGATGTGGCCGTGGCGGCCTATCGCAATCTTGATGGCCAGCCTGGCGTCGAACCGTTGCTGCGCCTGCTGGCGCAGCTGGATGAACTGATAAACAAAGGCATCCACGCCGTGCGTGGATAAGCCGACCAAGGTCGGCATCTACCAGAAGCACGCGTGCGCTGACGCACCGCGCAGGAGAACATCATGGAACGCATCGAACACCGCGCCTGTGCCGGCGGCTGGCAGGACGTCTATCGCCATCACTCCACCACGCTGGGCTGCGACATGCAGTTCGCCGTGTACCTGCCGCCGCAGGCCGCCAGCCAGAAGCTGCCGGTACTGTATTGGCTGAGCGGACTGACCTGCACCGAGCAGAATTTCATTACCAAGGCCGGTGCGCAGCGCTATGCGGCGGAGCACGGCGTGATCATCGTCGCCCCGGATACCAGTCCGCGCGGCGATGACGTGGCCGATGCCGAGGGCTATGACCTGGGCAAGGGCGCGGGCTTCTATCTCAACGCTACCCGTGCGCCGTGGGCGAAGCACTACCGCATGCATGACTACGTGGTGCAGGAACTGCCGGCGCTGATCGAGGCAAATTTCCCGGTGAACGACGCACGCGCGATCAGCGGCCATTCGATGGGGGGGCACGGTGCACTGGTGATCGCGCTGCGCAACCCGGGACGCTACCGCAGCGTGTCGGCGTTCTCGCCGATCGTTGCGCCCAGCCAGGTGCCGTGGGGACAGAAGGCGTTCACGGCCTACCTCGGTGACAACCCGGCCGGCTGGGCGCAGTGGGACGCCACCGCGCTGATCGCCAACGCCAGCGAGCGACTGCCGCTGCTGGTCGACCAGGGTGAGGGGGATGAGTTCCTGCAGACCCAGCTGCAGCCTCAGCGCCTGCAGCAGGCCTGCCAAGCGGCCGGCCATCCGCTGAGCCTGCGCCTGCAGCCGGGCTACGACCACAGCTACTACTTCATCGCCAGCTTCATCGGCGAGCACATCGCCCACCACGCGCGCGCACTGAAGGCCTGACCCTGTAGCCGAGCCCACGCTCGGCTGCTCTGGCTTGTCCGTAGCGTCGAGCCGCCACGCATGGCGTGGCGCTTACACGTCGTCTTCTTCTTCCGCCGCTTCACGGCCCTGCTGGCGGATCAAGGCTTGTTCGCGCGCATCGTTGATGGCGTGGCGCACGCTGTCCAGGTCGACGGTGGATTCATCGTGCACGAAGGTGCCGGTGAGCTCACTGTCCGGCAGCAGGCTGCCCGCCTCGAACAGCGCCCACATTTCCTCGCCATACCAGCTGTCCAGCAGTTCGGGCGCGAAACGGCCCAGGTAGGCGGTGAGGTTGTTGACATCCCGCAGCAGCATGCTGCGCGCGGCGTTGTTGCCGCCCGCACTGACCACCTGAGGGAAATCGATCACCACCGGGCCATCGGGACCGACCAGCACGTTGTACGGCGAGAGATCGCCATGGATCAGGCCGCAGCACAGCATGCGCACCACCTGGCGGACAAGGGTCTGGTGGAACTGGCGGGCCTGCTCGGGCTCCAGCTCCACCTCGCCCAGGCGGGCGGCGGAGAAACCGTCGGCATCGGTGACCAGCTCCATCACCAGCACACCGTGGAAGTAGCCGTATGGCTCGGGCACGCGCACGCCGGCATCACGCAGCAGGTACAGCGAGTCCACCTCGGTGTTCTTCCAGGCCGTTTCCTGCTGCTTGCGGCCGTACTTGCTGGCCTTGCCCACCGCACGCGCCTCACGGCTGCCGCGCACCTTGCGGCCTTCCTGGTACTGCACGCGCTGCTGGAAGCTGCGCTGGGCCATGTCCTTGTAGACCTTCGCGCAGCGCACCTCGTTGCCGCTGCGTACCACGTACACGGCCGCTTCCTTGCCGCTCTTGAGCGGCCGTAGCACTTCATCGATCACGCCGTCGTCGATCAGGGCGCGCAGTCCTTCGGGGGTTTTCACGGGATATCTGGGGTGGCCGGCGCGGAGGCGCTCGCCAGGATGGGGAGGGATTTTCGCATTTTACAGGTCGCGGCTGTCGGGCGGCTTCCCGGCTGGCCCGCGAGCGTCGCCGGGCAACCATTTCGCGAGACGGCTGCCACTGTCGCGTATCCGTCTTTTCCAACGCGGATCACGCCGCTGTGGCGTGGCGGCGCGCTATCGTGCCGCCATACGGCCTTGCGCATGGGGGATGCATGCTGGTTGTGCTGGCGCTGATGTTCGTGATCTGCCATGGCGTGGTCGTGGCGTTCTGGCCGGGTACGGCGGGTGGGGGATCGTTCGTGTTCCTGACCGCGGCGCCTCTGCTGGCCGCCGCGGCCTGCCTGTGGCGTGGCCAGCGTGACCGCGCTGCACTGGGCTGGCGGGCCACGGCAATGGCGCTGCTGCTCTGGGCCGGTGGCATGGCCTTCAACATGGCCGACGCACTGGGGGCCGGACGGTCCGACATCACCCCGCGCGCCAGCCTGCTGTTGTATGTGCTGTACGGCGTGCCGCTGGTGTTCATCCTGGCCCGCGCCCGTCGCGAACGCCGGATGATCAGCCTGATCGACGGCGTGATGGCTGCGCTGCTGGGTGTCCTGTTCTTCGTGCATACCCAGTCATTTGCCGACCGCATCGACATCGATGACCAGGCGATGGCCCACATGCAGCGCATGTTCGACATCCAGAACCTGTGCATCGCCGGCTTCGCGGTGGTGCGCTGGGTCGCCGGCGATGCGCCAGAACGGCGCAGCTTCTACCGCGCGCTGGCGCTGTACGCACTGAGCTATCTGCTGCTGGCGTTCTACATCAATCACTACACCTCCGAACAGTCGTTCGGCGCCTACAACGATCTGTTGATCGACCTGCCGTTCCTGCTGCTGGCGGTACTGGCACTGCGCCAGGCACCTGCTCCGGGCTTCGTGCTGCATCCGCGCCTGCTGCGATTGGTGCAGGCGGGCGGCCCGATCATCCTGCCCTTGCTGCTGCTGGTAGTCGGCACCCTGGTGGTCGACCACGCGCGGCCGTTGGCGGTGACCGGCTTCGTGGTGGCGACGCTGGGCTTCGGCCTGCGCAGCACCCTGCTGCAGATCGACCTGCTGGAACGGCAGGCGGGTCTTGATCAGCTGGCGCGGCAGGATGGCCTGACCGGCGTAGCCAATCGCCGTGAGTTCGATACGCTGCTGCTGGCCGAATGGAACCGCGCGCGCCGCAGCGGCACCGAACTGGGCCTGTTGCTGGTGGACATCGACCATTTCAAGGCATTCAACGACGAGCACGGTCATCCCGCTGGCGACCGCTGCCTGCAGGCGGTGGCTGCGGTGCTGCAGTCCACTGCCGGGCGCGCGGCCGACAGTGTGGCGCGCTATGGCGGTGAGGAGTTCGCAGTGATCGTGCCCGGCAGCCCGCTGTCGGGTGTGCTGGCGCTGGCCGAACGCCTGCGCGAGGCGGTGGAAGCGCTGCCGCTGCCGGAGGGTCCGGTCAGCATCAGCGTGGGTGTGGGCTACCTGCACCCACCGGCGCTGGCCAGCGCCGAACAGTTGCTGGCCGATGCCGATGCCGGCCTGTACGCGGCCAAGCGTGCAGGCCGCAACCGGGTGATCCTGCACGCGCACGTGCTGGACGACCACGGGGGCGCGCACGACACGCTGGACTGTTGAGCACGCCTGGGCCACGGCCGCGGCAGGAAGGTGCGCGGCCGATCAGCGCTGGCGCAGCCATCCGGCCGGATCCAGCAGGCGCAGGCCTACGGGTGACAGCGACCGTTGCCGCAACGTCAACGGCGTGGCGCGCACCGCCGTCGCACAACATGCCAGTTGGCGACGCAGCGGCGCCAGCACCTCGTCCTCGCGTGGGCGTGCGTGCCGCCATTGCGCAATGCGCAGCAGACAGACCAGCAGGTCCAGTTCGCTGGCGGAAATGAACGGCGACCCGGCCGGCAGCAGCTCGATCGGCGCATGCGGCGTGGCCAGCAATGGCAGCAGTTCACGGAAGGCGTCGCGTCCTTCGGCATCCAGGCCCAGGGCGGCCAGTTGCAGCAGGCCCTCGGCCTGCAGCGCAGGGTCGCCCAGTTGCCGCAGCGCAGCCAGCAGGGCCTGTTCGCCGCGACTGAACTGACGGCCGAAAGCGCGATAACTCACGCGGGTGGGAAATACAGGGGAACGCGAGGCCATGCCGGGAATACCTACGGATCGCGCGTTTCCACCAGCACCGGGCAGGGCGCGTGGTCGATGGTCCATTGCCCGACCGAGGGCTCGAACAGACGCTGCAGACGTGACAGATGGCGATGGCCGATGACGATCAGATCGCACTGCAGGCGACGCGCCTGCGCGCTGATCACTTCGCCTGGGTCGCCGGAGGGCAGCTGTGCGATGGCGTCCACGCCGCGTTCGCGCAGCTCGGCCAGGGCGTCGGCCAGCACGGCTTCGGCATGCGCCTGCTGCCGGGCGGCGGCGGGATATTCGCGGCGGTCGGCATCGCTGGCATCTGCTGCCAGTGCGAATTCGGGGTCGAGCACGCACAGCAGGTGCAGGCGGCTGCGGGGGCCAGCCATGGCGGTGGCCAGGTCCAGCACGCGGTCGTGCTGGGGGCCGCCATCAAGCGCGACCAGCAGGGTGTTGAACATGAAAAGCTCCTTTGCAGGGCGGTGATGGTCGCTCATGTCGTCGCGCGCACCCATGCCGTGCGCCGCAGTCAATGCGTGCGCAGGACGCAACTCTGGTCGGTTTGGATTGCAGTAGAGTCATCGCATTTACGGGAGACTGCCATGCCCCTGCCTGACCTCAACCTGTTGCTGGCACTGGATGTGCTGATCGACGAATGCAGCGTGGCCGCCGCCGCGCGGCGGATGAACCTCAGTGCGCCGGCGATGAGCCGTACCCTGGGCCGGGTACGGGTAGCCCTGGGTGATCCGGTGCTGGTGCGCGCCGGCCGTGGGCTCGCCCCCACGCCACGCGCGCTGGAACTGCGTGAGCAGGTGCGCGATGTGATCGAGCAGGCACACGGCGTGTTCAATGCGGGCCGCGAGGTCGACATGGCCACGCTGGAACGAACGTTCAGCGTGCGCGCCAACGATGTGTTCATCGGCAGCTATGGCGGCCGCCTGCGTGATGTCTTCCGCCAGCAGGCACCGCGCTGCATGCTGCGCTTCGTGCCCGAAGGCGATACCGATGACGATGCGATGGTGCAGGGGCGGATCGACCTGTACATCAGCACGGCCGGCAAGCACAGCCCGGAAACCAAGGTGCAGCACCTGTTCACCACCTCGCTGCTGGGCGCGGCACGCGAGGATCATCCGTTGTTCGACGGCGACATCAGTGTCGAGCGCTTCGCCGCGTGCGACCACATCGCCGTGTCCCGGCGCGGGCTTGCGCATGGCCCGATCGACGAAGAGCTGGCAGCGCTTGGCCTGCAACGGCGGGTGGCGGTGGTCATCCCTACCTTCCACGGCGCGATCTTTGCTGCCGCCGATTCGGACCTGGTGCTGCCGCAGATGCCAAGCGTGATGCTCGACCGCATCACCCGCATGGGCCTGCCGCTGCGGATGTTCCCGCTGCCGGTGCCGGTGCGGACCGTAGCGCTGGTGCAGGCTTGGCACCCACGCATGGACAACGACCCGGCCCACCAGTGGCTGCGGCGGGCGATCAAGGGCATGTGCGATTCGGTCGAGGCGGCCCGCCACTGATCGCCGGCGGGCGTGCGTTGTACGCACGCCTGCGATGCCGGGCACGCCATTTTTCGCAGGCAACGGCCTTTCTAGACTGCGCTCCCGATAGTTTCACTGAGCGCAATCCAATGACTCCTCATATGCCGTGCACTGCACGGATCGGCAGCTGGCAGTGAGCACGCCCGCCGCCGTACTGCCGGCGCCGACAGCGCCCCGGCCCGTCGCTGCACCCGGGCTCGACCGGCGCATCCTGGTAGGGCTGTGCGGTGTACTGCTGGCGGTGCTGGTGTCGGGCTTCAACGAGAACGTCACCAAGGTCGCGCTGGCCGACATCCGCGGTGCGATGGGTTTCAGCGTCGATGACGGCAGCTGGATCGTGGCGCTGTACAGCGCGATGTCGGTCAGCGCGATGGCGTTCGCACCATGGTGCGCCGCCACCTTCTCGCTGCGCCGTTTTGCGTTGGCGATGATCGGCGGGTTCATGGTGCTGGGCGTGCTGTGCCCGCTGGCCCCCAACCTGCAGACGTTCCTGGTGCTGCGCGCGTTGCAGGGCCTGTGTGGTGGCGCGTTGCCGCCGCTGCTGATGAGCGTGGCGCTGCGCTTCCTGCCGCCGGGCATCAAGCTGTACGGCCTGGCCGCCTACGCACTGACCGCCACCTTCGGGCCGAGCATGGGCACTCCGCTGGCCGCATTCTGGGTGGAGCAGGTGGGCTGGCACTGGGCGTTCTGGCAGATCGTGCCCTATTGCCTGGTGGCGATGGCGATGGTCGGCTGGGGCCTGCCACAGGATCCCCTGCGGCTGGAGCGCTTCGCACAGTTCGACGGCGTCGGCCTGATGCTCGGCCTGCCGGCGCTGGTGCTGCTGGTACTGGGTTTGGTGCAGGGCCCGCGCTTGAACTGGTTCGACTCGTCGTTGATCACGCTGATGCTGGGTGGTGGTGCGGGTCTGCTGGTGTTGTTCTTCATCAACGAGTGGTTCCATCCACTGCCGTTCTTCAAGCTGCAGCTGCTGGCCAACCGCAACCTCAGCTATTCGCTGATCACCCTCGGTGGCGTGCTGTTCGTGCTGCTGGCGGTGATCTCCATTCCGTCCGGTTTCCTAGCCAGCGTGCAGGGCTATCGGCCGCAGCAGACTGCGCCGATGCTGCTGTGGGTGGCATTGCCGCAGGTCATCGCGCTGCCGTTGGTCGCCGCATTGCTGAACATCCGCGCGATCGATTGCCGTTGGGTGCAGGCCACCGGCCTGGCGATGCTGGCGCTGGCCTGCTGGCTGGGCGCACATCTGGACGTCAGCTGGATACGCGACAACTTCCTGTGGGTCCAGCTGCTGCAGGTGTTTGCGCAGCCGATGGCGGTGCTGCCGCTGCTGATGCTGGCCACCGGCGGCTTGGCGCCACAGGACGGCCCCTTCGCCTCGGCGTGGTTCAACACGGTGAAGGGCTTTGCCGCGGTACTGGCCAGCGGCGTGCTTGAAGCGGTCGCCCAGGGACGCCGCCATTTCCACTCCACCGTGCTGGTCGAGCGACTTGGCGAACAGCCGTGGCTGGCCGAAGGGCCGCAGCTTGGCGCGCGCCTGCATGCGCAGGTGCAGGCGTTGACCTCGGCCGATCTCTACCTGCTGGTCGCGTTGGTCGCGCTGGCCTTCATTCCGCTCATTGCCTGGATGCCCACCCGCATCCATCCGCCACGTGCCGTGGCCTGATCCCCTTCGCAGGAATCCCCTCATGACAATCAATCGAACGTATCTCAACGCCGGCCTCGGCCTGGGCGTGCTGCTTCTGGCCGGTGGTGCTTGGTTGCTGCTGAGCGATGGCCGCCACCAGACCACCAACAACGCCTATGTGGTCGCCGACTACACCGTGGTCGCACCGAAGATCGCTGGCTTCGTCAGCGCGGTGGAAGTGCAGGACAACCAAGCGGTGAAGGCAGGTGACGTGCTGGCCCGCATCGATGACCGTGACTACCAGGTCGCGTTGCTGGCTGCCCGCGCCGACCTGGCCAATGCGCGTGCGCAGCTCAGCAACGCTCAAGCAGCGCTGGCACAGCAGGGCTCGCTGATCGAACAGGCCAGGGCGAGTGTGGATGTCAGCCGTTCCGAGCTGACCCTGGCCAGCGCCGACCAGCAGCGTTACCGGGAGCTGGCCCGCGACGGTGCCGGTACCGTGCAGAACGCACAGCAGGCGCAGTCGAAGCAGGCCGTGGCCAGTGCGCACCTGCAACAGGGGCAGGCCGCATTGTCGACCGCGCGCCAACGCACCGACATCCTCACTGCCGGCGTGCAGGCCGCGCAGGCAGCGGTGCAGCGTGCTGAAGCCGCGCAGGCACGCGCCGAGCTGGATCTGTCGCACACCGAGCTGCGCGCACCGATCGACGGCATGGTTGGGCGCCGCGCAGTGCGCGTCGGTGCCTACCTGACCCCGGGCACGCCGGTGGCCGCGGTCGTGCCACTGCAGCGCGCCTTCGTGGTCGCCAACTTCCAGGAAACGCAGATGACCCGCATGCAGCCCGGGCAACAGGTTGAGCTGACGGTGGACGTGTTCCCCGGCACGCCGCTGCGTGGCCATATCGACAGCATCGCACCAGCCACCGGCGTGACGTTCGCCGCGATTGCACCGGAGAACGCTACCGGTAACTTCACCAAGGTAGTGCAGCGCATTCCGGTGAAGATCGTGCTGGAGCCCGGGCAGGCGTTGCTGGGCCAGCTGCGTGCCGGCATGTCGGTGGAAGCCAGCGTGGATCTGCAGAGTTCGCAGCGGGTACAGAGCGCGCAGCGCGAGCAGCACCGCAAGGGCGGGGAGGGCGCATGATCCGCGTACTCCCACGTGTACTGGCTGCAGCGGCACTGTGCACGGCGCTGACCGCCTGCACGCTGGGCCCGGACTTCGTGCGCCCGCAGGCCGAACTGCCCACGCAGTGGCAGGGCGAAGCGGTGGCGTCAGCTGCGCTGGATGACGACGCCCGCTGGTGGTCCGGTTTCGATGACCCGCTGCTGGGGCAATTGGCGACGCAGGTGCTGCAGGCCAATCTCGACCTGCAGCTGGCCGCCAACCGCGTGCAGCAGAGCCGCGCCGCGCGTGGCGTCACCGCTGCCGATCGCCTGCCCAGCGTCAGTGCCACCGCCAGCGGCGTGCGCGCGCGCAACAGCGAGGTAGGCCTGAACGATCCGTCCGGTAATGGTGGTCGTGATGACTATGGGCTGTTCCAGACCGGCATCGGCATGAGCTGGGAACTGGATCTGTGGGGCCGCGTACGCCGCCAGGTGGAAGCCGCCGACGCACGCGTGCAGATGGCCGAGGAAGATGCACACGCGGTGCGTATCGCGCTGCTGGCGGAGACCGCGCGCGATTACCTGCAGTTGCGCGCAACACGCCAGCTGCTGGCCATTACCGAGGACAACCTCAGCATCGCCCACGACATCAAGCGGCTGACCGAAGCGCGCCAACGCCAGGGCGTGGCCAGCACGTTGCAGGTGTCCAGTGCGGCGGCACAGGTGGCATCGTTGCAGGCGCGCATCGCGCCGTTGCGGCATCGCGAATCACAATTGCGCAATGCGTTGGCGTTCCTGCTGGCGCAGCCGCCACAGGCGTTGGACGCGCAGTTGCAGAGCGCGCGCCGCGACTGGCCTGCGTTGCCGACCGTCGCCGTGGGCGTGCCCAGTGAACTGGCCGAGCGTCGCCCCGATGTCCGCCGTGCCGAGGCTGCGTTGCATGCAGCCACGGCTGGTATCGGCGTGGCCAAGGCCAGCTTCCTGCCGCGCATCACCTTGAATGGCGATGCCGGTTTCCAAGCCAAGCAGTTGGATGACCTGGATGGCTGGAACGCCCACCGCTTCAGCATCGGGCCGTCTATCAGCCTGCCGATCTTCCAGGGCGGACGCCTGAAGGCCAACCTGGCGTTGAGCAGGCTGCAGCAGCAACAGTCGGCGCTGCAGTTCCGCCGTACCGTGCTGCAGGCTTGGCATGAAGTGGACGACGCCATCGACGGCTATGCCGCCGAACAGCAGCGTGCCGCGCAGCTGCACGTGGCGGTGGATGAGAGCGAGACGGCGCTGGGTGCGGCACGTCGGCGGTACCAGGCCGGCGTGGTCGACATGCTGGATGTGTTGAGCACCCAGCGCATCGCGCTGGACAACCAGGCCGCGCTGGCCAACAGCCAGGCGACGGCCGCGATTGCACGCGTAGAGCTGTATCGCGCGCTGGGCGGTGGTTGGTAGGGCGCAAGGGGGGGGCGGCGGCTGGCCGTCAGCTGGTAAGGAAGATAGGGGTAGTGCCGGCCGCTGGCCGGCAGCTGCGGGATGCATGGGTTGCCGGCCAGCGGCCGGCACTACCCTGGTCGTCAGTCCGACGGTTTCTCGCGTTTGCGGAACAGCAGATAAGGCCAGATACCGATCAACACCGCTGCGATGACCGTGCCGTAGACCAGCGCGAACACTGACTTGCCCGGCTCGGTCCAGACCATGCCCAGCAGAAGCAGGCCGAACACGATGGTCGGCCCGCCCAGCAGGATCATGGCGAAGGTCTTTATCCGTCCACTGGTGGGCGCATTGGCGAGCTTGCCGACCATGTCGGTACCACCGAAATGCACCTGCAGTGCATCGTTGGTGGAACGGGCGGGTTGCGGTTTTGCGGGTTCCGGCGGCGCTACCGGCTGCTGCAGATCCATTTCCTCGGGCGCCGACGGCAGCAGGTCCGACAGGTTGGTCTGCTCGATGAGGGCTTTCAGCTTGGGGTCCATGTGCAGTCCGTGCAGTCGCCGTTGGCGGCGGCACGATAGCAGCAGATCCGGGTGCTCGGTAGTGCCAGCCACGAGGAACTGGTAGATGCCAACCTTGGTTGGCATCCTTTTTGGAAAGCGCCAACCAGGGTTGGCGTCTACCAGGGCAGATCCAGTCGCTACCATCAACGTTGGTCGGTTACCTCGCCGAAGAACCAGTATTCCTGTTCCAGTCCGTCATCGTGATCGGTGCGAGGAATGCTGATCTGCACACCTCGCTCCCCAATGCCCTTGGGCAGGACGAGCCCCCATTCGGTGGCAAGGCTGCGCGAGTTGATCGCGGTGACCTGTCCATCCGCCGTCGCCGCGACATGGCCTTGGAAGTACTCTTCGTCCAGGTAAAGGCATATCTCGCTGGAGAACATCCCGGGCTGAGCGATACAGCAGGTTACCCGCACGTCTGCTTGTGAGGCTGGCCGTGACTGGATCAGGTTTGCGCAGGCGCTGATGAGCGATTGGGCGCAAGCACGCTGGATCCTCAGCGTGGTGGCAGGGCCTTCGATCAGACCTGCGCGGGTGGGAACCTTGTAGTTCCAGTAACGAGCCCGGCCCTCCAGCTCCTCTGAGGGAAAGGCACCTTTGAAGCAGTCAGCCCAATGTCGCAGGTAGCGAAGTCGGCGTGGAGCATCGCGAAGCTTCTTCTCGCCGCGCGTGCCAGGGCGGGTGATGTCATCTTTGTTTCTCATCCGACCAGTGTGCCAGCCATATGAGCGGTGCGCTGCAGAGTGCCAACCAAGGTTGGCGTCTACCAGAACATGCGCCATCGGCGGCGGGCTATTCGCGACAAATTGGCGAGATGGAGCTGCCTGGCGACTCGGTAGCTGCCAACCTTGGTTGGCAGCACTCTTCCAGAAGCGCCAACCAAGGTTGGCATCTACCAGAGCCGGATCTCAACGCACGTCGCGCAGTTCCCAGTGGTGCCCGGCCAGCAGGCGCAGGCGCTGCTTGAACACGTCACTGTCGATGCGGGTGGTGGCCACCAGGTTGATGCGCAGATCCTTCTGCTCACCGGTCACGGTGGCCTCCGGATCGGTCACGCCCCACTGCGGTTCCACCGCATCCGGGTCCGGCTGCTTGTCGCGCCAGCGCTCGAACAGGCTGCCATTGCGCAGCGCGTTCTGCAGTTCTTCGGCGAAGCCGGCCGCGCCCTGCGAATGGAAAGACAGGTCCGGGTCGTTGCCGCGGGCCTTGGACGGTTCGGGCAGGCTGATGTGGTACTGCGCAGGCATGTTGATCTCCTTGAGGTGCAGCTAGGCTGGCATAAGCGCGGTGGAATCGATGTGCAGATTCCACTGCGTGGTTGGCCTTCATTCAAACCGATGCGGCCCATCGGCGAAGCCCACGGTGACCGCACCCTTGCCGACGTTGACCATGCCGGTCAGGCTCATCACCGATTCGTACACGGTCACGCCACGGCCGGCGCAGACCTCCTTCATCTGCGCGTAGCCGGGCAGGGCGCGCAGTTCGTCCAGTTCGCCGCCGTAGCTGACGCACACGGTGGGCGTCATCAGTCCGGCGCGTACGCGCTGGCCGACCACGCCGAACAGCTTCAGCACGGCATTGTCGAAACCCTTGATCTTCGCCACTGGCCCGGTCTCGCCGCGATAGCCATGCAGCACCGGCTTGATGTCCAGCGCACTGCCCAGCGCCGCGCTGAGCAGGCCGACGCTGCGGTCGCCCTTGTGCCGGGCGCGGGCACGCATGTAGTACAGGTCGCGGGTGACCATGTAGCCGTGCACGTTGCCGGCCAGTTCTTCCAGGCGCTCGCGGATCTGCTGCACGCTGGCGTCGCTGGCACGCAGGCGCACCGCCTCCACCGCCGTCACCGCCTGTGCGGCGAACAGGTTCTGGGTGTCCAGAACGCGCAGCGCGAACGGCGAGTTGTAGCCTGCCGCCTGCCGCACCGGCTTGTAGTCGTTGAGGATGGCGAAGCTGGCCTGCAGTGCGTTGTCGTGGATCGGGCTGCGGGTCTTGGTGATGGTCATGCAGAACACGTGGTCGTAGTCGATCACCAGCCGCTGCAGGAACAGGTCGCGGATCTGGTTGACGCTGAAGGGGATGGTCTCCGCTTCGGCGCCGTGTTCGGCTACGTGCGCGTGCAGGAAGCTCAGCGTTGCCTGCTCGTCGCGGTGGTCGGCGAGCACGGCTTCGCCGATCCGCACGGTGATCGGCAACAGCACGATGTTGTGCTCGGCAATGAAGTCCTGCGGCAGGTCGCAGGCCGAGTCGACGACGATTCCGATGCGCATCCGCGGCTCCCCCTCCAGGGCGGTTGTAGGTTCGGAAATGTGAAAACTATCTCAAAACGGGATCGGGCGCGCGAGGGAAATGCGCCACTGCCTGTTCAGCGACTGCGCTGCACCGCCATCGGCAGGGCCACCGCCTGCTGCCAGTCGGGGCGATCCAGCAGGCCCGGGTCGTCCAGCACCGCCGCCATCAGCGGGTGGGTATCGTTGCCCCAGAACAGTTCGCCGTCGATGGCCAGGGTCGGCACGCCGAATACGCCGGCCTCGATCGCCGCATCGGTGTTGCGACGCAGCTGTTCCTTGATTGCCGGCTCGCCAATGGCCGCCTCCACATCGCTGATACCCAGCCGGGTGGCGGGTTCGCGCAGGGCCGGGGCGCTGTCGGCCGCGCGGCCGTCGCGCCAGATCCAGTCAAACAGCACATCCACCGCCTCGGTGCTGGCGCCTGCGGCCAGGCACAGGCGCAGCGCCGCCAGCGGGTTGAACGGATGCCCCGGCGGGAAGCGCAGAGGGGTGCCCTCGGCCTGCGCGGTCCACAGCAGCTGGCGGTACATGAAACGGCGCTTGGCCGGGATCTCCGCCGGGCCGAGGTTGCCCAGATGGTGCAGGACCGCACCGAAGGCGATCGGTACCGGTTGGATGTGCTCGAACTGCGGAAGCCGCTTCACTTTCTGCCAGTGCAGGTAGGAATAGGGCGAGACGAAGTCGAAATACCAGCGCAGGGTGGGCATCGGGGGCTCCTTGTAGCGGTCAGGGCTGCGCGTTGCGCTGCAGGTAGCGGTCGCGCAGTTCGGTCTGGCGCGAGCGCATCGGCATCGCGCGGCCGCCCAGCCAGACCTGTTCGGCATAGTGCGCCACATCCAGCGGATCACCTTCCCACAGCACCAGGTCGGCACGCTTGCCCGGCTCGATGCTGCCGATCTGGTCGGCCACGCCCAGCACCTCGGCCGGTACCCGGGTCAGCCCGGCCAGGCCGTCGGCCCAGGGCAGGCCATTGGCTACAGCATTGCCGGCCAGCTGGCGCATCTTGCGCGCGTTGTGCGAGGCGTCGTCGCGCTGGGCAAAGGCCACCGGCACGCCGGCGCGCTGCAACCGCGCGGCGTTTTCCAGGGTGGCGCCGATCTGGTCGAAGGTGGCCGGCAGGTTGCCCAGCGCGTCGACGAACACCGRCACCTTGGCCGCTGCCAGTTCCGGTGCCAGCTGCCAGGCCTCGGCACCGCCGGCGATGGCGATCTTCACCTTCTCGCGGGCCGCCCAGCGCAGCAGCTGGCGGATGTCGGCCGCGCGGTCCACTTCCACCACGATGCGGCCCTGGCCGGACAGATAGCGGGCCAGCGTGCGGCGACCGGCCGGGGTCAGCAGCGCATGCGGCGAGTCGGCGGCGACCTGGCCGCGCGCTTCATCGACCATCTGCTGCAGCAGCATCCATTGTGCCGCGCGCGATTGTCCGGTCAGTTCAGACGCCGCCGCGCCCAGGCGCAGGAACAGGGCGCGCGGGCCGATCGGGTCGGCACTGCCATCGAAGCGCACCACGCCGCCCTGGCCGGCGACGAAGCCACCGCCGGTGGCCGCGCCCAGCGCGGTGAAGCCGATGCCATCCAGGCGTGCTACCGGAATCAGCACCGACGCAGGGTTGTAGGCCAGGGTCACGTCGAATTCCGGACGCAGCGGCTGCTCACCGATCTTCAGCGCGCTGTCGACCGTGCTCGATTCGCCGGACACTTCCTCGATGCCGATCTCGGTGATACCGCCGAACAGGGCCGGGGTCAGCGTGCGGCCCTTGGCCTCGACCACCGGCACGCCAGCCGGTGCGGACAGGCCGCGACCCACCGCGCGGATGATGCCGCCCTGCACCAGCACGTCGGCATCTTCCACGTTGCCGCGTGCGCTGGCGGTAGCGACGGTCGCACCGCGCACCAGCAGGTCCTGCGCCTGCGCAGGCGGCGCAATGCAGGCCAGCGCCATGACGGCAGCGCCGAGCGTTGCGGCAGACTTCGCCATTGCCTTGAACATGCCCATCAGCGCAGCTCCTGCCCAAGTTGGAAATCCGACCGCGGCGTCGCCGGTGGCGTGCTGCGGTCGTACACACGGCGGCCATCGACGAACACCTGTTCGGCCAGTGCATACGAACTGAAGGGGTTGCCGTTCCAGATCACCACGTCGGCCATCTTTCCGGCCTCCAGCGTGCCGGTCTGTGCTTCGATGCCCAGCGCCTTGGCGGCGTTGGCGGTCATCCAGGTGATCGCGCGTTCCGGCGCGATCTCCGGCATGTGCGCGCGGCGCGCGGCGGCCATCACCTTGGCGGCCTCCTGGTTCAGGCGCTGGATGCCTTCGGGCGAGTCGGAGTGGACGATGGCGCAGCTGTTCTTCGGCCGGTCGACCAGCGCGATGTTCTCGGCGATGCCGTCGAAGGCCTCCATCTTGAAGCCCCACCAGTCGGCCCACAGTGCACCGCACACACCTTCGGCCGCCAGACGGTCGGCCAGTTTGTAGGCCTCCACGCCATGGTGGAAGGCGGCCACCTTGAAGCCGAATTCCTTGGACAGGTCGAGCATGGTGGCCATTTCATCGGCGCGGTAGCAGTGGATGTGCACGCGGATATCGCCCTGGATCGCACCGGCAAGGGTGTCCAGCTTGAGGTCGCGCTTGCCGCCGGCGTCACCGGCGCTGTCGCCCTTGTCGCTGCCGAACCAGCCCTTGCGCTTGGCCGGCTTCGGCGTGTTCTTGGCGATGTAGTCGGCCGCGTCGATGAAGGCTGCGCGGTAACCGGCCACGTTGCCCATCCGCGTTGCAGGTGCCACGCCCTTGCCGCCACCGTAGACGCGCTTGGGGTTTTCGCCGCAGGCCATTTTCAGGCCCCACGGCGCGCCGGGGAACTTCATCGCCTGGTAGGTGGTGGCAGGCACGTTCTTCAGCGTTACGCCGCGGCCACCGACCAGGTTGGCCGAGCCGGGCAGCACCTGCATGCTGGTCACTCCGCCGGCCAGCGCCGCCTGGAAACCGGGGTCCTGCGGCCATACCGAATGCTCGGCCCAGACGTTGGCGGTGACCGGCGCGGTCATCTCGTTGCCGTCGCTGTGCGCGCCGACACCGGGGCTGGGATAGACGCCCAGGTGCGAATGCACGTCGATCAGGCCGGGCGTCACCCACTTGCCGTCGGCGTTGATGCGGGTGACGCTGGCATCGACCTGCAGCGCATCGCCGACGGCGACGATGCGGCCATCGCGCAGCAGCACATCGGCGTTGTCGAGGCGCTGGCCGGTGCCGGTCAGCACCGTGGCGTTCTGGATCAGCAACGGCCCATCGGGGTGCGCCTGGTAGGTGCTCGGGTAGGGATCGGCCACGAAGCGCGAAGCGCCCACGGCCGGCGCCGTGCTCAGCGATACCAGCGCCAGACCCAACCCGGCGCGCAACAACGTCGATGTCATGCAGATCCCCTTGGCAGCGTGTTCAACCCACCGACGCTAGCCGGGGAGCGGCGTGCTTGCCAAGTGTCCTTTTTCACGGGTCGCCATCGGCCATCTCGACGGCAACGACCGCCTCCCGGAAAATGGTGCTCCCCACGCCGCACCGGACCGCCCATGAAGAGCAAGCAGGACATCGTCGACAACTGGCTTCCGCGCTATACCGGCGTACCTCTGGACCAGTTCGGCCAGCACATCCTGCTGACCAACTTCGGGGGCTACCTGCATACGTTCTCCGCGCTGACCGGGGCGCCGGTGATCGGCCTGGACCGGCCGATGGCCAGCGCCACCATCGACGGCATCACCATGATCAACTTCGGCATGGGCAGCCCCAATGCCGCGATCATCATGGATCTGCTGTCGGCGGTGATGCCCAAGGCGGTGCTGTTCCTGGGCAAGTGCGGCGGGCTGAAGCGCAAGAACGAGCTGGGCGACCTGGTGCTGCCGATCGCGGCCATCCGCGGCGAGGGAACCTCGGGCGACTACCTGCCGCCGGAAGTGCCGGCCTTGCCGGCATTTGCCCTGCAGCGTGCGGTCTCGACCATGATCCGCGACCTTGGCCATGACTACTGGACCGGCACCGTCTACACCACCAACCGCCGGGTCTGGGAGCACGACGAGGCCTTCAAGGAGCGGCTGCGGGCGATGCGCTGCATGGCCATCGACATGGAAACCGCTACGATCTTCGCTGCCGGCTTTGCCAACCATATTCCCAGCGGCGCCCTGCTGCTGGTTTCAGACCAGCCGATGATCCCGGACGGGGTGAAAACCGAGGCATCCGACGCCAAGGTCAGCTCGCAGTTCGTGGAAAACCATATCCAGATCGGCATCGAGGCGCTTAAGCTTATCCGGCGCAACGGCAAGTCGGTCCGCCACCTGCGCTTCGACGAATGATGATGATGGCCTGGCGCGGCGCGCCGGCCCTGGGAGTAGGTGATGGACGTTGCCGCGCAAGTGGTGGAATTCTGGAAGGACGCGGGCCCTGAAAAGTGGTTTGCCCGCGATGATGCGTTCGACGCGCGGTTCCGTACGCTGTTCGCGGACGAACACCACGCTGCCGCATCGCGCGCGCGCGAGCACTGGCTGGGCAGCGCCGAGGGCGCGCTGGCGCTGATGCTGCTGCTGGACCAGTTCCCGCGCAACTGCTTCCGCGGCACGGCCCATTCCTATGCCACCGATGGCCTGGCACGGCACTACGCCACGCGCGCGATCGAGGAGGGGCTGGACCTGCAGCTGGTACCCAAGCTGCGCGCCTTCATCTACCTGCCGTTCGAGCACTCCGAAGATCCGCTGGACCAGGACCGCTCGGTCGCGATGTTCGACGTGCTGGGTGACAAGGAATACCTGCAGTACGCCGAACTGCACCGCGACATCATCCGCCGCTTCGGCCGGTTCCCGCACCGCAATGCGGTGCTTGGCCGCATTCCGTCGCCGGAAGAACTGGATTACCTGGCCGAAGGCGGTTTTGCCGGATAACCCGGAAGGAGTAGATCCACGCCATGCGTGGATGGATTCAACGGAAAACGCCGGCTTTCGCCGGCGTTTTTGTGGGTTTCAACTGCAGCCGATCAGTACTTCGGCACGCCGTTGTCCACTTCGTCCGACCAGGCATCGATGCCGCCGGTGACGTTGAACACCTTGCTGAAGCCCAGCGCACGGAACTGCTCTGCTGCCTGCGCGCTGCGGCCACCGTGGTGGCACAGGAAGGCCAGGGCGGTGTCCTTGGGCAGGGCTTCCAGCTCGGCGCGGCCGTTGCCATCGAAGCTCTTGAACGGTACGCCGACAGCAGCGATGGCGCGTTCTTCGGCCGGGCGCACGTCCACCAGCATCACGTTGCCGGCACGCACCAGGTCGTCGGCATCACGCACGCTGATTTCCTGCACCGGCTTGGGCGCGTTCGGGTTGTCGATCGCCAGGCCCTTGCCACGGATGTCGTCGACCCAGTCGATGGTGATGCCATCGGCGCGGCGGGCGCTGGCCAGGTCGAACTGCACGCGCAGGCCGTTGGACTCGGCGGCGATCGCGCCTTCATCGTACGGGGCCAGCTGGAAGTTCGGCTGGAAGCGGGCATCGATGCCCAACTGCAGCGACGCACCCGGCGAATCGGCCAGCGCGCCCTTCAGCATTTCCACCGCGGCGGGGGTGACGGTGATGCGCGGCGGGGTGCGGTCCGGTGCAGCCAGGCCCAGCACGCTGCTCAGCTCACCGCTGGCGGCCATCTGCAGCACGATGTCGCTGCCGCCGACCAGTTCGCCGTCGATGTACAGCTGCGGGATGGTCGGCCAGTCGCCATAGGCCTTGATGCCTTCACGGATCTCCGCGTCAGCCAGCACGTTGACGTGGGCGAACTCCACGCCCAGGTCCTGCAGGGCACCCACGGCCTTGGCCGAGAAGCCGCACTGCGGCATCGACGGCTGGCCCTTCATGAACAGCACGACGCGGTTGTCGTTGAGGATGGTTTCGATGCGCGAACGCAGGGCGGGATCGAGGGACATGGCAGTCATGGGTCCGAAAAATTCGAATCATCAATTCTACCCCCCATGGCATCATGGGGCATGACCAACGCAGGAACATTGCATCGCATCCCGACCCGCCCCTGGCGCTGGGTACCCTGGCTGGTGCTGTCGCAGGCGGCTGTGATCCTGACCTGGGTGCTGGCCGGCTGGCATTGGGGTCTGGCGCTGATGGTGGCGAGCCACGCGTTGTTCATGGTGCCGGTGTTCCTGCCCAACAGCCGCTTCTACGCGCCCGTGCTGAGCCGGTTGCCCGATGCCGGCAACAGCGTCTGGCTGACCATCGACGACGGCCCCAGTGAGCAGACCCCAGCGGTGCTGGATCTGTTGGACCGACACCAGGCAAGGGCGACCTTTTTCCTGGTCGGCGAGCGCGCATTGGCGCATCCGGCCCTGGTGGAGGAGATCCTGCGTCGCGGACACGACCTCGGCAACCACAGCCACAGCCACCCGCAGGCGCGCTTCTGGCGGCTGGGCCCGGGCACGATGGCGGCGGAGATCGAAGGTTGCCAGCAGGCGCTGCAGACGGTCAGCGGGCGACCGGTACGCTGGTACCGCTCGGTGGTGGGCATGACCAACCCGTTCGTGGCACCGGTACTGCGCAAGCTGGGCCTGGTGCGCGTGGGCTGGAGCGCCCGCGGTTACGACGGCGTTGGCTGCACGCCGGACGGTGTGCTGGCGCGCCTGCTCCCGGACCTGCGCCCGGGCGCGATCGTGCTGTTGCATGAAGGTGCCGCCCACGGCCACAACCTGGCCATCATCGAACGGGTGCTGCAGTCGCTGGACGAGCGCGGCCTGAAGGCCGAACTGCCGGCCGGCTGACCGGTAGCGCCGGGCCACACCCGGCGAGCGCCAGACGCAGCAAGAGCGAAGCGACCCGCGTTTGCTCTTCGCTTTTTTCTTGTCTTCCGTGGTGGACGCACCCGTAAACCGTCCGTGGCCGGGCGGGTGGGCTGCACAGGGGCGTGAGCCGCATGGGCCCGAGGCATGCCTCGGGCGGGCTGGGCAGGACGCCCAACCCCGGTCTTGCTCATGTGCGCAGGACAGCGCGCATGAGCAAGCGGCGACCGAGCTTACATGGACGTACTTGCAGCGCCCCCTGTGCAGTCCACCCACCCGGCCATCTCACGATCACCCTGGCCGCCCACCACGAGGGGCTCAGCCGTTGGCCGCAGTTCCCGGACGCTCGGCAACCAGCAGCCAGCTGTTGAACGGCGTGCGCCCATGCAGGGGACGCAACGGAGCCACCTGCAGCCCAGCCTCGGCCAGCGTGGCCTGCAGCCGCTGCGGATCCGGGTAATGGCGCGGTCGCGTGCCCATCCAGCCGACCAGCCACGCCAGGCGATCAGCCACTCGAGTGGTGCGGTCGCGGCGGTCACCGGTCGCCAGCGGCGTGCGCAGCAGCAGGCGGCCACCGGGCGCGACCCGCGCGCTCACCGCGCGCAGCAGCTCCAGTTGCGGCGCTTCGTCCAGGTACTGCAGCACATCTAGCAGCAGCACATGCCCGCCATGCGCCGGTAAGGGTGCCTGCACATCCAGACAGTCGAACCGTACGTCGGCCAGGCCACTGCCGGCGCGCTGCGCACGGGCGATCTTGTCGCTGTCCACGTCCACCCCGAGGTACCCCTGCTGGCGGCCACGCTGGCGCAGCACATGCGCGAACAGGCCCAGCCCGCAGCCCAGGTCGAGCACCGGCTGGCCGTCATCGGGAAGGTGCTGCAGCACGCCGTCATACAGCGGGTCGCTGCCCAGCTTGCCGCGTGTGTAGTAGTAATCGCGGCGGCTGCCCCAGGCCTGCATCGGCCGGAAGGACTCGGCGATCAGGCGCGCCTGCCCGGCATCAAGCGGCGAGCAGGGCAGGGGCGTGCCGTTCCGTGGCGTGCCGTCCATCGTCTCAGTCCGTTCCGCCCAGCAGGTGAGCGGCCACCGGCAGCGCACGTGCGCTCCACAGTGCATACATCCGTGCGGACGGGTGCAGGCCATCCTCGGCAATCATTGCCGGGTCAGCGCCGGTATCGCGGCTGATATCGGTGATGTCGACGAAGGCCACGCCCTGCTGGGTGCTGATCACCTCGGCGGCAGCGTTGAACTCGTCGGTTTCCAGTTCGATCTGGCCCAGGTCGCGACCGCTGCCTGCACCGTACGGCGTGGTGCCCCAGTCCGGGAAGGACAGCACCAGGACCCGGTCCGCACGGCCGCCGGCAAAACCAATCGCGCGCTGCAGCAGGGCCTGGAACTGCACCTGGTATTCGTCCAGCGGACGCCCGCGATACTGGTTGTTGACGCCGATCAGCAGGCTGACGAAGTCGAACGGCCCTTGCGGCGCAACGTCGTCGATGCCGGCGTCGAGCTCGTCGGTGCTCCAGCCGGTGGTGGCGATGGTCTGCGGATCGCCCAGCGCGACGCCCTGCGCGCGCAGGGCGGCGGCGAGCTGATGCGGCCAGCGGCCGTCGACCGCGACCGCTTCACCGATGGTGTAGGAATCGCCCAGGGCCAGATACGTCAAGCCCA
Organism: Stenotrophomonas sp. 2YAF26; assembly: GCF_052114625.1. Classification (NCBI taxonomy): domain Bacteria; kingdom Pseudomonadati; phylum Pseudomonadota; class Gammaproteobacteria; order Lysobacterales; family Lysobacteraceae; genus Stenotrophomonas; species Stenotrophomonas sp. 2YAF26. The sequence continues at coordinate 58,487 of NZ_JBFRFC010000009.1, read as the reverse complement.
TCGATCAAGCCACCGACCGGCGGGGCTTCAGCGGCACCACCTTGGTGGCATCTTCGGCACGGCGGGCGAGGGCGCGGTCGATACGGGCGAACACGTCGCGCATCACCGACGCCTCCGGCAGCAGGGTCACGCGGAAGTGGTGGCGGTAAGGCACGTTGAAGCTTGAGCCCGGCACCACCAGCACGCCGTCGTTGTTCATCAGGTCCAGCGCGAAATTATGATCGTCAAAGCCCTTGGCAGCGGCACCGACCACGGCCGGGAACGCGTACAGCGCGCCGGCGGGGGCAACCAGTGACAGGTGTTCGCTGGCCTCGCAGGCTTCAATCACTGCACGACGGGTTTCATACAGGCGGCCACCCGGTGCGCACAGCTCCGAAATGGTGTCCGGACCGTTCACTGCGGCGTCGATGGCGTACTGGCCCGGCACGTTGGCGCACAGGCGCAGCGCGCCCAGCAGGTCCAGCGCGGCGCGGAAGTCGCCCAGCCGTGCGTCGTCGCCGCTGAGGTGTGCCCAGCCCACCCGCCAGCCGCAGGCGCGGTGCACCTTGCTCAGGCCGCTGAAGGTCAGGCAGGGATGGTCACCGGCCAGCGGTGCGACCGGCTGGAACACCGCGTCGTCGTACAGGATCTGGTCGTAGATCTCATCGACCAGCAGCAGCAGGTTGTGGCGGCGCGCGATCTCGACCACCTGCTCCAGCAGCTCGCGCGGGTAGCTGGCGCCGCTGGGATTGTTCGGGTTGATCAGCACGATGGCGCGGGTGCGCGAGGACACCAGCGTCTCGATCTCGCTCGGGTCCGGCTGGAAGCCGTTCTCGGCGGCGCAGCGGTAGTAGACCGGGCGGCCGTCGTTGAGGATGGTCGAGGCCGACCACAGCGGATAGTCCGGCGAGGGCACCAGCACTTCGTCGCCCGGGTTGAGCAGCGCACGCAGCGACAGGTCGATCAGCTCGCTGACGCCGTTGCCGACGAACACGCGGTCCGGGTGGGCATCCGGTGCGCCACGGCGGGCGTACGCGGCGGCGATGGCTTCGCGGGCGACCGGCAGGCCCTGCTGATGGGTGTAGGGATCGGTGCGGCCCATGTCATCGGCGATCGCGCGCTGCAGGTGTTCCGGTGCACGGAAGCCGAAAGCGCCGGGATTGCCGATGTTGAGCTTGATCAGCTTGTGGCCCTGCGCTTCCAGCTCCCGGGCTCGCCGTGCCAGTTCTCCGCGGATTTCGTAGCGCACTTCGGAAAGGCGCTCGCGGATGACCAGGGGTTTGGGCGAGGGAGTGGACATGGGCGGTGGGCCGCAAAAGGCATGGGGCTTCCATGGTAGCGGAATTGCTGCAGCGCATGGCAAGGGCCGCAGGGCCCGCCAACATTGGGCTGGGCGGCACCACACAGGTAGAATGGCGGCGATGACCCAGACCCCCGATTTCACCGCTCTGCAGACCATTGGCTGGCCCTGGCCGGGCCCGCCGCAGCAGGCCGACTGGCAGGCTGTGATGGCCGCACACCCGCAGGCCCACCCGGCGCGGGTGATCGAGCAGCATCGCACCCACTATGTGGTGGCTGATGGCCCGGAGGCATCGATCAAGGCCGAATCGCTGCCGGAGTGGCAGCGCCCGCGCTTCCCCAGCCACGAACGGCCGGCGGTGGGCGACTGGGTGCTGCTGGATGGCATCCGCATCGTTGCCCTGTTGCCGCGACGTACCGCGATCAAGCGTGGCGCCGCCGGTGAGCATTACCACCAGCAGGTGATCGCGGCCAACATCGATACCGTCTTCATCGTCTGTGGCCTGGACGCGGACTTCAATCCGCGCCGTATTGAACGCTACCTGCTGCTGGTGGGCGGTGGCGGTGCCGAACCGGTGGTGGTGCTGACCAAGGCCGACCAGACCGAGTACAGCGAAGATGCGCTGGCGGTGCTGGAAGAACTGGAGATGCAGGGCATCGCCCTGCATGCGATCAATGGCCTGGATGCCGACAGTGTTGCAGTGCTGGAGCCGTGGCTGGGTCCCGGCCGGACGGTGGTGCTGGTGGGCTCGTCGGGTGCGGGCAAGTCGACGCTGACCAACACGCTGCTGGGCGAGCAGCGGATGAAGACCAATACGGTGCGCGCCAACGATTCGCGCGGCCGCCATACCACCACCCACCGCGCACTGATGCCACTGCCGATGGGCGCCTGCCTGATCGATACGCCGGGCATGCGCGAACTGAAGCCGACCGGCGAAGAGACGCTGGCCGAAGGTGGCTTCGCCGATATCGAAGCGCTGGCCGCGCAGTGCCGCTTCCGCGACTGCATGCACCAGCAGGAACCCGGCTGTGCCGTGCGTGCGGCGATCGATGCCGGCGAGATCGAAGAGAGCCGGCTGCAGAACTACTTCAAGTTGAAGGAAGAAGTGGCCGCCGCCGCCGCCAAGCTGGCCGTGCGCCAGGCCGAGACCGCTCAGGAACGCGGCGGCAGGAAGGGCAAGGGCCAGCAGTTCCGTCCGGCGGGCAAGCCGCGCCGGCGCTAAGGCTGGAGAATGGTGGCTGCCAACCTTGGTTGGCACTGTCACGGCAGGGGCAGCCCAGTAGATCCACGCCATGCGTGGATGCTTTCCGCGCATGCATATCTGTGCCAACCAAGGTTGGCACCTACCAACGCGCGGGCAGGGCGTTATAGTCCACCCATGGAACCGACCGCGACGCTGGACCGTGACGTGGCCCACCATGCAGCGCTCGATGCGCGCCTGGTCGAGGCCGTAGGAGGCATCCGCCTGCTGGGCCTGACCAGCTGGCCGGCGACACTGCAGGCACCCTTCCTGGACAGCGTGGCCCGTGGCCAGCCGACGCTGCCGGTGGTCGACTACCCGAAGCTGGATTTCAGCGACGAGCGTCGCGCGCTGGCCGCGCTCGCTGCCGAGTGTGACGAGAACCATCCGCTGGGCCATTACGTGCAGCAGTCCGCGCAGAGCTGGGATCTGGCAGCGCAGCTGCTGGAAGGCCTCGGTACCGCGGCCGTGGATGCCTGTTCGATGCAGTTGTTCGGGTCGCCCGAGCAGCCTTTGCCGGGCAACGGACCGAGCACGCGCGATGCGGCGCGCCACTTCATCCAGATTGCCGCCGAACTGGATCACGAACTGCTGGCACCGGAAGAGCAGGTGCCGGTATCGGCGATCGCGTTGCAGCTGCAGCTGCAGAATGACCTCGACGCGTTCTTCGAATCACGCATCATCCAGGTGCAGCTGGACCCGGAGCTGGTTTCCAAGGCGGCTGCCGGACCGACCCGCATCCGCCTGCGCACCAGCGCGCGTTTCAGCGCTTACGATCGCGCGCAGTTGTTCCATCATGAAGCGCTGGTGCATTCGTTGACGGCGTTGAACGGTCGCGCGCAGCCGGTGCTGCCGAGCCTGGCGCTGTCCTCGCCACGGGTGACGGCCACCCAGGAAGGACTGGCGACGTTTGCCGAGCAGATCACCGGCAGCATCGACATCGAGCGCCTGAAGCGCATCAGCCTGCGTACCGAGGCGATCGCGATGGCGCGCGAAGGTGCGGACTTCATCGAGGTGTTCCGCTACTTCTGCGATGCCGGGCAGAACCCGGAAGAGAGCTTCGCCTCGGCGCAGCGGGTATTCCGCGGTGTGCCGCCGAGTGGGGGCCTGGCCTTCACCAAGGACACGGTGTACCTGCGCGGTCTGGTGTCGGTGCATACCTTCTTCCGCCACATGCTGGCCGAGGATCGCCTGCAGGTCTGCCGCTGGTTGTTCGCCGGCAAGATGAGCCTGACCGATGCGATCGCGTTCGCCCCGCTGTTCGAATCGGGTGTGCTGAAGCCACCGCGCTGGCTACCGCACTGGATGAGCCGGGCCAACGGCCTGGCCGGCATGCTGGCGTTCTCGCTGTTCGCCAACCGCATCCGGATGGACCAGCTGGCGCCGGAATGAAATGCGTTGGCGGATCCTCCAGCGCCTGCCTGCTATCGGCTGGGAGGAGGCGGGGCACCCTGGCCAGGACACGCAAAAGCCCCTCCATGGTGCTCGATGGCGCCATCCATGGCGCCAACGGTCCTGGCCAGGGTGCCCCGCCTCCTCCAGACAGTGTCCTGCGAGCGCGGTAGCAGTCTCGCCGAAGGGATTGCGCTTGAAGAGCTTGAAAAGCAAAGCGCCGCGCAATGCCCGGCGCTTTGTTTCTGCTCTGCTTTCCATTGCCACCGCGCCGGCGCGGGAAACTGTCGGGCGAGGTGGGACGGGCCGAGGCAGGACCGTGAGGCGCATGGATGCGCCGACCGAGCCTACAGGGACGTACTTGCGGCGTGTCCTGCCTCGGCCCGTCCCACCTCGCCCCGCTGCGGCATCCCCGCGCCGCAGCGCCCGCTTTCGACTTAGAACTCCGCCGCCACCGTCATGAAGACCTGCCGCGGCGCACTCGCATGGATTGCATACCGCGTGCCCTTCGGATCGGTCGGTGCGAACGAACTCAGCTGGCCCGCATAGCGCTTGTTGGTCAGGTTGGTCGCGTTCAACGACACCCGCACGTTGCGCAGGCCCATGCCCGGGCCGAAGTCGTAGCCGGCGCCGGCATCGAAGGTGGTCACGCCCGGCACCGACTGGTCGTTGGTGTAGGTGTAGTAACGCTTGCCGGTGTACTTGGCGCGCAGGCTGGCGAAGAAGCCATCGCGATTCCAGCTGATCTCGCTGGACGCCATGCGCTGCGGCGTATCCACCGTGATCTTGCCGGCCACCGGCACGATCGCACCGCCCGAGGTGTAGTCATCCTCGTAGGTGGTCTTGTTCCAGGACAGCGCGTTGTACCACTGCAGGCCATCGACCGGCTTGAGGATGAAGGTCAGCTCTGCGCCATGGCTCTTCACCGAACCGACGTTGATGAAGCGCGTCACGCACTCCGGACGCGTGCCTACCTCGATGCTCGAGCACGGGTTCAACGACAGCAGACGGTTGTCGAACTTCACGTTGTAGGCCGCGATCGACGCCTGGTATTTCTCGCCGAAGGTACGGAAACCAGCTTCCAGGCTCTTGGACTTCTCCGGCTCCAGGCCGGCGCTGGCCGCGAACGATTCCGGCGACACCTGCAGCGGGCCACCGCTGCCGCCGCCGACGAAGGCAGCAATGTTCTCGGCGTACGAGGCGAACACTTCATTGTTGGCGTTGAGCTTGAAGCCCACGCCCAGCTGCGGCAGCACCGATTCCTTGGCGGTCAGCGTACCCGAGGCGATGCTGGTTTCCACGCCCGGCTGGGCCTTGGCAGTCATGCGCGTGTTGGGGCTCTTGATGCCCACGTCCACGGTCAGGCGCTGGTCGAGGAAGCGCATGCGGTCCTGCACATAGAACTGGCGGGTACGGATGTCGAAGTCCTGGTTGAACAGGCGACGGTCCGGGTTCTGCAGGTACAGGTCGTCCAGGAACGGGCCGCTGATGTAGTAGAAGTTGCGCGAGACGTTATGGTCGTTCTGTTCGTACCACACACCGGCTTCCAGTTCGTGGATGCCCAGCGTCCACGACAGCGCAGCGGTCACGCCATCGCGGTTGATGGTGTAGTTGGTGCTGCGGATCGAGATCGGCAGCATCCTGTCGGTGCCCGGGTAGGACGGCTGGCCCGGTGCCCACCAGTGGCCCTGGCCACGGTTTTCGTGGTGGTAGCCCAGCAGTTTCAGGCGGCCCTGTTCACCCAGGCGGATGTCGGCGTCGATCGAATACAGGTTGTCGTCGCGCAGCGCACGGCTCTGGTAGTAGGCATCGTCGATGCTGTTGACGCCGCCGCTGAACGCACAGCGTGCCTTGTTGTAGGTGCCCGGTGCGCAGTATGCAGCCGCGACGGCGCGATCCCAGTCCGGTGCATAGATGTTCCAGTCATAACCCAGGCCGCGCGCCAGCATGTCCTTGGACAGGTAGGCGTAGTTGGCCTGGCTGGCGCGCGAGGTGGCGACGAAGGCACCGAAGCGGTTGTCGCCCACGTTCCATACCGCCTTGGCATTGAACTGGCGGGTGGTCTGGTTCTGGTACGGCGCGGCCCACATGTCCTGGTCCTGGTGCACGCCGGACACGTAGGCCGAGAAGCCGTTGATGTCGCCGGTGTCCACCCGCAGGTAGCCGCGGCGCTGGTTGTCATCGCCGACGGTGATGCTGGCGCGGCCGCCGAATTCGGTGGACGGGTCCATCGAGAAGTACTGGATGGTGCCGCCAAGGTTGCTGGTCGAGGCCACGCCCAGCGAGCCGATGCCCTGCGACAGCTCGGCGCCAGCCAGGTTCTCGGCGATCAGTGCACGGGCGATGCTCAGGCCGTTGTAGTTGCCGTAGCTGTTGTCGCCCAGCGGGATGCCGTCCAGCGTGTAACCCAGGCGGCTCTTGTCGAAGCCGCGCAGGCTGATGGTCTGCGATTCTTCATTCGCACCGAAGGCATCGTTGGACTGCACCGACACGCCCGGCAGGCGGTCGAGGATCTTCTGGCCGCTGGTACCCGGCGGCAGCACCTGCTTGTCGACGGTGGTGATGCGCTGCACCTGGCGGGTCTCGCCCTGGCCGATGACCGAGACCGTATCCAGCGTCTGCGCGCTCAGCGCGGTATCGGCGGTGGCGTCGATGGCTTCAGCGGCGTGGGCGCTGGCGGCGGAAAGCGCGATCGCCACGGCGATCGTCAGGTATCGGGTCTGCATGATGGTCCATTGCATGGGGGATGGTCACCGGCCCGGGGGGCGCGGCGCATGGCCACTATGCGAACGGAACATGAAACCTTGTTTACGGAAAACCAACGAACGGCGTCGTGGGAGAAGCCGCGCAGGGCGTGAATCCATCGGGGGAGGGAAGCAGACCCACGCCCTGCGCGGAGAGGGCTAGCCCATGTACAGGCCACCGTTGACCGGATAGTCGGCACCGGTCACGTAGGAGGCTTCATCCGAAGCCAGCCAGGCACACAGGCCGGCCACTTCTTCCGGGCGACCCAGGCGCCGCACCGGTACCGACGCGGCCAGTCGATCCAGCACGTCCGGTGGGAAGCTGCTGATCGCCTGGCTGGCGATGTAGCCCGGCGACAGCGTGTTGACGGTGACCCCGCGCGAGGCGACTTCAGCGGCCAGCGCACGGCTGAAACCGTGCATCGCGGCTTTTGCCGTGGCGTAGTTCACCTGGCCGATCTGGCCCTTGTGGGCGCTGACCGAACCGATGTTGATGATGCGGCCCCAGCCACGCGTGGCCATGCCATCGACCACCTGCTTGGTCAGGTTGAACAGCGAATTGAGATTGGAGGCGATCACTGCATTCCAGTCCTCCACCGTCATCTGCCGGAACAGCAGGTCGCGGCTGCCGCCGGAGTTGTTGACCAGCACGTCCACCTCGCCGACCTCGGCGCGTACCTTGGCGAAGGCCGCCGTGGTCGACGCCCAATCGGTGGCGTTGCCTTCGGAGGCGATGAAATCAAAGCCCTGTTCGCGCTGCTCGCGCAGCCAGTTGGCCTTGCGCGGCGAGTTGGGCGCGCAGCCGGCGACCACGGTATGGCCGGAACGGGCCAGGCTCTGGCAGATGGCAGTGCCGACACTGCCCATCCCGCTGGTGACGTAGGCGATGCGAAGAGTCATTGCAGAACGCTCCTTGGTAAGGAAATCAGGCCGTGAAGGGATAGAGCCCGAACAACAGGCCGCCGATCATCAGCAGCAGCGAAATGGCGATCGCCCACTTCAGGGTGAATTTCTGGTGGTCGGCGAATTCAACCTTGGCCAGCCCCACCAGCAGATAGGTGGAAGGCACCAGCGGGCTGAGCAGGTGCACCGGCTGCCCGGCCAGCGACGCGCGGGCCATTTCCACCGGGGTGATGCCGTAGTTGCCGGCCGCCTCGGACAGGATCGGCAGCACGCCGAAGTAGAACGCGTCGTTGGACATGAAGAAGGTGAACGGCATCGAGGCCACGGCGGTGATCACCGCCAGGTACGGGCCCCAGCTGTCTGGGATGATCGCCAGGAAGCTGTGCGACATCGCCTCGACCATGCCGGTGTTGTTGAGGATGCCGGTGAAGATGCCTGCGGCGAAGATCAGCGCCACCACCGACAACACGCTGCCGGCATGGCTGACCACGCGGCGGCGCTGTTCGGCCAGGTTCGGGTAGTTGATCACCAGTGCGATGGCGAAGCCGATCATGAACAGCACCGGCATCGGCAGCACACCGATGATGAGGGCGCTCATCAAGGCCAGGGTCAGCACCAGGTTCACCCACAGCAGCTTGGGGCGCTTGGTGTCTTCGGCATCTTCCACGGTCGGCAGCGTGTTGCCGTCGTCGGACACGCTGTTGTCCATCCAGCTGCCGCCCTTGGGCAGGGTCACCACGCCCAGGCGACGACGCTCCTTCAGGCCCAGGTACCAGGCCAGCAGCAGCACGCCAGCGCAGGCGATCACCATCGACGGAATCAGTGGCACGAACACATCGGCCGGGTCCACGTGCAGGGCGGTGGCAGCGCGCGCGGTCGGGCCACCCCACGGGGTCAGGTTCATCACGCCACCGGCGAGAATGGTCACGCAGGTCATGTTCAGCGCGTTCATGCCGAGTCGCTGGTACAGCGGCAGCATCGCCGACACGGTGATCATGTAGGTGGTCGAGCCATCGCCGTCGAGCGAGATCAGCATCGCCAGCACGGCGGTACCGAACACGATCTTCATCGGGTCACCCTTGACGAAGCGCAGGATGATCCGCACCAGCGGATCGAACAGGCCCGCATCGATCATCACGCCGAAGTAGAGGATGGCGAACATCAGCATCACGCCGGTCGGCGCGATCTTCTTGATGCCTTCCAGCATCATTTCGTCGATGCCGGCAGCGAAGCCACCGATCAGGGCGAAGATGATGGGAATGGTGATCAGGGCAACGAGTGGCGACAGTCGTTTGCTCATGATCAAGTACATGAACGTAATGACCATGCCAAAGCCGAGGATGCTCAGCATCATCTGCGGACTCCTAGAGGAAACAGGACGTGGGACGTGGAAGGGGGCCGGGAGCGTGCGCGCCCGGGAAGAACGCGTTTAGAAGTCGAACTGCAGGCGTCCGGTGACCGCGCGCGTGCGGTCCACCGTGGTGCCAGCCAAGCGGTCGCGGTTGCGGCTTTCGATCACGTTGAGCATGAAGCGCAGGTTGTCACGCAGGTACCAGTTGCCGCCCAGCGTCCAGCCTTCGGTGCTGCCTCGGCGCAGCTCGGGTTGGCCATCGAGGTGCTGTGCGCCCCACATCTGGTCGTAGCGCAGGGCCACTTCGAAGGCACCGGCCTTGTGGCGGATGTTCTTGACCCGGGCGAAGCGGCCGGTCTTGCGGTCGTAGGCACGGCTCTCGCCGGTGACGAACCAGCTGAGCATGCCGTAGGCGGCCATCACATCACCGCGCTGGGCACCATCATCGAAGGTTGCGCCGCTGAATTCGCCCTGCCATGACAGCGGGCCGCGCACCTGCGCATACTCCAGCGACCACTTGTTGACGTCGGTATCGCGGCCAGCGGAGAAATCGACCAGGGTCAGGCGGCTTTCGTCGGACAGATGCCCGGCCGGACGCGGGCGGATCTTCAGGCCCGGGGTGCCGTTGCCACCCGGGTTGTCGTAGGCCTCCCGGGCCAGCGACAGGCCCAGGTGCAACACGTCGCCCTCGCTGGGGGCCGGTGCCCAGGTGACGCGGCCACCGGCGGCGCGGCCCTTGACCTGCCAGGCATCGATGCTTTCCAGGCTGTACACGCTGGCTGCCCAGGTGAAATCGCCCGGATTGGCCTGCCAGGACGCGCCCAGCCGATACAGCGGCGCCAGCGTGGTGCCGGCGTTGCCGCGCTCCAGGAAGCTGCCGTAGTTGGAACCGGTGCGGTCGTCCAGCGAGAAATACTGCTTGAACTGGCCCACGGTGAGCCGGCCGGCATCGCCGAAGCTGCGGCTCAGGTAGACGTCTTTGGCCTCGACGCGGTCGCCGGAGAAATCGGCTTCCAGCTTGTAGTCGACCACGAAGAACTTGCCGGAAACGTCAACCCAGGCGCGACGGATTTCGGTGTCGTCCTTGTTCGGCGTGCCCCGGTTGTCGTTGTCGAAGGTGGCGAAGTCCAGGTGCAGGCGGCCGCCGACCGTGGCGGTCACCGGACGCTCGTCTTCGGCGAAGGCCGGCGCGGCCAGCGCAGCCAGGGCCATCATGGCGGCAGGACGCCGCCAGGCAATGCTCAATTCCACAAACCCTCCCAGGTGCACGCCAGGCGCGCGGCAATCGTGGGCACCGGACGGTGCGCGGCCGCAGTCTGTGTCGCGCAAGCTGTCATCGTCCTGTCAGCGGTTTGTGCGGTGCAGCGTAAAGGCCGCCGGGCATGGGGCCGACGGGCAGGTCCGGCGCCATGCGGTAGCATTCGCTTCCCCTCCCACTGTTGTGCCCATGCGCCTGCTGCTGGTCGAAGACAACCCGGACCTGGCCGATGCGATCATCCGTCGCATGCGCCGCAGTGGTCACGCGGTGGACTGGCAGGCCGACGGCCTGGCCGCCGCCAGCGTGCTGCGTTACCAGAGTTTTGATCTGGTGGTGCTGGATATCGGCCTGCCAAAACTGGATGGGCTGCGGGTGCTGGCCGGCATGCGCGAGCGTGGTGACAGCACACCGGTGCTGATGCTGACCGCACGCGATGGCATCGAAGATCGCGTGCAGGCACTCGATGTCGGTGCTGACGACTACCTCGGCAAGCCGTTCGACTTCCGTGAATTCGAAGCGCGCTGCCGCGTGCTGCTGCGACGTGCACGCGGGCAAGCCAGCGAAGTGGTGCAGATCGGCGGCTTCCAGTTCGACAACGCTGCGCACCGGGTGACCCTGGATGGCGAGCCGATCGAGCTGCCCAACCGCGAGTATCGCTTGCTGGAGATCCTGGTCGGGCGCTTGGGCCAGGTGGTGGGCAAGGATGAGATCGGCAATGGCCTGTTCGGCTTCGATGACGAAGCCGGGCCGAATGCCATCGAGCTGTACATCGGTCGCCTGCGCAGAAAGCTGGCGGGCGCGCCGCTGCGCATCACCACGGTGCGTGGTGTCGGCTATCTGCTTGAAGCCAGCGACGGCCCGGCCGATGCCGATGGTTGACGCGCGCAGCGCAAGTGCCGCCCCCGGGTCGCTGCGGCGCACCCTGCTGCTGTACCTGGGCGCGTTGCTGGCGGTGTTCGCGGTGGCGCTGCTGTTCGCTGCACGCGACTACGGCCAACGCGCCGCCAACCGCTCCTACGACCATCTGCTGGTGTCTTCGGCCCTGTCGATCGCCGATTCGGTGGCATTGGTCGATGGCCAGTGGCAGGTGGACCTTCCGTATGCCGCGCTGGACCTTCTGGCGATGGCGCCGGAAGACCGCGTGTTCTACCGGATCGCCGACAGCCGCGGCAACCTGATCACCGGCTACGGTGACCTGCCTGCGTCGCCGCGGCGGCCGGGCACGCAACCGCAGTTGTTCGATGCGGCCTACAGCGGTGAAACCGTGCGTTTCGTCGTGGTCGGCCGCAGCTTTGCCGCGGCCTCCGCGCAGGGCGAGGTGCAGGTGCAGGTGGGGCAGACCCGGCGTGCGCGCGAAGCGGTGGCGCAGGAGCTGGTCACCCGCGCGCTGTTGGCCATCGGCGTGCTCTCGGGATTGCTGCTGGCATTGGTGGCATTCGGCGTGCACCGCGCGTTCCGGCCGTTGGTGCGGGTCGAGCGCGAACTGTCACGCCGCGAGCCGTCCGACCTGAAACCGCTGGATGCGCGCGTGCCACGCGAGATGGATCAGATGGTGACGGCGCTGAACCGCTTCATGGAGCGCCTGTCCAGCAGCAATGAAACCCTGCGTGCGTTCATGGCCGAGGCCGCGCACCAGATGCGCACGCCCTTGGCCGCGCTGCGCGCGCAGGCACAGCTGGCGCTGGACGACGACGATCCGGAAGACATGCGGCGCAGCCTGCAGGCGATCGAGCGCAACGCCACCCACATGAGCCGGCTGCTCAACCAGCTGCTCAGCGATGCCAGCGTGATCCATCGGTCACATCTGCAGCGCTTCGCCACCGTGGACCTGGCCGAGACCGTGCACCAGGCCCTGCATGAAGCGCTGCCGCAGGCAGGGCCCGCCCCGCGCGTGCAGCTGGCGATGACGGCCGAGCCGGTGCAGGTGCATGGCGACGCGCTGCTGCTGCGCGAAGCCATCAAGAATCTGGTCGACAACGCGCTGAAGTACGGCGGCGATGGTCCCTTGCAGATCGCGCTGACCGCTGAAGGTGGGCAGGCCGTGCTGACCATCGCCGACCACGGCACCGGCATCGCCGCCGCCGATGCCGAACGCGTGTTCGAGCGTTTCGCACGCGGCGAGGGCGCACCCTCCGGCGGTGCAGGCCTTGGCCTGGCCATCGTCAAGCGGGTGGTCGACAGCCATGGCGGCCAGATCGATCTCAGCAATCGACCGCAGGGTGGCCTGGTCGCCACCATCCGCCTGCCCCGGAGCAGCACATGATCCGCCTGTTCGTCGTTGTTGTTGCCCTGTTGCTGGCGGTGCCGGTCCTCGCCGCGCCTGGCGATGTACGCCGCTTCCCCGCCCAGGGCGCCGCCACCGCACAGCTGCGCATCCACGGCACTACCGATATCGAGGTCTTCGCCGAGGTCATCGCCGACTACCAGCGGCTGCATCCGGGCAGCGAGGTGGTGTACGAAGACATCATCACCCAGGACCTGTACGCGCGTTACCTGCGCGACCGCAGCGGGCCTGCGTCGCCGGACCTGCTGATCTCCAGCGGCATGGACCTGCAGACCAAGCTGGTCAACGACGGCCACGCGTTGCCACACCGCTCGCTGCAGACCCAGGCGCTGCCAGCGTGGGCGCAATGGCGTGGCGAGGCATTCGGCATCAGCTACGAACCGGTGGTGATGGTCTACAACACCGGCAGGCTGCCGGCGGCGAAAGCGCCGCACACGCGTCGACAGCTGCTGGACCTGCTGCGCGCGGAGGGGGCGCCGTTGCGCGGCAAGGTTGGCACCTACGATATCGAACGCAGCAGCGTGGGCTACCTGCTGGCGACCCAGGACGCCCAGCGCGGCAGCATCGCCGGCGCGTTGCTCGGTGCGCTGGGCGACAACGCGGTGGTGCGCGAGGAGCGTACCGGGGTGCTGCTGGACCAGGTGGCCAGCGGCCAGTTGTCGCTGGTCTACAACGTGCTGGGCTCGTATGCGCAGGCGCGTATCGATGCGGGCGCACCGCTGGCCATCGTCGAGCCGGAAGACTACACGCTGGTGGTACTGCGTACGGCGGTGATTCCGCGTACCGGCGCGCACCCGCAGGAAGCGCGGCGTTTCCTCGACTACCTGCTGTCGCCGCGCGGCCAGCAGGTGCTCGCGCGGGAAGCGCGGCTGATGCCGATCGTGCGCAGCGATGCAGGCGGCGGGGATGCCCCTGGCCGCAGCCGTCGCCCGATCCAGCTCGGCCCCGGCCTGCTGGTCTACCTGGATGCACTCAAGCGCCGCCAGTTCCTGGATGCATGGCGCAGCAGCGTGGAGCCGGCGGGGCGGTAGCGCCCGTACTGGTGCTCCGGTAGCGCCGGGCCATGCCCGGCGGAGGCAGTTTGCTGCCCGTACAATGGCCGCATGAGCGAATACACCATCCTGATCGCCGATGACCATCCGCTGCTGCGTTCGGCGGTGGTGCAGTCGTTGCGGCAGAGTCTGCCGCTGGCGCAGGTGCGCGAGGTCGCCAGCGCCGAAGCACTGGCCACTTCGCTGGACGCACAGCCCGATGTGGATCTGGTGCTGCTGGACCTGACCATGCCGGGCGCACATGGATTCTCCGCGCTACTGCACGTGCGCGGTTCGCACCCGGACATTCCGGTGGTGATTCTGTCCTCCAACGACCACCCGCGGGTGATCCGCCGCGCGCAGCAGTTCGGCGCGGCGGGTTTCATTCCCAAGTCCGCGCCTGCCGAAACCATCGGTGAAGCGGTGGCGGCGGTGCTCGACGGTGGCCTGTGGTTTCCGGCGATGGCGGCCGAGCGTTCCGAGGCCGACGCGTTGCTGGCCAGCCGCCTGGCGCAGCTGACGCCGCAGCAGTTCCGGGTGCTGCTGTGCCTGGCCGACGGGCTGCTCAACAAGCAGATTGCCTACACGCTGGGCCTGGCCGAGAACACGGTGAAGGTGCATGTCACCGCGATCCTGAAGAAGCTCGAATGCCACAGCCGCACGCAGGCGGCAGTGCTGGTGAAGGCGCTGGAGCCGGAAGGCGACGCAGGCATCGGGTTGTAGTTCCAGCCAACGGCGTAGCCCCTCGTGGGTGTTGGTTGGTCGCGGAGAGCAAAAGCCGTGGTGGGTCGGTCGGGTTGGATTCGCGGGGGACGCCGTGAATCCGTCCCTGGAGGCTTGGCCGCCGCATCCATGCGGCTGACACCCCCGCGAACCCAACCCGACCGACCTCTGACAGATTCCGGTGGTCTGCCACCCACGGAGAAGAAAAAGAAGATCAAAAGCAAAAGCGGCTTGGTCGGCCGCATTGCCTCCTGTAGAGCCGAGCCACGCTCGGCTTGTGAGCAAGCGCAGCGCTGCGACCCGCTTTTGATCCTCTTTTTCTTCTCCGTGGGTGGGGAACACCCGGAACCTGTCAGCGGCCGGGTGGGTGGGTAGTGCGGGGTGTCCGCGGCATGGATGCCGCGGCCAAGCCCCCATGGACGGGTTCACGGCGTCCCCGCAGTACCCACCCACCCGGCCAGCCCTCAGTAACCCGGCTTTCCGCGATCAACCAACACCCACGAGGGGCTGCGCCGTTGGCTGGAAATCACCCGCGATGGCGGATCAGCAACTGACTCATCAACGCCCGTAGCGCCGGCGGCTTCACCGGCTTGGCCATCATCCCCCAGCCGCGCTCAGCGGCCATCTCGCGCAGCCCGGCATCGCGCTCGGCGGTGACCAGCACCACCGGCGGCCGCGCCTGCCAAAGCTCCGCCAGCGTCTCGTACAACACTGGGCCGTGGTGATCGCCCATGCGTACATCCAGCAGCACAAGTTCCGGAACCGCGCCCGCACTGGCCAACTGCAGCGCCGCCTGTGGGCCATCGGCCAGCACCACCTCGCAGCCCCATCGTTCCAGCAGCGCGCGGCTGGCCGCACACACGTGCGGATCGTCGTCGATCACCCACACCCGACGCCCACGCAGCGGATTGTCTGCAGCCGGCTCCTGCACAACGACGGGCGCGGGTGCAGTGGCCGGAATGGCGCTGGCCTCGCCAAACGGAACACCCACCGCGAACACGCTGCCCTGGCCAAGCTGCGAGCGCAGCGCGATGGGATGACCGAGCAGGCGACCGATGCGATCCACGATTGCCAGGCCCAGTCCAGCGCCACGCTGCTGGCCATCGTGCAGGCGCCGGAACTCCTCGAATATCTCGCCCTGCAGGGCATCGGGAATGCCCGGACCCTGGTCGTGTACTTCGATCCACAGCAGGCCATCGCGGCGCCGGCAGCCGAGCAGCACGCGGCCGCGTTCGCTGTAGCGCACGGCATTGGACAGGAAATTCTGCAGGATGCGGCGCAGAAGTGCTTCATCGCTGACCACTACCGCATCGGTATCTACCCAGTCCACGCGCAGACCGCGCGCCTGCGCGCCAATGCCGGATTCGCGTGCCAGCGCCTGCAGCAATGGCCCCAGGCGGAAGGCCTGCACGCGCGTGGGCAGGCTGCCTGACTCCAGCCGGGCGATGTCCAGCAGGCTGTTGAGGATCGCGTCCTGTGCAGCCAAGGCGGCGTCGATGTGGTCGCTGGTCTGTTGCTGTTCGGGGTCGGTGAGCTTGCCGCGCAGCACCGACACGAACATGCGCGCGGCATTCAGCGGCTGCAGCAGGTCGTGCACGGCCGAGGCGACGAAGCGGGTCTTGTAACGGTTGGCCTGCTCGGCTTCGCGGCGGGCTTCGTCCAGATCCTGGGTGCGTTCGGCCACGCGGTGTTCCAGCGCATCGGCCAGCGAACGCAATTCGCGCGCGGCGTTCTTGTAGCTGGTGATGTCGGCATAGCTGGTGACGAAGCCGCCATCGGGCAACGGGTTGCCGCGGATCTCCAGCACCGTGCCGTCGTCCTTCTCGCTCTCGCGCATGTGCGGGCGGCCACTGCGCAGGTGGGTCAGGCGGCGTTCGATGGCCTCGTCGATCGGGCCGGGCCCCAACAGGCCGCGACGTGCGTTGAAGCGGAACAGTTCCTCGATCGGACGGCCCACCCGCACCAGCCCCGCCGGGAAGCGGAACAGCTCCAGATAGCGCGAATTCCACGCGACCAGACGCTGTTCCTTGTCGATCACCACCACGCCCTGCGGCAGATGTTCGAGGCTGCGGCTCAAGCCAACGTCGGCATCGGTCGCGGCTTCCAGCAAGCCGTCCTGGGCGGTCCGCAGTTCCTGTGCATGCTGCTTGAGCAGGGTTTCCAGTTCACGCCGGCTGCGCTGGCGGTGCTTGGACAGGCGACGCCGTTGCTGCACGAACAGCAGCAGGAAACCCAGCGCCAGCCAAGCGGCGGCGCCGGCCACTGCCGCGCCGCGGCCGGCGCTGGTGGCCGCGCTGGCGTCGTGCAGCAGGTGCAGGCTCCAGTCTTCGTCGGGCAGCGCCAGGGTCTGCCACAGCATCGCCTGCGGCAGTGCCGGGTCGAGCAGGCGCACCATGCGGCCGCCATCGGCCAGCACATCTTCGGTGCGCACGCGCAGCGGCTGCAGCGAGCGGTCGGCATACTGCCGCGCCGCGCGCATCTCGTTGCGTTCCTCCGTGCCGAGCGGGCGCAGCAGGCGGTAGCGCCAGGCATCGCGGTTGGCCAGGAACACCACGTCGTGGTTGTCGCTGGTCAGCACCACGTCCGGGCTGTTCAACCATTCCTGTTCCAGTGCCGACAGCTCGATCTTGATCACGATCACGCCGATGCGCTGGCTGTCGGCATCGAGGATGGCCTCGGACATGAAGTAGCCGGGCACGCCGGTGGTCATGCCGATGCCGTAGAAGCGACCACGGCCATGGGCCAGCGCTTGCTGGTAGTAGGGGCGGTAGCTGTAATCCTCGCCGACGTTGCTGGTCGGCTGGTCCCAGTTGCTGGCGGCCACGGCCACGCCATCGCGACCGACCAGGGTCAGTGTCGAGGTGCGGGTGACCTGGTTGGCGCGCTGCAGTTTGAGGTTCAGGCGTTGCCGCTCGGCGGGCGAGGGCGGCACCTGCAGTGCTTGCAGCAGGTCCGGATCCAGCGCCATCACCTGCGGCAGGGTGCCGAACCGGTCGATGCGCTGTTGCAGTCCCTGGCCATACAGCTGCAGCTGGCGCTGCACCTGCGCGCTTTCGGTGCCCAGCGCGCGACGCCAGGCATAGTGGCCTGCGGCGGCCGCGCACAGCACGGTGCCGGCCACCATCACCAGAACGGTCAGCAACTGCAGGCGGTGTCGGCTGAGCCAGTACATGGCGGCAGTCTACGCAGGGCCGGCGGGCGTGGCATGCACGCCCGCCGGGATCTGACACGTGGAAGGGATCAGAAGTGCATCTGCGCGCGAAGTTCGAAGATCTCCGGGGTGCTGCGCACACCGCGACGGCTGGCGTCGACCTTCACGTAGTTGGCCTGGAACTTGAAGTGGCTGGTCAGGTACCAGTTGGCGCCCAGGGTCAGGTCGTGCTGGCGGCCACCGAGGATGCTGCCGTCGTCCAGGTCCAGGCGGCTGTAGCGGGCCACCAGTTCCACCGCACCGTAGTCGTGCGCCGGCTTGATGTTGGCAACGGCGCCGGCGTTGTACGGGCGCGATTCGCCGGTCAGCACCCAGCTGGCCATCGCGTACTGGCCGTGGCCGGTGTAGTCGGGCTTGCCATCATTGCGGGTGACGGTGGCCTGCAGCGCTTCGGCCTGCAGCGAGAACGGACCGCGGATCCAGATACCTTCCAGGCCGGTGCGGCGGATCTGGTCGGCGGTGACCAAGGCCCCCGAATCGACCAGACGGATATCGGTCAGGCCGGCTTCCGGACGGGCCCGCAGGCGCGCGCTGGCTTCGTGGTGCACGTCGCGGCCATCGTGGTAACCGCGCGGATTTTCCTGCGAATAGGCCAGGCCCAGGTGGATCACGTCGCCCGGTGCCTTCACCGGCGTCCACACCGCGCGCACCGCCTGGGTGGTGCCGGGGTTGTCGCCCTGCAGGTCCTTGCCGCCATAGGCGCCGGCCTGCAGCAGGTATTGCGGACGCTCCAGCACCCATTCCACGCCGGTGCGGCGGCCTGCGTAGAACGCCTGCACGGGCAGCGCGGTTTCCAGGAAGCTGCCGGCGCGCGAGGAGGTGTTGGCATCCAGGCCGACCGGGGTCTTCATGTAGCCGAAGCGGAAGCGGCCGACATCGCGGCCGAAGAACGCCTTGCTCTCGAAGCGCACGAACACGTCCAGCCAGGTATCGGCCTGGAAGTCGTAGTAGACCATTGCATCGTACACGCCCTTCTTTTTCAGGGTCGCGCCGAATTCCTTGCGGCGCACCGCGTCGTCATCCTCGATGCCGCTGGCGGACGTGAAGTCGTTGTAGTCGTAGGCGATGTTGGCGGTGGCGGCCAGTTCCGTGCCGTCGCCGAAGGCGTATTTGGTCGGCCAGTTGTCGAAATCGGCAGCCGAAGCGAAGGCGGGAAGCGCCGCCAGGGAAAGGGCGAGCAAGGTGGGAATCGGGCGCATGATGGTGCGGCTCTCTCAGATTGCGTGTGGACAGGACAACAACGGCCGCAATGGCCGGAACTTTCGCAATGACGCGCCCGGCCGTTCAGGTCGGGCCACCGGCATCCCCGCGATCAGCGGTGCGGCGCCAGTGTAGGCAGCGCAGCCACCTGAACCGGGGGGCTAGTACCAATAGGTTATCTGCGTGGCGGTGCGTGGCGCGTACAAAGGCGTCCATTGGTCGCACCCCGCGGCTGTAATCAAGGGGCGTGCGGTCAGTTTCCACGGTAACGGTTCCCGTGCACTTCCGGGGCCGTACGTGCCTGAAAACGCCCCTTCCGGAGTCCGCCATGCACATCCCGACCGCTGCGCCGATGCCCAGCAAGCCGTTGCCGCTCTACCGCCAGCTGTACTTCCAGGTGATCGTGGCGATCGTCCTGGGTGCTGTCCTCGGCCATTACGAGCCGCTGATCGGCGAGAAGATGAAGCCGCTCGGCGATGCCTTCATCAACCTGGTGAAGATGATCATCGCCCCGGTGATCTTCCTGACCATCGTCACCGGCATCGCCGGCATGACCCACCTGCGCACGGTGGGCCGGGTGTTCGCCAAGGCGATGGCGTATTTCCTGTTCTTCTCCACGCTGGCGCTGATCGTCGGCATGATCGTGGCGCACGTGGTGCAGCCCGGCGCCGGCATGAACATCAACCCGGCCGAGCTGGACCAGACCGCGGTGCACAGCTATGTCGAGAAGTCGCACGACCTGACCCTGGTCGGCTTCCTGATGGACATCATTCCGAAGACGCTGATCAGCGCCTTCGTTGACGGCAACATCCTGCAGGTGCTGTTCGTGGCGGTGCTGTTCGGCATCGCGCTGGCCTCGGTGGGCGAGAAGGGCAAGCCGATCCAGAATTTCCTGGAAGCGCTGGTCGCGCCGGTGTTCAAGCTGGTGCACATCCTGATGAAGGCTGCGCCGATCGGTGCCTTCGGTGCCATCGCCTTCACCATCGGCAAGTACGGCGTCGGCTCGCTGGTCAACCTGGCCTGGCTGGTCGGCTCGTTCTACCTCACCGCGTTCCTGTTCGTTGCGGTGATCCTGGGCGTGGTCTGCCGTCTGTGTGGCTTCTCGGTGTTCAAGCTGGCCCGTTACCTGAAGGCCGAGCTGCTGCTGGTGCTGGGCACCTCGTCGTCGGAGTCGGCGCTGCCGTCGCTGATGGAGAAGATGGAACGTGCCGGCTGCAGCAAGTCGGTGGTCGGCCTGGTGGTCCCCACCGGTTACTCGTTCAACCTGGACGGCACCAATATCTACATGACCCTGGCCGCGCTGTTCATCGCCCAGGCCACCAACACCGAGCTGACCCTGGGCCACCAGATCGCGCTGTTGCTGGTGGCGATGCTCAGCTCCAAGGGCGCTGCCGGCGTCACCGGTGCCGGCTTCATCACCCTGGCCGCCACCCTGGCGGTGGTGCCGGAAGTGCCGGTGGCCGGCATGGCGCTGATCCTGGGCGTGGACCGCTTCATGAGCGAGTGCCGCTCGCTGACCAACTTCATCGGCAACGCGGTGGCCACGGTGGTGGTCTCGCGCTGGGAAGGTGCGCTGGACCGCGACCGCCTGAAGCTGGCGCTGGATGGTCGCGAAAGCGAACTGCCGCCGCCGGTCGATGCCGTGCCGCTGGCGATGACCGAGGCGCTGCCCGCCAAGGGCTGATCCGGGTGTGTGGTACTGCGGGGCCGGTCACGACAGTGGCACGGCCCCGCAGCGTTTCAAGGCGTCCCACGGCTGTCATCGCCAGCGCCGAAGCTGTGCTCTGGTAACGTCGCATACGCCATGGAATTGTGCGGTCGCAGCATCACTGCGACAGCATAGCGACAGGTCCGACCGCTCCAACGGGGGTATGATCCCCTGTCCCTTCTGCCCATTCATGTAACCCACATCGATGTCCAACGAAGATTTCAAACAGGCCGCCCTCGATTACCACCGGATGTCTCCGCCCGGCAAGATCAAGGTTTCCGCTACCAAGCCCATGCTGACCCAGCGCGACCTGTCGCTGGCGTATTCGCCGGGCGTGGCGTACGCCTGTGAAGCGATCAAGGCCGATCCGCAGCAGGCCAGCGAGCTGACCGCCCGCGGCAACCTGGTGGCGGTGATCTCCAACGGCACCGCGGTGCTGGGCCTGGGCAACATTGGCGCGCTGGCCGGCAAGCCGGTGATGGAAGGCAAGGGCGTGCTGTTCCAGAAGTTCGCCGGCATCGATGTGTTCGACATCGAAGTGGACGAGAACGACCCGGACAAGCTGGTCGACATCATCGCCTCGCTGGAGCCGACCTTCGGCGGCATCAACCTGGAAGACATCAAGGCACCGGAGTGCTTCATCGTCGAGCGCAAGCTGCGCGAGCGCATGAAGATCCCGGTGTTCCATGACGACCAGCACGGCACGGCGATCATCGTCGGTGCTGCGGTGCTGAACGCCATGGCGATCACCGGCAAGAAGATCGAAGAAGTGAAGCTGGCGACCACGGGCATGGGCGCGGCCGGCATTTCCTGCGTGAACATGCTGGTGCAGCTGGGCCTTAAGCCGGAGAACATCCTGGCCTTCGACCGCGAAGGCGTGATCCACACCGGCCGTACCGACCTGGACCCGGAAAAGCTGCGCTATGCGCGCGACACCGACAAGCGCACCCTGGCCGAGATCGTCGATGGCGCGGACATCTTCCTGGGCCTGTCGGCGCCGGGCATCCTGACCGCCGAGATGGTCAAGACGATGGCACCGGACCCGGTGATCTTCGCCCTGGCCAACCCGACCCCGGAAATCATGCCGGAACTGGTGCGCGCCGCGCGTCCGGACGCGATCATCGGTACCGGCCGTTCGGACTACCCGAACCAGGTCAACAACGTGCTGTGCTTCCCGTACCTGTTCCGCGGTGCGCTGGACGTCGGTGCGACCGCGATCAACGAGGAAATGAAGATCGCCTGCGTGCGCGCGATCGCCGCGCTGGCCCGCCGCGCCGCCACCGACATGGGCTCTGCCTATGGCGGTGAGACCCCCAGCTTCGGCCGCGAATACCTGATCCCGCGTCCGTTCGACCGCCGCCTGCTGGTGGAACTGTCGGCCGCCGTGGCCCAGGCCGCGATGGATTCGGGCGTGGCCGCCCGTCCGATCGCCGACATGGAAGCCTACCGGCAGAAGCTGTCGCAGTTCGTCTACCGCACCAGCCTGATGATGAAGCCGGTCTACGACCGCGCGCGCAGCGACAAGCAGCGCGTGGTGTATGCCGAAGGCGAAGAAGAAGTGGTGCTGCAGGCGGTGCAGAACGTGGTCGACGACGGCCTGGCACATCCGATCCTGATCGGCCGCCCGGAAGTGATCGAATCGCGCATCGAGCGCCTCGGCCTGCGCCTGAAGATCGGCGAGAACATTGAAGTCACCAACATCAATGACGACCCGCGCTTCAACGAATACTGGCAGTACTACCACGGCCTGACCGGCCGTCGTGGCGTCACCGTGGCCGCCGCCAAGAACCTGATGCGTTCGCGCCCGACCCTGATCGCTGCGGTGATGGTGGCCCGTGGCGAAGCCGATGCGATGCTGACCGGCATCGTCGGCCGCTTCCACAAGAAGCTGGGCTACGTGCGCAGCGTGCTGCCGCTGGAATCGAAGGTCACCTCGACCTCGGCGATGACCGGCGTGATCAACCAGCAGGGTGTGTTCTTCTTCGTGGATACCCACGTGCAGGAAGACCCGACCGCAGAGCAGCTGTGCGAAGCGACCCTGCAGGCCGCGTATCGCATGAAGCTGTTCGGCGTCGAACCGAAGGTGGCACTGCTGTCGCACTCCAACTTCGGCAGCCACGATTCGAAGGATGCGCTGAAGATGCGCCAGGTGCGCGAGCTGCTGCTCAAGCGCAACCCGCGTCTGAACGTGGACGGCGAAATGCAGGGCGACACCGCATGGGATGAAGCCCTGCGCCAAAAGCTGCTGCCGGGCTCGACCCTGCAGGGCCGTGCCAACCTGTTCGTGCTGCCGAACCTGGAAGCGGCCAACATCGCCTACAACCTGGTGCGCGTGTTCACCGATGGCGTGGCGATCGGTCCGATCCTGATGGGCGTCAACAAGCCGGTGCACATCCTGACCACCAGCGCGACCTCGCGCCGGATCCTGAACATGACCGCCATCGCCGCGGTCGATGCGCAGATCCGCAAGCAGATCGAAGCGGAAAAGAAGGTATAAGCCTTCGTTCCGATGCGATCTGCAGAAACGCGCCCCACGGGGCGCGTTTCTGTTTTCGCAACGCGGAAACGGTAGTGCCGGCCGCTGGCCGGCAACCGCCATCATGTCCAGGTACACCGCGACAGCCAGCCAGCGGCCGGCTCTACCCGCAGGCGCCTGCCACACCCGCTACGCCGCCCGGTAATCGCCCTGCAACCTCGCTGCGGCCCAATACGCCTACGCGGCCTGGCCGTGGGAAGGGACCGGACCGGCCTTCCCACCCTGGGCCCGACCAACTTTCCATGGGCGGAGCAGTGTCATGCGCAGTCGAGTGAGCAAGCGGTACTTCCAGCAGCTGTTCGCGCTGTACGCCGGCTTCGTGCAGTCGCGTTGAAGGCCGGGGCATCGCCCCGGCAACGTCGAGCTTACCGCCGCTTCGCGCGCCGCGCGGGCGGCGGCGCAGGGGCCGGGGAGCGCGGCTTGGCATACTCCGCCCACAGCGCCGGCAGGGTCTTGCCAGTGTGCTTCTGCCATAGCGCCGGCGCATAGCGCCCGTCGCGCAGATCCTTGTCCAGTGCCAGCACCAGTCCCGGGTGCGCCGCTTCGGCCCACTTCAGGAAGGCACCAGTTACCCGATAGCCGCTTTCCACCGTCTGGCCCTGGCTCAGCTTGTCCGGCAACGCCCAGCCGGCAGCGGCGTTGTTCATGCCGTAGCGATCGCGGGCGTAGTCGGCAATGCCCTCCACCAGCCAGCCCGGCACGCGCTTGTCGCCATAGCTGGGGTAGCCCTGCACGATGTGCATCGCTTCGTGGGTGACCAGATCGATGTCATCCGGGTGCTGGACCAGCCAGCCCGGATTGATCGTGATCGTGCTGGCCTTGTCCTTGTCGCCGACGAAGGCGACGCCGTTGTACGCCGGATCGATCACGATGCGCACCTCGTTCGGCGCGGCCGGGCGGAAGTCCGCACGCTCGCGCAGGTAAGCGAAGTAGAACGTATCGATGATGCGCYTGCGCACCGGTGCGGCCAGCGCGCCGGTGGCATCCTGGTAGTACAGGGTCACCCCGTCACGGCTGACCTGCCCATCGAAGGCCTGGGTCTGCGGTTGTGCGTGGCTGAGGCTGGGAAATACAAGGGCGGCAAGAGCGAGGGGGAGCAAACGTAGGCGCATGGACGTCATTGTAGGGGGGAGGGCGCCAACAGTTCGATCTCGGCCAGCTGCAGGCGCCCCGGCGCAGCCAGGCGCAGACGGTACTCGGCGTAGCGTGAGGGCGAGGCGATACGGAACGGGCGGGTCTGCCGCGCCGAGGTGAAATCTTCGCCGCGTCGCTGGTCCAGCGTTACCCAGCGCCCGTTGCCGGCACGCGCTTCCAGTGTCCACTCACCGCCACGGATTGTGCCGTCACCGCTGGTCAGCGTGTACATCGTCGGTACGCCATCGCCCACGTGGCTCAGTGCGATGGTCACGCCGCCGCCCAGCGGCACGGCCGTGTTGGCATCGTCGTCGATCAGCGCGGGCAGGGCACGGCCATCAGCCAGTGCCGCCTGCGCGCCATTGCCGAGCAGATCGTGCAGCAACTGCGGGCGCTGGCCGCGCGCGGTCAGCGAGCGCGGAACATCATCGACGCCGCTGCCCCAGCGTGACGGCTGCGGGCCCATCACGAAGTCCAGGGTTGCACCCCTGGCGATCACTTCGTGCGGCACCCAGGTCTTGGTCCACGGCTTGCCGTTGATCTTCAGCGACTGCACGTAAACGTTCTCCGGCGAATTCTGCGGTGCATTGACGGTCAACGCCGCGCCGCCCTGCAGCTCGACGCGCGCATGCTGGAACGCCGGCGAACCAATCACGTACTCCGGTGCACCCATGCGCAGCGGATACAGGCCCAGCGAGGCCATCACGTACCACGCCGAGGTCTCGCCGTTGTCCTCGTCGCCCGGGTAGCCCTGGCCGATCTCGCTGCCGACATACAGCCGCGACAGGATCTCGCGCACATGCTGCTGGGTCTTCCACGGCTGCCCGGCATACAGGTACATCCACGGGATGTGGTGTGCCGGCTGGTTGCTGTGCGCGTACATGCCCATGCGCACGTCGCGCGCTTCGGTCATCTCATGGATGGTGCCGCCGTAGGAGCCGGCGAATGCGGCGTCGGCGGTTTCCGGGGTGGCGAAGAAGGTATCGAGCTTGGCGGCCAGCTTGTCGCGGCCACCGTACAGCGCGGCCAGGCCTTCGCCATCCTGGGCGGCGGTGAAGGCGAACGTCCAGCCATTGGATTCGGTGTAGTCGTGGCCCCACACGCGCGGGTCGTAGTCCTTGGCCTGCAGGCGCCAGCTGCCATCGGGCCTGCGTCCCTGGAAGAAGCCGGCGGCCGGATCGAACAACGTCGCGTAGCTGCCGGCGCGGTGACGGAAGTAGTCGGCCTCGGTGGCGTAGCGTTCGCGTGCGGACGGTGTCGTCGCGCGCTTGGCCAGGGCATCGGCCATGTTGGCGATGCCGAAATCATTGAGCGCACCTTCCATCGTCCACGACATGCCTTCATGCACGTCGGCGCTGGCATAGCCGCGGAACGTCGAGCGATCCATGCCCTTGCGGCCGACGTGGCGGTCCGGTGGCACCACGGTGGCGTTCTTCAGCGCTGCGGCGTAGGCCTCTTCCGGATCGAAGCCACCGATGCCCTTCAGCCACGCATCGGCGAAGGCGACGTCCGAGCTGGTGCCGACCATCAGGTCCGCGTAGCCCGGCGAGGACCAGCGCGCGACCCAGCCACCGGCGCGGTACTGCTCGATGAAACCCTGTACCAGCTGCCCGGCATCATCCGGGTTGAACAGCGCATACGCCGGCCAGGTGGTGCGGAACGTGTCCCAGAAGCCGTTGTTGACGAAGACCTTGCCGTCGCGCACCGGTGCGAAGCTGCGCGTCGCGCTGCCGTCGGTGTTGTCATCGGCGGCGCTGGCCTGGCTGGCATAGCGCCACTCGGGCGCGGCGGCGGTGCCCGCATTCTCGTGGCCGGAATTGGGGTACAGGTACAGCCGGTACAGGCTGGAGTACAGCGTGGTCTTCTGGTCGTCACTGGCATTGCCGATGTCGAAGCGGGCCAGGCGCGCATCCCACGCATCCTGTGCACGTCCGGCCACGCTTTCCAGCGTATCGGCGGCGGCGATTTCCAGTGCCAGGTTGTGCCGCGCCTGCTCGACAGAGATCAACGAGGTGGCGATGCGCATCGTCACCCGGCGCTCGCTGCCTGGGTCGAACTTGATGTAGCCGGTCGGGCGGCCGGTGCCGATCTGGCCGCTGCTGCGCCACGGCCTGTCGAAGCTGGCGACCACGTACATGCGGGTAGCGCCGTTGGACAGGCCGCTGCGGGTATCGGTGTAGCCGGTCAACGTCTGCGTGGCGGCATCGAGGGTGAGTCCGCCGCGGGCATCGACGTTGTCGAACAGCAGGTTGGCGTCGCCACCTTCGGGAAACTCGAAGCGGAACAGCGCGGCATGGTCGGTGGGGGCGATGGACGCGGCGATGCCGTTGTCGAAGCGCACGTCGTAGCGGTACGGGCGCGCGTTTTCCTGCGTGCGGTCGAAGGACAACGCCCGCTTGCTGCGGTCCGCTTCGGGCACACCGCGCGTGGCGGAGGGGATCACCTGGAAGGTCTGGCGGTCGCCCATCCACGGGCTGGGCTGGTGGCTCAGCGCCAACGCCTGCAGCTGCGGCCGGTTCTTCGCATCGTTCTGCTCGTTCCAGCGGTACAGCCAGTTCAGTGCGCCGGCATCGGTCACCGGCGTCCAGAAGTTGAAACCGTGCGGTACCGCAGTGGCCGGGAAGTTGTTGCCGCGCGAGAAGGTGCCGTTGGCCTGGGTTCCGCGCGTGGTCAGAACCCAGTCAGAGACGCGCTGCGGCGCCTGCCGTGGCTGCGCGTCCAGGCGCACGTCGTCGATCCAGCCCGACACAGGCGCGCCATTGGCGCTGGCCACCTCGAGCTCGATGGCCAGCACGCGGCGGCCCTTCAGCGCCGGCATGTCGCCCAGCCTGACCGCCTTGCGCGCCCACTGCTGCGGGTACAGCGTCTTCGAATCGCCCTGCGCCTGTGCGCCCAGCGCTACGCCGTGCTGGTCGCGCGCGCCGCTGGCGGAGACGCGGCTGCCATCGTCCAGCAGCAGGTCCAGCGAGACATAGGTGGAGGCCACGGTGTCCTTGCCGACGATCTCCGGCAGTACCAGCCAGGACAGCGTGGTGTCGGTGTCGATGGGCAGATCGGTCTTGAACAGTTCGCGGCGCGCCTGGCCGCCACTGGCGCTGTAATGCAACGCATGCAGGCCGCTGTAGCCGACGTTGCGCTTGGCCGCGTACGGCGCGGCAGGACCACTGCCGACCTCGACGGACAGCGCGTCAGCGGACCTGGCCGGTGCCGGTTCGCCCGGCTCGAAGGAGGTCTGCAGCCCTTGCGCCAGCACCGGCGTCGCAGTGGTCGCACAGGCCAGGGCCAGGGCGAGCGGAAGCAGGGCGCGGCGCGGATCGGACAGGGTCATGCAGGGTCTCCCGGTAGGGCAGGCGGCAGGCAGAACCCGCATCGGCGAACACCACGGACAGCATCGCCCCGTCCGCCGCAGGGCAGTCGGGGGGCGATGCAGGTCCGGTGGGGGGCGGGCCATGCGATCGGGTCAGGAATGGATCGCTGCCGATGCTGCAACAGCCGGCAGCGCCCTGACAAGTGCCATTTAGTTCGATCCAAATGCGGGAAATTCGAACGACGACCGATTCCGCGCGGAACTGACTGGTCTGCCTGGGATTTCCCGCCGATGGGGGCAGGGCGACGGCGGCGCGGGAGGTGCAGGACGGTCGCACGCGGCTGCACCGGCGAAGGCTGCAAGCGGGCCGCCGCGCGCAGCGGCCACGCAGCGCACGGTGTTTGCCGGGCCCAGATGCTAGAATCGCAGGCCTCGCAATCCGTTCATCGACATCCGCCATGAGCCATACCGCCACCGCGCCCGCCAACGCCGAAAAGCGCTACACCGTGCACCGCAGCGATCTGCCGCTGAGCTGCCCGACCCCGGAAATGGCGCTGTGGAACTCGCATCCGCGGGTGTACCTGCCGATCGAAGACGAACCCAACGGGCAAGCGCAGTGTGCTTACTGCGGTGCCGTGTTCGTACTGGCCGACTAAACGGCTGCCCCCTCGATGCGCCGATTGACCGTGGTGCAGTTGCTGCCGGCGCTGCACTCCGGCGGTGTCGAGCGCTCGACCCTTGAAATCGCCGCGGCCCTGGTMGCTGCCGGCCATCGCGCGCTGGTGGTGTCCGCTGGTGGTCGCCTGGTGCAGCCGCTGCTCGACAGCGGTGCCGAGCACCTGACCCTGGATATCGGCCGCAAGTCGCTGCTGACGCTGCGCCATCTGCCTACCCTGCGTCGCCTGTTCACCGAAGTGGGCGCCGACATCGTCCACGCCCGTTCGCGCCTGCCGGCGTGGCTGGGGCTGTACGCGATCCGTGCGATGCAGCCGGCACAGCGGCCGCATTGGGTGACTACCGTGCATGGGCTGAATTCGCCCAGCCGCTACAGCGCGGTGATGACCAGCGGCGAACGCGTGATCTGTGTCTCCAACAGCGTGCGCGACTACGTACACACGCACTACCCGACGGTGCCGCACGACAGGCTGCAGGTGATCCCGCGCGGGGTGGATGTCAGCCAGTTCCCGCGCGTGGCACGCGCTGATCGGCGTCCCCGGCTGGCGCTGGCGGCGGACTACCCGTGGCTGGCCCAGGTCGATGGACCGCTGTTGCTGTTGCCGGGGCGCGGCACCCGGTTGAAAGGCCACGCCCACGCGTTGCAGCTGCTTGCCGATGTCCGCAAAGCCGGGGTGCCGGCGCAGCTGTGGATGCTGGGCACCGACGAGCCTGGCCGGGAAGCCTATGTGGCAGAGCTGCGCAAGCAGGCGGCCGCACTGGGCGTGACCGGGGCGGTGCACGTCAGCACGCCGACTGCGCGCATCGCCCAGGCGTACGCCGCCAGCGATCTGGTGCTGCAGCTGTCGGACAAACCGGAAGCCTTTGGTCGCACCGTGGTCGAAGCGTTGTCGGTCGGCCGTCCGGTGCTGGGTTGGAACCATGGTGGGGTCGGCGAACTGCTGCAGCAGCTGCAGCCCAGTGGCGCCGTGCCGCTGGGCAATGCGCAGCTGTTGGGTGAACGTGCGCTGGCCCTGCTGGCACAGCCGCCATCGCTGCCGGGCCGTATCCCGTTTACCCTGCAGGCCATGCAGCGCGATACCCTCCGCCTTTATGCCGACCTCGCTGGCTGACGCCACGCAGCCCCTGCGCGATGAGCGCGCCGGACGCTGGGCGCCCTGGTGGGTGCTGGCCTACGTTGCGTTGTGGCCGCTGCCAGGCATCGCCGAAACGGTGCTGGGCCTGGGAGCGTTGTACGCCGCGGCACGCATGGTCATCCGCCGGGTGCAGCATCGACCGCATCTGCTGAGCCCGGCAGCGTGGGCGCTGACATCGATCCTTTTCCTTGGTTATTGGTTGCCGCAGGCGTTCTCGGCGTTCGATGCCGTGGACCCGGCGGCGTCGTGGACCAAGGCGGCGGCGGGGCTGCGCTATCTGCCTTTCATGTGGCTGGTGGCAATCGCCGTGGCCACGCCGCAGCGGCGGCGCTTGACCCTGGGTGGGTTGGCGGTGATCACCGGCCTGTGGACGCTCGACGCGCTGGTGCAGGCACTGGCAGGCACCAGCCCCTGGTTCTGGTCGCTGCAGCAGATCAAGCTGGCCATCAGCGGCCACGCATTGTGCCCGGCTGAAGAAGCCGCGTTGGCTGATCGTCTCAGCGGAGCGCTGGGACCGTGCAACCTGAAGTTCGGCCAGGTGCTGGCCAGTCTTTCGCCGTTCCTGTTGTTGCCAGTGGCGCGCCGTTTCGGCAATGCGGGCTGGCTGCTGGCCGTCGCTGCGGTGGGCGTGGTGCTGCTGCTGGCCGGCTCGCGAGCGTCATGGATCACCTTCGGCCTGGTGGTTGTCTACAGCGGCGTGCGCCAACTGGGATGGAAGCGGCTGGGCCTGCTGGCGCTGGTGGGTGTTCTCTCGGCGGGCGTACTGACCGCCAGCGTGCCGCAGTTGCGAGAGCGTGTGGCGCGCACGGCAATGGCCTGGGAAGGTGGCGATGACGGGGTCGAACAGGCGCTGTCCGGCCGTACCCGCATCTGGAGTGCGGCGGCCTGCATGATCGAATCGCATCCGATCAATGGTGTCGGCGCTCGTGGCTTCCGCGATGCCTATCCCCATTGCGTTGCGGATGAAGGGCCGGCGGTGTGGGGCACGATGCCGGCGCTGCACGCCCACCAGATCGTGCTGGAGATTCTTGCCGAGACCGGCGTGCTGGGTCTGTTGCTGTGGCTGGCGGCGGTGGCACAGGCATGGCGGGCATGGCGTTTCGCCCCGGCCCCGGCGCGCGAACGTGCACGCCCGGCGATGCTGGCATTGGCGGTCACCGTGTTCCCGCTCAATACGCACCTGGCGTTCTATTCCGCGTTCTGGGGCGGCTTGACCGTCCTGCTCGCCGCGCTGTTCGTCGGCACGTTGCTGGCGCGTGAACCGGATGATCAGCCGGGCGCCGGGTAATCTCCGCATCCACGCATGGCGTGGATCTACTGGATTGCTCGGGGTGGTTGGGCGTATCCACGCATGGCGTGGATCTACTTGCGTGTGCGGGTTGGGGCCTATCCACGCATGGCGTGGATCTACTGGATTGTGTGGGGTGGCTGGTCGTATCCACGCATGGCGTGGATCTACAGGGACGTGTCTGGCGGGGGAGCAGTAGATCCACGCCATGCGTGGATGGGCATTCTCGTGAACATTGGCCGGTGTCGCGGCTTTTCCCGACTGGCCGCAGGGTGGTCCGCCAATGCCGGGATGACCGGGCAAGCCGCAGTCTATCCCCATGGCAAGCCCCAGACTTCGCTACGGTCGCTACTCCCGCACAGGGAATGTCTATTCCCTGACCACGACAACACACGGCCGGGAGCCATTCTTCTCCGACGCAGGCAATGTCGCTGTGCTGGTGGACGCGCTGCGCTTCGTCGAACGCAGCGGCATCAGCCACAGCCTCGCCTGGGTGGTGATGCCCGACCACCTGCACTGGTTGATGGAGCTGCAGAAGGGAACGCTGGCCCAGTGCATGGCGTTGCTGAAATCACGCAGCAGCCGGCAGCTGAACCGGATATCGGGACGAAAAGGGCCGCTCTGGCAGCACGGCTATCAGGACCATGCGGTGCGTACCGATGAATCCCTTCATGACAAGGCGATGTACATCCTGGGCAATCCGGTGCGGGCCGGATTGGCTGGTGGGGTGGGGGACTACCCTCACGCCTGGTGTCGTTGGCCGTTGTAGATTCCGGCATCGGAAGAGAGAACATCCACGCATGGCGTGGATCTACTGATCGGCGGCTGGCTGCCGATCGGCATTCCCAGTAGATCCACGCCATGCGTGGATGAAACCAGCCGCCGAGTAGATCCACGCCATGCGTGGATGGGACGTTCCTTCCCTACCACCCGTCACTTGTAGAAATCGCTCCGCCCACCGGGCTGGCGTTTGAAACGGCGATGGATCCACAGGTACTGGTCCGGTGCCTCGCGCACCATCTCTTCGATGGCCTGGTTGACCCGCGCGGTATCGGCCTCGACGTCTTCGCTGGGGAAATTCTCCAGCGGCGCACCAATCTTCAGGAAGTATTTCCCGCCTTCGCGGCGATGGAAGTAGGGGATGACCGCACAACCGGTCATCCGCGCCAGCTGGTGGGTTGCGGTGATGGTTGATGCGGTGTGGCCGAAGAACGGCACGAACACGGTGTCCTTGCCGCGCATGTCCTGGTCGGGCGCGTACCAGAGGAAGCCGCCCTTCTTCAGGTGGCGCACCGTCGCGCGGATGTCCTCGTTGGCGTACATCGCCTTGGCGTAGCGCAGGCGGCCGAACTTCACCGCCCACTCGTACACCGGGTTCTTGTGCTTGCGGTACATGCCCGACAGGTCGACGTGGTCGCACAGCAGGCGGCCGCACATCTCCAGGGTCATGAAGTGGCCCGAAACCAGCAGCACGCCGCGGCCTTCGGCCTGCATCTGCTTGAGGTGTTCCAGCCCTTCGATGTGGACCTGCGGGCGGATGCTGTCGATGCTGCCCCACCAGGAGCGCGCGCATTCGAAGATGCCGACGCCCAGCGCATCGAAGCTGTCGCGCACCAGGCGCTTGCGCCAGGCCTCGTCCTTCTCGGGGAAGCACAGCTTGAGGTTGACCTCGGCGGCATGGCGGCGGCTGCCGGCCAGGCGCCAGGCGATCGAGCCGACCCCGCGGCCGAGCGCGCGCTGCAGCATCCACGGCAGCCGGGCGATCCCGAAGGCAGTGAACATGACGGCAAACATCGGCCAGTTGCGTGGATCACGCAGCGACGGACGGACGGCGGTGGTGGCATCGGACATGCCGCCATTCTACCAACCCGGCCGCGTGTCTTTCCCGGGGGGCTCCCGTATCCTTGCCGCATGCGTAAAGACCCTGTCGAATGGATCCTGCGTGGCCTGTACTCGGCCGTGCTGTACCTCCTGCTGCCGATCACCGTGTACCACCTGGTCTGGCGCGGCTTCCGGGTCCGTGAATACTTCCGGCGCTGGGATGAACGGTATGCGTCCTATCCGCAGCCGAGCGGCCAGCCGCGGGTCTGGCTGCATGCGGTCTCGGTGGGCGAGGTCAACGCCGCTGCGCCGCTGGTCAATGCGCTGCGCGAGCAGCGGCCGGATATCCGCTGGGTCATCACCACCATCACCCCGACCGGCTCGGAACGGGTGCGCGCGCTGTGGGGCGATGCGCTGGACCACGTGTACCTGCCGTACGACGTGCCGGGCAGCGTCAACCGTTTCCTGGGGCACTTCCAGCCCAGCCTGGCGCTGATCCTGGAAACCGAGCTGTGGCCGAACATGCTGTTCGGTTGCCGCGACCGTCGCATTCCGGTCTACATCCTCAATGCGCGCCTGTCGGCCCGATCGCTGCGCGGCTACCGCGTGCTGGCGGCGTTGATCCGGCGTGCGCTGCGCACGGTCACCTGCGTGGCCGCACAGTCGCAGGATGACGCTGCGCGGTTCGTGCAGTTGGGCGCGGCGCCGGAACAGGTGCAGGCACTGGGCAACCTGAAGTTCGACATCGCCACGCCGGACGTGCAGCCCTTCATCGAACAGTTCCATGCCCATGTGCCTGCCACGCGCCCGGTGTGGATCGCGGCCAGCACACATGACGGCGAAGAGCAGGCAGTGATCGACCTGCACCGCCGCCTGCGCCAGCAGCATCCGGACCTGCTGCTGCTGTGGGCGCCGCGGCACCCGGAGCGCTTCCCCAAGGTGGAGGCGCTGGCCCGCGAGCAGGGCTGGAGCGTGGCGACGCGGCGCGCGCAGCAGTGGCCAGCGGCAGGCAGCGATGTATTCGTCATCGACACGCTGGGCGAACTGATGCCGTTCTATGGCTGCGCCCAGGTCGCTTTCGTCGGGGGCAGCCTGCAGGCCATCGGCGGCCACAACCTGCTGGAGCCTGCGGCAATGGGCACCGCAGCGGTGACTGGCCCGCACCTGCACAACTTCGCCGAGATCTCGCGGCGCATGCGTGAGGCCGGCGCACTGCTGATCGGTGAGGACGTGCAGGCGGTGGGTGATCTGCTGCTGCACCTGCTCGACGACGCGCAGGCGCGTGAGGACATGGCCCGCGCGGGTTGCACGCTGGTC
The DNA here is from genome assembly GCF_052114625.1 of Stenotrophomonas sp. 2YAF26. NCBI lineage: Bacteria > Pseudomonadati > Pseudomonadota > Gammaproteobacteria > Lysobacterales > Lysobacteraceae > Stenotrophomonas > Stenotrophomonas sp. 2YAF26. The sequence continues at coordinate 24,949 of NZ_JBFRFC010000009.1, read as the reverse complement.
AGCAATGGTCGCGGCGCGCTGCAACGGACGCTGCAGCTGGTGGCTCCGCATTTGCCGCCTCCGCTGGCCTGAGCCCGCGTGTTGCCGCCAGGCGTCTTCCCAGGTGGCTCTGTCGTGATCGCCTGCATTAAGTCTGCTTGACGGTGTTGAATCTGTCGTAGCCGGACCGCTTGTGCCGTCGGCTGCGTGCAGGCTGTCACATCATGGTGCCTACGGCGCCGATTCCGATTCCGCTTTTCCCCATCAGGCTGCCAGCCTGCTGTCGACCACGCTTGGACGACATCAAGGGAGCTTTGAATGATTGCCGACAACGGAGGCGCGCTGCGGGGCAGTGCGAAGACCGGAGGGCTGGGCACCGACCATCTGCTGGTGGTGGCGCTGACCCTGCTGATGGGCGGCAGCGTTGTCGCGCTGGTCGGCCAGCACACGGCGGCACAGGCCGGGCCCGCCATCGTCCTCAGCCTGTTGCTGGCGGCGTTGGGCACGCTGCCGATGCTGTATTGCCTGCGTGTGGCGATGCGGCGCGTGCCGAATCCTTCCGGTCTGCACGGTCTGCTCCGTGCCGCGTGGGGCAAGCCGCTTGCGGATGTACTGGTGATCGCCCTGCTGCTGGAACTGACGGCGACCACCGCAGGCCTGGCGCAATCGATGGCACGCCATCTGTACGCAGCCGCGGAGGTCATCGATGCCGTGCCCGCACAGTGGATGCCGTTGCCGATGGCGGCGTCGATCATGCTGTTGCTGCTGGGGGCGGCCACCGCTTTGCTGCGGATCCCGCGCGCGCTGTTGCTGGCCTGTGCATTGCTGACGGTGAAGCTGGGCGTTGGCTTGCTGCTGTTGTTGCTGGCGGCTCGCCATGTGCACTACGCCCATTGGATTCCGTGGCTGCCCTCGGCCATCGCGCCCTATCGCTTTGGGTTGGGCGGCGTGCTTGCAGCGAGCGTGGCATTGCTCGGTGTGCTGCTCGGTGCAGGCCTGCTGGCGGGATTCTGCGGCACGGTCCCGCGCGCTCGTTCGCAGATTTCCAGAGCTGCCGGCGCAGCGGTGCTGTTGGCGATGGTGTGGCTGATGGTACTGGCTGCGTTGCAGTCGGGCCTGGTCGAGTTTGCCGCGCTGGCCAGCACGCGACCGCTGTCGGTGGCATTGCAGGGTGTGCCGCAGCTGCAATGGTTGCTGCCACTGTTGCCGTTGGCGGGCGGCGCGGGGCTGGCGGCCCTGCAGATCGTGTTGCTGTTGCTGGCCGCGCGGTTGGGGTTGGAGGTCTGCCCGTCGGCGTGCGGCAATGCGGGCGCCAACGCACGCTTGTTGCTGACGCTTGCACTGACCGTGCTGGGCGCGGTATTGGCGTTGTTGCTGCCGAGAGCTGGCTTCCACAGCTGCCGGGGCCTGCAGGCCTGCTGGTACTGGCCGCCATGTGCGCCGGCGTTGCCCGCAGCCAATGCCAGGCAAGGGCGGCGACCGACGAGCGCAGGCTCCTCCCGATGGTGCTCGCACCTGTGGCGACCGCACTGTGCTTGTTGCCGGCCGTCATGGCCCGCACTTTCGTACCGGTGCTGATGGTCCTGCTTGTGTTGCTGGGCGGCAGGCTCGTCCACCGATATGTCTGGTGTTCCAGGTAGACCTGCCGGCGTGGCGAGCCAAAAAAAAGCCACCCGCGAGGGTGGCTTTTCGATCAGACCGGTGGCGCCGACTCAGTTCGTGGTCGTGGACGGGTTGCCCGCGTCCTGGGTCAGCAGGCGGTTGATGTCCTGCAGCTCGGCGACATCCAGGCCACCCACGGCCTGGCTCAGCAGCAGGCGGTTCTGCAGGAAGTTGTAGCGGGCCTGCGCGTAATCCAGCTGTGCGGAGAACAGGATGCGCTGGTTCTGGATCACGTCCAGCACCGTGCGGGTACCCACTTCCAGGCCGACCTGCGAGGCATCGTAGGCGCTCTGTGCGGAAACCACGGCCAGGCGGCGGGCTTCCACTTCGCTGATGCCCTGCACCAGGGTCTGGTAGGCGTTGCGGGTATTGCGGTCCAGGGCACGCTTCTGCTGCTCGAAACCATCCTGGGCGATGTCACGCTGGGCCAGCGCCTGGCGCACGCCGGACTGGGTGGCGCCGCCAGAGAAGATCGGCACGCTCAGGGTCAGGCCGATGCTGTTGGTGCGTGCATCGGGTGAGAGCGAACCGGCACCGACGCTGTCGCCCCAGGTCGCGCTCTTGCCCCAGCTGCCGCCCAGCGACAGGGTCGGGTAGTGGCCACCACGGGCGGCCTGCACGCCGGCTTCGGCGGCACCGACCTTCAGCTCCTGCGCCTTCAGCGCCGGATTCTGCGTGGTCGCCTGCTGAACCAGCTGGTCCAGATTGCCGCGGTTGGCCGGCACTTCCGGACGGAAATCGGCCGGCAGGCCCTTCAGGTTCATCACCGGCTGGCCGGTCAGTTCGGTCAGGGCTTGGTAGTTGTCGGCCAGCGTGTTCTGCGCAACGATCGCGTTGGCGCGCGCCTGGTCGTACTGGGCGCGTGCTTCGTGCACGTCGGTGATCGGCGCCAGGCCCACTTCCAGGCGCTTGTCGGCGAAGTCGAACTGCTTCTTCGCGGCCGCTTCGTTGGTCTGTGCTGCGTTCAGCGATTCGATCGCCACCAGCACGTTGAAGTAGGCCGCCGAGGTGCGCACGATCAGGTTGTCGTTGGCCGAGTCGAGGGTGAAATCAGCCGCCTTGCTCAGCTCGCGCTGCGAACGCAGGTTGTTGATCTGCGTCCAATTGAACAGCGTCTGGGTGCCATCGACCGTATAGTTGCGACTTTTGCTGGTGAACGAGCCGGAGTTGGCGTCGGCATTCGGCTCGCTGCGCGAACGGTTCAACTGGGCCCGGCCATTGATCTGCGGCAGCAGGGCAGCACGCGCCTGCACGGCGCCTTCCTTGTCGTACAGCCGGGTGGATTCGGCGGCGGACAGCTGCGGGTCACCATTGCGCGCCATTTCATAGACCTGCAGCAGGTCGGCGGCATGGGCGGACAACGGCAGCAGAGCAGTGGCCAGCGCAACAGCGAGGGATCGGCGGATCATTGCGGCTTCCTTGGACTCAGAGGTGGAACTGGGGGGCCGGGGCGGCACCACGCAGGTAATCGATATCGGTCTCGAACAGCGACTCGGTGCTGCCATCGGCCTTCACCAGCAGTGCTTCCATCGCCGGCGAACGGCCCTGGATGACATACAGGCGACCACCCGGACGCAACCACGAAGCAAACTGTGACGGCACCACGTCGACGGCGCCAGTGACACAGATCACGTCGAAGCGGCGTTCGGTCTGCCAGGCCAGGCCATCGGCCACTTCCACGCGCACGTTGGTGCCCAGGCCGGTGGCATCCAGGCGGGCGCGCGCAGCGGCGGCCAGTTCCGGATCGATTTCCAGGCTCAGCACGTCGCGCGCCAGCGCGCCGATGCAGGCCGACAGGAAGCCGCTGCCGGTGCCGATTTCCAGCACTTCGTCACCCGGCTGCAGATCCAGTGCCTGCAGGGTACGGCCCTCGATGACCGGCTTCATCATCTTCTGGCCGTTGCCGATCGGCAGTTCGACATCGGCATAGGCCAGCGCCCGGTGCGCGTCGGCGACAAAGGCCTCGCGCGGCAGGCGGGCCAGGACGTCGAGCACCTTGATGTCCAGCACGTCCCAGGGACGGATCTGCTGTTCCACCATCAGTTCGCGGGCGTGGGCGTAATCAATCGTCATGAGGTTCAAATCCAGCGCAGTGGGCCGGCCATTTTACCGGTGCCGGAGGCCGGCGGCGCGCCCAGAGCATCAGCTGCGGGGTGGCCGGGGTCGCAGTGCCGGAAGTCATCGCGACCTCCGGTTCGTTCAGTTTTGGTTATCCAGCGTTCCCAGCCCCCCGCGGCGCGTAGGCGCGCAGGAAGAAATCCACACTGGCGGCCACATGGATCGCAGCATCGGTCTCGACGGGTGACAGTGGCATGCCGCACATCATATGCATGTGCACTTCGCCCTTCACCAGGGTCAGGAACTGCTGGCCGGCGATGTAGCAGTCGGGGATGTCCAGTTCGCCGCGCTCGGCACGCATGCGCATGAAGTCGGCCAGCGCCTCGCAGGTGCGTTGGGGCCCCGCCTGCCAGAACAGTTCGCGCAGGCGTTCGTCGGTCTCCGGGGCCATCATCACCCGTTGGATCGACAGGGCCGCGTCGGAGGTGATCATCTCGAAGAACGCCATGCCGATGCCCAGCAACTGGTCGCGCAGGGGGCCTTCCACGTCGGCCACGAACAGCGCGTCGGGCAGCATCTCGATGCACTTGGACTGCACAGCTTCGGAGAACAGGGTCTCTTTGTCGCCGAAATGGCTGTATACGGTCAGCTTCGAGACGCCGGCCTGGGCCGCGATGCTGTCCATGCTCACGCCGCTGTAGCCCTGTTCGATGAACAGTGTCTTGGCTGCCTCGAGTATCGCCGCGCGCTTGCCCAGATCCTTGGGGCGCCCGGGACCGGCAGCCTTGGCAGCGGGCTTGGCCGACGGCTTTCGGGAAGTGGGAGAACTCATCCCGCTAATACTAGACCAAGCGGTTCGATATTTATACTATACCGGCTGGTTCACTAATGTCCGCGTTGCAACAGTATGTTGCCGGCGCGTTCCCCCCGGATTTCTTTTCAGGTCCTGTACCTCATGAAAAACATGCGTTGGTTGGGCGTAGGCGTACTGGTCGTGGTGTTGGCAGCGTGCGGCAAGCAGGCCGTCGAGCCGGTGGCGGCCATCCCGGTGCTGGTGGTGCATCCCACCACGCAGGATGGACAAGCCGCGGCCGCCTACCCCGGCGAGGTGCGTGCCCGCCAGGAAAGCCCCCTGTCGTTCCGGGTTGGCGGCAATCTGGTCAAGCGTCACGTCGACGCAGGCGAGCGGGTGAAGAAGGGCCAGCTGCTGGCTGAGCTGGACGCGGCCGACTATGCCTCGCAGGCGGCGGCGTCGCAGGCGCAGCTGGCGGCGGCGGAAGCAGACCTGGTGCGCGCCCGCGATGACCAGAAGCGCTACGCCAAGCTGGCTGAAGACCAGCTGGTGAGCCGCTCGGCACTGGACCAGCAGACGGCGGCGTTCAAGGCCGCGCAGGGCCAGGCCAACGCCGCCCGGGCAAACCTCGCCGTGGCCCGCAACCAGGCCGAGTACGCGCAGTTGCGCGCGCCCGCCGATGGCGTGATTGCCAGCCGCCAGGCCGAAGCCGGGCAGGTCGTGAGCGCTGGGCAGACGGTGTTCACCCTGGCCGCCGATGGTGGCCGTGAGGTGCTGATCGCGCTGCCGGAAAGCAGCATCCGTGACTACAAGGTCGGCCAGTCGGTGCAGGTGGAACTGTGGAACCGCCCGGGCCAGCTGCTGCCGGGCACCCTGCGCGAGATCGCCCCGGCCGCCGATGCACAGGCGCGCACCTATGCCACGCGGGTCAGCCTGGCGCCGGAAGCACTGAGCGAAGTGGAACTGGGCCAGAGTGCGCGGGTGTTCGCCACCGCCGGGCGCAGTGGTGCGTTGCAGCTGCCGCTGGCGGCCGTGCTGCGCGGCAGTGATGGCAAGGCCAGCGTGTGGGTGGTCAATCCGTCCAATGGTGCATTGAAGGCAACGCCGGTGCAGGTGGGTGCCTACGGCGCGCAGGCCGTGCCGGTCGTGTCCGGCGTGGGCGCGTCGGACTGGGTGGTCGCTGCCGGCGGCCATCTGCTGCGCGAAGGCCAGGTGGTGACGCCGGTCGACCGCCAGAACCGCCCGGTGCTGGCACCGTCGGCTGCCAAGCCGGCGCCGGCCGCAGGCAAGGGGCACTGACCCGTGCGCCGCTTCAATCTCTCCGAATGGGCGCTGGGCAACCGTGCGCTGGTGTTGTTCGCGATGCTGGCGTTCGCCGTCATCGGTGCCTGGTCGTACAAGCACCTGGGCCAGTCTGAAGATCCGCCCTTCACCTTCAAGGCGATGGTGGTACGCACGATGTGGCCGGGCGCCACCGCCGAGCAGGTCTCGCGGCAGGTGACCGAGCCGATCGAAAAAGCGCTGATGAACACCGGCGAGTACGAATTCATCCGTTCGTACTCGCGGCCGGGCGAATCGCAGGTGATCTTCATGGCGCGCGACAGCCTGCGCTCCAAGCAGATCCCCGACCTGTGGTACCAGGTGCGCAAGCGCGTGGGCGATGTCCGCGCGACGCTCCCGAGGGAAATCGTCGGTCCCTTCTACAACGATGAGTTCGGCGACACGTTCGGCAACATCTACGCGTTGACCGGCGAAGGCTTCGACTACGCGGTGATGCGCGACTATGCCGACCGCATCCAGCTGGAGCTGCAGCGCGTGCCCGACGTCGGCAAGATCGACCTGGTCGGCCTGCAGGACGAGAAGGTGTGGATCGAGCTGTCCAACACCAAGCTGGCCACGCTGGGCGTATCGCTGCAGCAGGTGCAGCAGGCGTTGGCTGACCAGAACGCGATCAGCGCCACCAGTTTCTTTGAAACCCCGACCGACCGCGTGCAGCTGCGCGTGACCGGCCAGTTCGATTCGATCGAGGACATCCGCAAGTTCCCGATCCAGGCGGGCGAACGCACGCTGCACTTGGGCGACATCGCCGAGGTCAAGCGCGGCTTTGCCGATCCCTCTTCGCCGAAGATGCGCTTCATGGGCCAGGATGCGATCGGCCTGGCGGTGGCGATGAAGGACGGCGGTGACATCCTCAAGCTGGGTGCCACCCTGGATGCCGAGTTCGAACGCCTGCAGAAGACCCTGCCGGCCGGCATGCAGCTGCGCAAGGTGTCCGACCAGCCGCATGCGGTGGAAGAGTCGGTGGGCGAGTTCGTGCAGGTGCTCACCGAGGCGGTGGTGATCGTGCTGCTGGTCAGCTTCTTCTCGCTGGGCCTGCGTACCGGCCTGGTGGTGGGCGTGACCATTCCGCTGGTGCTGGCGATGACCTTCTTCGTCATGCACTACTTCGACATCGGCCTGCACAAGATCTCGCTGGGTGCACTGGTGCTGGCACTGGGCCTGCTGGTGGACGATGCGATCATCGCGGTGGAGATGATGGCCACCAAGATGGAGCAGGGCTACGACCGCCTGCGCGCGGCCAGTTTCGCCTGGGAGTCCACGGCCTTCCCGATGCTGACCGGTACCCTGATCACCGCTGCTGGCTTCCTGCCCATCGCTACTGCTGCATCGAGCACCGGTGAATACACCCGCTCGCTGTTCCAGGTGGTGACCATCGCGCTGGTGGTGTCGTGGATTGCCGCAGTGCTGTTCATCCCGTACCTGGGCGACAAGATGCTGCCGGACCTGTTCAATCCGCAGCTGCCGAAGCCGGACAGTCTGGCCGGCCGCTGGCGCGCCAAGCGCCTGCAGTGGGCCGACCGGCATCCGGCCTTGGCGCGCTGGATCGCACCGAAGGAACATGCACACGACCACGATCCGTACCAGCGGCCGTTCTACACCCGCTTCCGGTCGTTCCTGGATACCTGCCTGCGCCATCGCTGGTGGGTGATCGGTGCGACCATCGCCCTGTTCATCGGCTCGCTGATGCTGTTCCGCTTCGTGCCGCAGCAGTTCTTCCCCGATTCGACCCGCCCGGAACTGATGGTGGACATCGAGCTGGCCGAAGGTGCATCGCTGGCCGCGACCCAGGCACAGGCCGACAAACTGGAGAAGCTGCTGAAGGGCCGCGAAGGCATCAGTAACTACGTGGCCTACGTCGGTACCGGTTCGCCGCGCTTCTACCTGCCGCTGGACCAGCAGCTGCCGGCGACCAACTTCGCCCAGTTCGTGGTGCTCACCGAAGACGCCAAGGCCCGCGAATCGACCCGCGACTGGATGCTGAAGGAAGTGATAAAGCAGTTCCCCGATGTGCAGATGCGCGTGACGCGCCTGGAGAATGGGCCGCCGGTCGGCTATCCGGTGCAGATGCGCGTGTCCGGCGAACACATCGCACAGGTGCAGGCAATTGCACGCCAGGTCGAGGCCAAGGTGCGCGAGAACCCGCACGTGATGAACGTGAACCTGGACTGGAGCGAGCCGAGCAAGGTGGTGCGGCTGGTGATCGACCAGGACCGTGCACGCGCACTGGGTGTCAGCAGTGCCCAGGTCAGCCAGTTCCTCAGCAGCTCGTTGTCGGGCATGAGCGTGAGCACCTATCGCGAGGGCAATCGCCAGATCGAGATGCTGCTGCGTGGCCCGGACAACGAGCGCGCGCAGCTGGATCTGCTCGGCAGCCTGGCGATCCCGACCAGCAGTGGTACCGCGGTGACGCTGTCGCAGGTCGCGCGGCTGGAATACGCCTTCGAGGACGGCATCATCTGGCACCGCAACCGCCTGCCGACGGTGACCGTGCGTGCCGACATCAGCGATGGCATGCAGCCGCTGGACGTGGTGCAGCAGATCGTGCCGACGCTGGATGGCATCCGCGGCGAGCTGCCCAGCGGCTACCTGCTGGAAACCGGCGGCTCGGTGGAGGATTCGGCACGCGGGCAGAACTCGATCAAGGCCGGCATGCCGCTGTTCCTGATCGTGGTGGCCACGTTGCTGATGCTGCAGCTGCGCAGCTTCTCGCGTGCGGCGATGGTGCTGGTGACCGCACCGCTGGGCATCATCGGTGCGACGTTGTTCCTGCTGCTGTTCCGCGCGCCGTTCGGCTTCGTGGCGCTGCTGGGCACCATCGCGCTGGCCGGCATGATCATGCGTAATTCAGTGATCCTGATCGACCAGATCCAGCAGGACATCGATGCCGGGCATGACCGTTGGCATTCGATCATCGATGCGACGGTGCGGCGTTTCCGCCCGATCGTGCTGACCGCGCTGGCGGCGGTGCTGGCGATGATTCCGCTGTCGCGCAGTGCGTTCTACGGCTCGATGGCGATTTCGATCATGGGTGGGTTGATCGTGGGCACGGTGCTGACGCTGGTGTTCCTGCCGGCGTTGTACGCGGCGTGGTTCCGGGTCAAGCCGGATGAATCCGGGGCGTGATGCCCCGGGTTTCCCGGCCACCGGGCTGAGCCCCCTCTGCGGTGGGTTCAGAAGCGGGATCGCTTGTTGGGCCGGGTGGGCAGGTGGGCTGGGGGACGCCGCAAGTACGTCCCTGTAGGCTCGGGCGCGCCATCCATGGCGCTTACGCCCCCAGCCCACCTGCCCACCCGGCCACGGACAGTGTCCTGTGGCCTGCACCGCAGGAAGAGAAAGAAGAAGAGCGAAAAGCAACGGCAACAGCAACAGCAACAGCCGCGTGCTGAKGGTTGGGGTCGGATCCGTTTTCCATTGGAAAACGGATCCGACCCCTTCTTGCTTTCCGATACACCTCATCCACGCATGGCGTGGATCCACCAACCGTCATCGGGAAATTGTCGAAGGCGGGGAGGGGGCAGCTGGCGGGACCGTCCACGGCATGGATGCCGTGGCCGAGCCTACAGGGACGTACTTGCGGCGTGTCCCGCCAGCTGCCCCCCTCCCCGCCAACCAAGCAACAACCCAGAGCCGCTCTGGCTTTTGTAGTTGCAGTTGCATCTGCGGGCGCCGGGCAGCCGCCCGGCCGATCACCCCTGCAACTGCAGCCGCTCACGCATCAGCGGCACCAGCCAATCCAGGAACACCTGCACACGTTGCGCGCGATGCTGCCGGTGCGGCAGCAACAGGGTCACCGGCAGCGGCTGCGCCGCGTACTGGGGCATCACTTCCACCAGCGCACCGGTTTGCAGTTCGGCCTGCACGTCGTAGCGTGGAATCTGCAGCAGTCCCAGCCCTGCTACGCAGCAGGCAATCGACGCCTCGGCGCTGTTCACCCGCACCCAGCCGGGCATCGGCAGCGTGCGCAGCTGCGCGCCGTCCTGCCATTCCCACGGCTCCACCCGCGCCGTGGTCGGCGACGCATAGTTCACCGCGCGGTGCTGCTGCAGGTCGGTGGGGTGCTGCGGTACGCCGTGCGCGTGCAGGTACGCCGGCGCGGCAACATTGACGAAGTCCAGCTGGCCCAGCGTGCGGGCCACCAGGCTGGAGTCACCCAGCTGGCCCACCCTCAGCACCGCATCGCAGCCGTCCTCGATCAGATTCACCGCGCGATCGGTCATGCCCAGGTCCAGCTCGACCTGGGGGTGCCGTGCGAAGAAGTCCGGCAGGGCCGGGGCGATGATGCGGCGGCCGATCCGGCTGGGTACATCGATCTTCAACAAGCCCCTCGGCTGCGCGTCGTCCGTGCGGAACAGCGACTCGGCATCTTCCATTTCGGCGATCAGGCGCAGGCAGCGCGCGTAGAAGGTGTCGCCATCGTGGGTGGTGGAGACCCTGCGGGTGGAGCGCTGCAGCAGGCGCGTACCCAGGCGCTGTTCCAGTTCTGCCACGGCCGCCGAGACGGTGGAGCGGGGCAGGCCGAGCTGGTCGGCGGCGCGGGTGAAGCTGGTGCACTCCACCACCCTGGCAAAGATGCGGAAACGCTCGATCCGGTCCATTGTTCGCCCGCTCTGGAAAGTTAAGTCAATGTTGCGGGCTTTATCCGCGATTTCTGCACGATATCGTCGTCAGCACAGGGTTGCCAGTCCGGCAGCCCCTTTCCGGGACCGATGCCATGACCGACCACCGTATCCAGGGCAAGACCGTGTTGATCGCCGGCGGTGCCAAGAACCTCGGCGGGCTGATCGCCCGTGACTTCGCCGAGCAGGGCGCCAAGGCCATCGTCATCCACTACAACAGCGCCGCTACACAGGACGATGCCGAGGCGACCGTTGCAGCCGTGCAGGCCGCAGGTGCCAAGGCCGTGGCGTTGCAGGCCGATCTGACCTCGGCCGCAGCGATGGAGCGGCTGTTCGCCGACGCGGTTGCCGCCGTCGGTCGCCCTGACATCGCCATCAACACTGTCGGCAAAGTGCTGAAGAAGCCGATGCTGGAGATCAGCGAAGCGGAGTACGACCAGATGAGCGCGGTCAACGCGAAGACGGCGTTCTTCTTTCTCAAGGAGGCCGGACGCCATGTCAACGACGGTGGCCGCATCTGCACGCTGGTGACGTCGCTGCTCGGTGCGTTCACGCCGTTCTATTCCAGCTACGCCGGCACCAAGGCGCCAGTGGAACACTTCACCCGCGCAGCATCGAAGGAATTTGGCGAGCGTGGGATTTCGGTGACTGCGATCGGTCCCGGGCCCATGGATACGCCGTTCTTCTATCCGGCCGAGAGTGCCGATGCGCAGGCGTATCACAAGACCGCCGCGGCGCTGTCGGCATTCACCCGTACCGGCCTGACCGACATCGCCGACATCGTGCCGTGGATCCGCTTCCTGGTGACCGACGGCTGGTGGATGACCGGGCAGACCATCCTCGTAAACGGTGGTTACACCACAAAGTAGAGACACGCGAGGCTTGAGTTCGTGCCGTGGATCCACGCCATGCGTGGATGCTCCTGGCTTCATCCACGCATGGCGTGGATCTACTGTTGATCCCCAAGTGGACAGCTTCAGGGCGTTCACGGGCACAATAGCGGCCAGTTCCAGGGCCGGAGCGCCTGCCATGTTCTTCCGCACGACCTGCGCCTCGGCGCTGCTGCTGATCGCCTGCAGCGGCTCTGCCATTGCGCAGCCGGCTGACGCCGATGCTCTGCTGTTCCAGCACGGCCTGCGGGACGTACTTGAGTGCGGCGCGAGTGCGGACGTCCAGCAGGCCGTCGTCAGCCGACTGCGTGCGGCACGCTATGCCGACGCTGCGGAACGACCGCCGTACCTGCGCGACTGGCGATTCGAGCAGGAGGGTGAGGATGACGATCACCGGGTGACCGTCATCACTCCGCCACAGTCGATGACGGTCCACGGTGTCGAAGTGCCGCGGCTGTTTGCTGATGCGTTCGGGTTCTCGGTTGCGCTCGACCCGGCACAGCGCGATCGTATCGTCGCTGCGCACGGCTTGCGGCTGCAGTCGAGCTCGCTGCGGGAGCCGTTCGAATTGTGGTCGGCGCCCACCACGTCGATCATCGTGCGCAGTGCGGGCGACGGCTATCGACTGGGCTGCGCGCCTTCCACGAAAGATAGCAAGGCAGCCGTACCTCAGGTACCGGCTGTTGACGTCCAGGACCTGCAGGATGCCATCCACTGCCGCGCCGACGAAGGCAGCATGCGCCGGCTGCAGGCGTTCTGGCAGCGGCTTTCCGAAAAGCCGCAGTTCGAATGGCCGCAGGATGTCCGTTCGGTCAACGAGGTGAACTACACCGTTGGTGATGATGATCTGCACCTGCTGCTGATCGGGCTGCAGGCGCCCATCCAGGCGTACGGCGTTTCCACGCACACGATTGCGCTGGCGTTCGGTGGTTTCTTCGGCGCGGATCTCGGTGGCGTTGCAGTGGCGCCAGTGCTTGCCCAAGCGGGCATGGACACCTCGCACGCGGTCGGCAAGGACGCTTGGCAGCGCCTGTTGCCTCCGGTTGCTTTCAGCGGTGGCAGTTGGATCCCGCAGCACATCGTGATGCGCACCGACGAAGGTCGCGTTGTTGCCGGTTGCGCCAGCGACTACGCGCGCAGCACTTCGCGCTGAGCGGATCTCATGCCGGGCGATCAGCAGCACGCCGGGCAGGGCTCGCTGCTACCGATTGACATGCAAAGGGTGCCGGGCATGTCCCGGCACCCGCCTGCTTCAGCCCAGCTTGGCCAGCACCGCGTCGGTAGCCGCCGCCGTACTCACCGCCGTGCCCTTCGTCGCCAGGTCTGCCGTGAACACGCCATCGTCAAGCACCGCATGCACCGCCGCTTCCACCGCTGCGGCTTCGGCTTCCAGCCCCAGCGAATGGCGCAGCAGCATCGCCGCGCTGAAGATCGTCGCGTACGGGTTGGCGATGCCCTTGCCGGCGATGTCCGGGGCCGAGCCGTGGATCGGCTCGTAGATACCCACCGCACCCGGCTCGCCCAGCGAGGCCGAAGGCAGCAGCCCCAGCGAACCGGCCAGCATCGAGGCTTCATCGGTGAGGATGTCGCCGAACATGTTCTCGGTCACGATCACGTCGTACTCGCGCGGCTTGGCCAGCAGGTGCATCGCCATCGAATCGACCAGCTGGTGTTCCAGCGCCACGTCCGGGAATTCCTCGCGGCCGATGCGCGCGGCCACGTCACGCCACAGACGTGAGGTTTCCAGCACGTTGGCCTTGTCCACCGACGTGACCTTGCCGCGACGCTGCTGCGCCAGCCGGAAGGCACTGCGCAGCACACGCTCGATCTCGGCCACGGTATAGCGGCACAGATCGCTGGCGCTGTCGGCATCGCGGGTCTTGTCGCCGAAGTAGATGCCGCCGGTCAGCTCGCGCACCACCACGAAGTCCACGCCCTGCAGCAGCTCGGCCTTGATCGGCGAGGCGTGCAGTGCGGCTTCATGGGTGCGCACCGGGCGCAGGTTGGCATACAGGCCCAGCGCCTTGCGGATCGCCAGCAGGCCCTGTTCCGGGCGCACCTTGGCGTTCGGGTCGGACCACTTCGGCCCGCCCACGGCTCCCAGCAGCACAGCGTTGGCGGCCTGGCAGGCGGCCAGGGTCGATGCCGGCAGCGGTTCGCCATGGCGGTCGATGGCGATGCCACCGATGTCGTGCTCGCTGAAGGTGAAGGTGTGGTTGAAGCGCCTGGCGACGGCGTTCAGAACGGCGACCGCGGCGGCGGCCACTTCCGGGCCGATGCCATCACCGGGCAGGACAACAATTTCAGCGTGCATGCTCACTCTCGTAACGTTCGATTTCAGGGACACGGCCCAACAGATAACCCAGTTGATCGACGCCTTCCAGCAGGCAGGTCTGCGAGAAGCCGTCCAACGGGAAGGAGTAGACGCGGCCATCGGGCGTGCGCAGCTCGCGCGCCGCAACGTCGATGGTCAGCTCATCGTCAGGGCGCTGCATCAGCAGCTGCACGTCGGCCTCGTCCAGTACGATCGGCAGCAGGCCGTTCTTCAGCGAATTGCCGCGGAAGATGTCGGCGATCTCGCTGCTGACGATGGCACGCAGGCCGAGATCGGTCAGTGCCCACGGCGCATGTTCGCGCGATGAGCCGCAGCCGAAGTTGCGCCCGGCCAGCAGGATGCTGCGGCCGGCATTGTGCGGTTGGTTGAAGGCGAAGTCCGCCACGGGCGAGCCATCGGCCTGCCAGCGCCAGTCGTTGAACGCATTGCGGCCCAGGCCAGCACGTTCGGTGGTGGACAGGAACCGCGCCGGAATGATCTGGTCGGTGTCGATGTTGGTCTGGCGCAGCACCACGCTGGCCGAGCTCAGGGTGCGGAAGCCGCTCATCAGGCCACCTCCTGGGCGAACAGTTCACGGGCATCGGCAACGTGGCCCTGCACCGCGGCCCAGGCAGCACTCATCGGCGAGGCCAACAGGGTGCGCGAGCCCGGGCCTTGGCGGCCTTCGAAGTTGCGGTTGCTGGTGCTGACCGCCAGTTGGCCGGGGGCGACCAGGTCGCCATTCATGGCGATGCACATCGAACAGCCCGGTTCGCGCCATTCGGCACCGGCCGCGCGCACGATCTCATGGATGCCTTCGGCCTCGGCCTGGCGCTTGACGATCTCAGAACCAGGCACCACCAGCATGCGCACGCGCTCGGCGACGCGACGGCCGCGCAGCACCTGTGCCACTTCGCGCATGTCGCTCAGCCGGCCATTGGTGCAGGAGCCGACGAACACCACGTCCACCGGCGTGCCGGCCAGCGTCTGTCCCGCCTGGAAGTGCATGTAATCCAGGCCCTTCTGCGCGGCGGCATCGTTAGCCGCCGGGATCGGCGCATCCACCGCGATGGCGGTGCCGGGGTGGGTGCCCCAGGTCAGGGTCGGGCGGATATCGGCGGCATCGATGTGCACCTCGCTGTCGAAGCGCGCGCCTTCATCGCTGCGCAGCTGCGTCCAGCGGGCAACGGCAGCGTCGAAGTCGGCGCCCTTGGGGCCACGCGGCGTATTGGCGACGAAGTCGAACGTCACCTGGTCGGGCGCGACCATGCCGGCGCGTGCACCGGCTTCGATCGACATGTTGCACAGGGTCATGCGCTGTTCCATGTCCATCGCTTCGATGGTGCTGCCGCGGAACTCGATCACGTGCCCGGTGCCACCATTGACGCCGATCACGCCGATGATGTGCAGGACCACGTCCTTGGCGCCGATACCCGGCGCGACCTTGCCATCGACGGTGATCGCCAGCGTCTTCGCCTTGCGCTGCAGCAGGCACTGCGTGGCCAGTACATGGCCGACTTCGCTGGTGCCGATGCCGAAGGCCAGCGACCCGAATGCGCCGTGGGTGGAGGTGTGGCTGTCGCCGCAGACGATGGTCATGCCCGGCTGGGTGAAGCCCTGTTCCGGTGCGATCACGTGGACGATGCCGCGGTTGTCCGAGGCCATGTCGAACAGTTCGATGCCGTGCTCGGCGCAGTTGCGCGCCAGCATCGCGACCTGTGCTTCGGAGGCGGCACTGGCGTAGGGCAGCGTGCCGTCGGCAGCGGCCGGCAGGGTCGGCGTGGAATGGTCCATCGTGGCCTTGGTCCGATCCGGACGGCGCGGCTTCAGGCCCCGCTCGCGCAGCTCGGTGAAGGCCTGCGGCGAGGTCACTTCATGGATCAGGTGCAGGTCGATATACAGCACGGCGGGCGCGCTGTCGGTTTCTGGAACCACCACGTGGGCGTCCCACAGTTTGTCGTACAGGGTGCGGGGTGCGGAAGTCATGCGTTTGCCTGGCAGGAGTACGGAGTAGCGGACATCGAAGAGAGAGAAAGTAACAGGGGCAGGTCAGCGGCGCCGCGCGAGCACGCGCAGGCGCACGTAGTCGGCCAGTGGCTGGCCGGCAGCATTGCGCGGCAGGTCGGCCAGCAGGGCCGTAGCGGCATCGCGCACCGTGGCGCGCGTCTCGGCCGGCAGGTCGTCCAGCAGCGGAGCGGCGAACACACGCAGCCAGCCGGCAACGCCGGTCGGCAGCGCGGTCGGTCGCGGCAGGCATTCGATCAGCTGCACCTGGAAGCCATGCTGGCGCAGGCGGTCTGCGTAGGCATCAGCGCTGGGGAAGTACCAGTGGAATGCGCTGGCACCATGGCCATGGGCGACGCGCGCGGCCTGCACGGCAGCAACGATCGTGGCCACGTTGCCATGGCCGCCGAACTCGGCGACGAAGCGCCCGCCGGGGCGCAGGGCGCGGCGCACGCCCTCCAGCACGCGGTCCGGGTCGGGCATCCAATGCAGGGCTGCATTGCTGAACACCGCATCGAACGCACCATCGAAGGCCAGGGCGTGGCCGTCCATCACCTGCGCATCGACACCTCGTGCACGTGCGGCGATCACCATTTCCGGCGAGGCATCGACGCCCTGCATGTGTGCGCCGCTGAGGGCCAGTTCGGTGGTGAGTACGCCATCGCCACAGCCCAGGTCGAGGATGCGCTCGCCGGCCCGCGCGTCGAGCAGACGCGCTACGGCGCCACCGAGGGTCGGCACGAAGCCGGCATCGATCGCATAGTCCTGGGCATTCCACTGCTGGCCAGCGCTGCTGGTGGTGGTTGCGGTGTCGAAGGCGCTCATCTCACATTCCTCAGGCAATGGCGGTGGCAGGTGATTCAGTACTGATGCCGGCGTTGGCCTGGCGCTGGCGCAGCAGGCGGTTGGCCACGTCCAGCCAGGCCAGCGCGGACGCTTCGATGATGTCCTTGCTGGTGCCGGTGCCGTCGTACTCCACGCCTTCGTGGCGTACGCTCAGGTTGGCTTCGCCACGCGCGTCGGCACCGATACCGACGCTGTGCACGTGGTAACTGTCCAGCATCAGCTGCACGCCGGTGGCGGCCGACAGGGCGCCGAACAGTGCGTCGACCGGGCCATCACCCTGCGCGGTCTCGGCCACGCGGTTGCCGTCCGGGTCGGACAGTTCGACCAGCGCATTGGCACGGCTGCCGACATCGCTGATGGTCATCGAAGCCAGGCGGTAGCCCTGTGCGTTGGAGCCGCCCTGCATCAGCGTCTGCAGGTCGGCATCGGTGACCACGCGCTGCTGCTCGCACAGGCCCTTGAACTGCTCGAACACCAGCTTCAGCTCGTCTTCCTCCAGCCAGAAGCCCAAGGCGCGGAGGCGCGCTTCGACGGCAGCACGGCCACTGTGGCGGCCCAGCACCATCTGCGAGTCCTCCCAGCCCACGTCTTCCGGACGCATGATTTCGTAGGTGCCGCGGTGGCGCAGCATGCCGTGCTGGTGGATGCCCGATTCATGGGCGAAGGCATTGGCACCCACAATGGCCTTGTTGCGCTGTACCGGCATGCCGACCAGGCGCTGCAGCAGCTGCGAAGTACCGACGATACGCGGGGTGTCGATGGCGGTGTCCTGCTCGTAGAAGGCCTGGCGCACCTTCAACACCATCGCGATTTCTTCCAGCGAACAGTTGCCGGCGCGTTCACCGATGCCGTTGACGGTGCATTCGACCTGGCGCGCGCCGCCTTCGATGGCGGCCAGCGAGTTGGCCACGGCCAGGCCCAGGTCGTTGTGGCAGTGTGCGCTGAAGATCACGTTGCCTGCGTTCGGCACATCGGCGACGCCGGCGATGACCTGCTGGAACATCGTGCGGATTTCTTCCGGCGTGGTGAAGCCGACGGTGTCGGGCAGGTTGATGGTGGTGGCGCCGGCAGCGATCGCCACGCGGGAGACCTCGATCAGGTAATCCAGCTCGGTACGGGTGGCGTCCTCGGCGGAGAACTCCACGTCATCGATGTAGGAGCGTGCCAGCGACACGTGCCTGCGTACCGATTCCAGTACCTGCTCACGCGTCATCCGCAGCTTGTGCTCACGGTGCAGCGGGCTGGTCGACAGGAACACATGCAGGCGCGGGTTGACCGCCGCTTCCAGTGCGCGCGCCGAGGTCTCGATGTCTGCCTGCAGGCAGCGCGACAGCACCGCCAGGCTCAGGCTCGGGCGGCGCAGTTCGCGGCCGATCAGGGCCATCGCCTCGCGGTCGGACTGCGAGCTGGCCGGGAAGCCGGTCTCGATGATGTCCACGCCCAGTTCGTCCAGCGCACGCGCCATCACCAGCTTCTGCGGCGGGCTCATGCTGCAGCCGGGGGACTGCTCGCCGTCACGCAGGGTGGTGTCGAAGATGCGGATGCGCGGGGTGGTAATTCGTTCGATGGTGTTCACAGGGAAATCTCCTCGACAGCGGGTGCGACGGCTTGCAGGGGGGAAGGGGTAGGCGTTGGGAAAACGGTAGCGACCGCTTTGCTGGGCGAGCGCGGAGTTTCTGCCCGGCGTCGGCGCGGTTTGCGTGGCGGACGCGGGCGGATATCGGTGAGCAGGCCGGCGAGCACGCCGGCATCGATGTTGCCGCCGGAGACGACCGCACACTTGCGGCGGCCGGCGACGCGACGCCCGGCGGCCAGGGCCAGTGCACCTGCGCCTTCGGCGATGATGTGTTCTTCCAGTGCCAGCCGCACCAGGGTCTCGCGCAGCTCGGCTTCGCGCACGATCACCACATCGTCCAGCAGCGACGTGCACAGGCGGCGGGTCAGTAACCCGGGGATCTTCACCCGCACGCCATCGGCCAGCGACGGCACAGGATTGATCTCGCGCACGTCGCCGCGGATCGCGCGGGCCATCGAATCAACGCCCTCGACCTGCGCACCGACGATGCGCACGCCCTGCGACTTCAGCGCCAAAGCGACGCCGGATGCCAGGCCGCCACCGCCGATCGGTACGATCACCACGTCGGGCGCATGTGCGGCCAGCTCGATGCCGACAGTGCCCTGGCCGGCGATGACATCGGCATCGTCGAACGCGGACAGGAAGCGATAGCCATGACGCTGCGCCAGTTCGACGGCGAACGCATAGGCCTCGTCATAGCTGTTGCCATGCTGGCGCACCGTTGCGCCCCAGTGGGCGACGCCAGCGATCTTGGTGGCCGGTGCGCCATGCGGCATCACGGCGATGGCCGGAACATCCAGGCGATAAGCAGCCCAGGCCACGCCCTGGGCGTGATTGCCGGCGGAGGCACAGATCACCGGCCGGGTATCGCCACGTTCGCGGGCGGCCAGCAGGGCATTCAGCGCGCCGCGTACCTTGTACGAACCGGTACGCTGCAGGTTCTCCAGCTTCAGCCAGGTGCCGAAGCGCTCGGCATGGTGCAGCGGAGTGGGCGGCAGGAAGCGGCGCAGGCGGGCCTGCGCAGCCAGTACGTCGGCAACGGTTACGTCGCCGACATCGCTTTCCTTGCTGGCATCAGCGGCCGGCATGGGCCACCAGCAGGGTGTTGCCGACCACCGCGTGCGGGCACGCGCGGCGAAGAAGACGCCTCCGTACCGGCACCGTGGTGAATACGGTACGGGCGTTCATGCGGATACTCCTTCCAGTGCGGTCATCTGCACCGAAACGCAGTCGTAGATCTTTTCCATCTGCCGGCACAGTGTTTCCGGCGGGCGCTGGCTGTCCACCACCAGTTGCAGGTGCCAACGACCATCATCGGCGGCCACCGGCGCACCGGTGATCGCGCGCGGCGCGAAACCGCGACGTTCGGCCATGCCGATCACGCGCAGCAGCGCGCCCTCGGCCGGTTGCAGCACCAGGTCAAGCCGGTATTGCATTGGGGATCTCCTGGCGTGCATGTGCGGGGTTGCTTTCCAGCATGGTGCTGTTGGCGGTATTGGGCGGCACCAGCGGCCACACGTTCGCGCGTGCATCGATGGCCACGTGCAGCAGGGCCGGGCCGGGTTCGGCCAGCAGCGCGGCCAGGCCGCCTTCGACGTCATCACGTGCATCGATGCGCGTGGCCGCGATGCCGAACACCTTGGCCAGGGCGACGAAGTCCGGGTTGTCGGACAGATCGATCTCGCTGTAACGCTCGGCAAAGAACAGTTCCTGCCACTGCCGCACCATGCCCAGCGAACTGTTGTCCAGCAGGATGATCTTCACCGGCAGGCGGCAGCGGGCTATGGTCGCCAGCTCCTGCACGTTCATCATGAAGCTGCCATCGCCGGAGACCAGCACCACGGTGCGCTCGGGGCAGGCGAACTGCGCCCCCATCGCCGCCGGCAGGCCGAAGCCCATCGTGCCCAGCGCACCGCTGGTCAGGTGGTTGCGCGGATGAGTGAAGCGGCAGTGCTGCGCAACCCACATCTGGTGCTGGCCGACGTCGCAGGCCACCACCGTATCGGCCGGCGCCAGTTCGCTCAGGCGCTTCAGCAGCGCCGGCGCGTAGATGTGCTGGCCGGGTGCGTCGTAGCGTGCGGCGAAGCGATCGCGATGCTGTGCGCAGCGCTTGCGCCATGCGTCCTGGTGGGCCTTGGGGGAGGGGAAGGCCGCACGCAGGGCGCGGATGGCGTGGCCGACGTTGCCGGGCACGGCGACATCGGCGCTGCGCAGCTTGGAGATCTCGTACGCATCGGCATCGATGTGCACCACGCGGGCAAACGGTGCGAACTCGGCCAGCTTGCCGGTCGCCCGATCATCGAAACGTGCACCCAGCACCAGCAGCAGATCGCTCTCCTGCACGGCCATGTTGGCCGCACGGGTGCCATGCATGCCCAGCATGCCCAGCGACTGCGGGTGCTGCGGAGGCAGCGCGCCCAGCCCACGCAGGGTCATCACGGTGGGGATGGCGCTGGCTTCGACGAACGCGCGCAGGTCCTGCACGGCATCGCCCAGGGCAATGCCACCACCGGCATAGACCACCGGCTTTTCGGCAGCGGCCAATGCGGCGATGGCCTCGGCGATGGCGGCGTCGGCAGCGGCCGGCGGCGGCTCCACGTTGGCCGGCACATGCGCCGGCAGGTGGCTGGCATCGGCCAGCTGCACATCCTTGGGCAGGTCGATCAGCACCGGGCCGGGACGGCCCTCGCGGGCGATGCGGAAGGCATCGGCCACCACGCGCGGCAGATCATCGACGCTGCGCACCAGCCAGCTGTGCTTGACGATCGGCATCGTCAAACCGAACACATCCAGTTCCTGGAACGCATCGGTGCCCAGCAGTGGCGTGGCCACCTGGCCGGTGATGCAGACCATCGGCACCGAATCGAGCATCGCATCGGCGATGCCGGTGACCAGGTTCGACGCGCCCGGCCCGGACGTCGCCACGCAGACGCCGACCTGGCCGCTGGCACGCGCAAAGCCGTTGGCGGCCAGTGCCGCGCCCTGCTCATGGCGCACCAGGATGTGCTTCAGCGACGAATCCACCAGCGCGTCGTAGAACGGCATGATGGTGCCGCCCGGGTAGCCGAACAGCGTACGGACACCCTCGGCCTCCAGCGCCTGGGTCAGCCAGCGCGCGCCGTTGGGCGGCGCGCTGCGGTGTGTGGGAGAGTTCATGGGGGAACCTTGCAGAGCGGGTGGGGGTGCCGCGTTGTTACGCGGCTTGACCTTGCAACCAGACCATCTTGGCGCGCAGTTCCTTGCCTACCTTCTCGATCGGATGCTCCAGGTCGGCCTGCTTGAACTTGTTGTAGTTCGGCAGGCCCGCTTCGTACTCGGCCACCCAGTTCTTGGTGAAGGTGCCGTCCTGGATGTCCTTCAGGACTTCTTTCATGCGCTCCTTGGTGCCGGCGTCGATCACCCGCGGGCCGCTGACGTAGTCGCCGTACTGCGCGGTTTCGGAGATGAACTCCAACATGCGCGAGATGCCGCCTTCGTAGAACAGGTCGACGATCAGCTTCAGTTCGTGCAGCACTTCGTAGTAGGCGATTTCCGGCTGGTAACCGGCTTCCACCAGCGTCTCGAAGCCAGCCTGCACCAGTGCCGAAGCACCGCCGCACAGCACCGCCTGCTCACCGAACAGATCGGTTTCGGTTTCTTCCTTGAAGGTGGTCTGGATCAGGTTGGCGCGCGCGCCACCCAGGCCGGCTGCATAGGCAAGCGCGTACTCAGCTGCCTTGCCGCTCTTGTCCTGGTAGACCGCCCAGATGCACGGCACACCGCGGCCGATTTCATATTCGCGACGGACCAGCGCACCCGGGCCCTTCGGTGCGACCAGCACCACGTCCAGGTCGTCGCGCGGCTTGATCATGTCGAAGTGCACGTTCAAGCCATGCGCGAACAGCAGCACCGCACCCTGCTTCATGTTCGGCGCCAGCACGTCCTCGTACAGCTTCTTCTGCACCATGTCCGGGGTCAGCACCGCGACCAGGTCGGCATCCTTCACCGCATCGGCCGGTGCCTTCACGGTGAAGCCATCGGCCTGTGCCTTGACCTCGGTGGGGCCGCCCGGACGCAGGCCTACCACCACATCGAAGCCGGATTCACGCAGGTTCAGCGCGTGCGCGCGGCCCTGGCTGCCGTAGCCGATGACGGCGATCTTGGTCTGGGGCAGTTCGTTGGTGCTCATGGGGGAGGTTCCTTGCGGGTGGGAAGAAAAAAGACGGCCGGCAGTCGAAGCGACGTACCGGCCGGTCAGGGAAAAGTGGGGAGGGCAGCGCCGCGCATCGCACAGGTACTGCCACCACGAGAGTTCGTGGTGCAGCAGGTCCAGGTTGTGGAGGAGGCGGTGGTCATGGTGGTTGCGTCTGAAACCAGGTCCTGAAATGAAAAAACCCGCACCTGGGCGGGTGCGGGTTTTTGAAGAGTTCCGGTGTGTTTGTTGCTTACACGCTGGCTCGTCCCGCACCTGTTGGTTGGGTAATAAGTACGAGCACAAGAATCGAACGCAGCGAGGCGGCGCCGGTATCGGCGGCTTCGATGTGGGTTCGCGGTGGTGTGTTGTGATGCAACATGTGATCGAGAAAACCACAGCCATTTCCGCTGTGTCAACCCTCGCAGCACTATTCCCGTCAGTTTCCGCTGCATGCAGTGCAATCGCTTGTGGCACAAAGATGGTTGCTGCTGAAAGTGTTTCGGTGAACCCGAATTCACTCTTTTCATCAGGTTTTTTGCGCGGATTCCGGGTGATTTCGCCTTGGTAGGTGCCGACCTTGGTCCGCGCCGGAGTCATCGAAGCCGAAAGCAGTGCGGACCAAGGTCCGCACCCACCAAAGGACTGTCGTCCATGACCTATGCCCGATAGCCCCTGATCGCCGCAGCAGCGAAGATCGGGTCACCACCCTTCCATTCGGAACCCTACCGTGTCCCGACGTCTTGCCCGTTCCCTGCTGGCGGCTGCCGTGCTGGCTGCCGTGCCCATGCTGTCCCAGGCCGCCGACCGCATTACCGGCCACACCTTCTCCACCCGTTCGGAGGTGATCGCCCCGCATGCGATGGCCGCCACCTCGCAGCCGCTGGCTACCCAGATCGCGCTGGACGTGATGAAGGCCGGTGGCTCGGCCGTCGATGCCGCCATTGCTGCCAACGCAGCGCTGGGGTTGATGGAGCCGACTGGCAATGGCGTCGGCGGCGACCTGTTCGCCATCGTGTGGGACCCGAAGACGCAGAAGCTCTACGGCTACAACGGCTCGGGCCGTTCGCCGAAGTCACTCACCCTGGCCGAGTTCCAGCGTCGTGGCCTGAAGGAGATCCCCCCGACCGGCCCGCTGCCGGTATCGGTGCCGGGCGCGGTTGATGGCTGGTTCGCGCTGCACGAGCGCTTCGGCCGCAAGCCGATGGCCGACAACCTGGCCCCGGCCATCCGCTACGCGCGCGACGGTCATCCCGTTGCCGAAGTGATTGCCTATTACTGGGATCGCTCGGTGCCGAAGCTGTCGCAGTATCCGGGTTTCAAGGAACAGTTCACGATCGATGGCCACGCGCCGCGCAAGGGCGAGATGTGGAAGAACCCCAACCTTGCCGACACCCTGCAGAAGATTGCCGACGGCGGCCGTGATGCCTTCTACAAGGGCGACATCGCCCACACCATCGGCGATTACTTCAAGAAGAACGGCGGCTACCTGAGCTACCAGGACATGGCCGACCATCATGGCGAGTGGGTCGAGCCGGTCAGCAGCAACTACCGCGGCTACGACGTGTGGGAGCTGCCGCCCAACAGCCAGGGCATCGCCGCGCTGCAGATCCTCAACGTACTGGAAGGCTACGACTTCTCGAAGATTCCGTTCGGCTCACCCGAGCACGTGCATCTGTTCGTGGAAGCAAAGAAGCTGGCCTTCGCCGATCGTGCGCGCTTCTACGCCGACATGGCGTTCCAGCCTGCACCGGTACAGAAGCTGATTTCCAAGGAGTACGCCGCGCAGCGTCGCGCGCTGATCTCGATGGACAAGGCGCTGAAGGAAGTGCAGCCGGGTACGCCCAAGCAGCTGGAAGAGGGCGACACGATCTACATGACCGTGGCCGACGCCGACGGCATGATGGTGTCGCTGATCCAGTCCAACTACCGCGGCATGGGTAGCGGCATGGCACCGCCGGGGCTGGGCTTCATCCTGCAGGATCGCGGTGAGATGTTCGTGCTGCAGAAGAATCATCCCAATGGCTACGCACCAGGCAAGCGTCCGTTCCAGACCATCATTCCGGCCTTCATCACCAAGGGCGGCAAGCCGTATGCCAGCTTCGGCGTGATGGGCGGTGCGATGCAGCCACAGGGGCACGCGCAGATCGTGATGAACCTGGTGGATTTCGGCATGAACCTGCAGGAAGCCGGCGACGCGCCGCGCATCCAGCACGAGGGTTCGACCGAACCGACCGGGCAGGCGACGGCGATGACCGATGGTGGCGAGGTCAACCTGGAAACCGGGTTCCCGTACGAGACGGTGCGTGCGTTGATGCGCAAGGGGCACCGGGTGGTGTTCGCCGATGGTCCGTATGGTGGTTATCAGGCGATCCTGCGTGATCCGGAAACGGGCGTGTATTACGGCGCATCGGAGAGCCGCAAGGATGGGCAGGCGGCGGGCTACTGAGGTTTCCCGGCCAACGGGCTGAGCCCCCTCTGCGGTGGGGGTTCGTAGAAGCGGGATCATGTAATTGGGCCGGGCGGGTGGGCTGGTCGGGGGACGCCGTGAATCCGTCCCTGGAGGCTTGGCAGCCGCATCCATGTGGCTGACACCCCCGTCCAGCCCACCCGCCCGGCCCCTGACAGTTCCCTGCGGCCGCCACCGCAGTAATAAAAAGAAGAAGAGCAAGAGCAAAGGCAACAGCCGAGTGCTGAGG